>NZ_JBEXIL010000012.1:0-168483 GCF_040608555.1 Micromonospora sp. NPDC005172
GGCCTTGTTCAGGTTGAACCTCTGCGAACTGGCGCCAGAGCAGTCAGCCAGTTGAACGGCGGCGCCCTCCGCGGTGGAGCCACCGGCGACCCGGGTTCGGGCCCTGCCGCCCGGCCTCGCCCTTGTCCAGCCCGGTGATGCGCTCCATCGCCGCGTCGTCCAGCTCGAAGTCGAAGATCCCGGTGTTCTCCTCGATCCGCTTCGGGGTGGTCGACTTCGGGAAGATGATGTCGCCGCGCTGCACGTGCCACCGCAGCACCACCTGCGCCGGCGTACGGCCGACCTGCCCGGCGATGTCGACCACCGTCGGGTCGTTGAGCACCTTGCCCTGCGCGATGGGCGACCAGGCCTCGGTGAGGATGTTGTGCTCGCGACCGTAGGCGCGGACCTCGTCGTTGGTGAAGTACGGGTGCGCCTCGATCTGGTTGACCGCCGGCACCACGCTCGCCTCGTCGGCCAGCCGCTGCAGGTGCGCCACCTGGAAGTTCGACACGCCGATCGAGCGGGCGCGACCGTCGCGCTGGAACTCCTCCAGCACCTTCCACGTCGAGACGTAGTCGCCGTCGTACAGGGTCGGCAGCGGCCAGTGGATCAGGAATAGGTCGATGTAGTCCATCTTCAACGCCGACAGCGTCGAGTCGAACGCCTTGCGGGCGTCGTCCGGGCGGTGGAAACCGTTGTTCAACTTGCTCGTCACGTACACCGAGCCGCGGTCGAGGCCGGACGTGCGGACGGCCTCGCCGACCTCGGCCTCGTTGCCGTACATCTCGGCGGTGTCGATGTGCCGGTAGCCCACCTCGAGCGCCGTGGTCACCGCCGCGGCGGTGTCCTTCGGCTCGATCTGGAACACCCCGAAGCCGAGCTGCGGGATCGTGGTGCCGTCGTTCAGGCTGATGTCAGGAATCGTGAGTGCCACTGCGGCTCCTTTGCGTATTCGTTATCCGTTATCCATACCCGGGCAGGTGGACGATTCACCGCCCAAAGCGAAGTGACGAGCGCAACGGCGATTCGGTTCACCCGGTCGTGTCGAACAGCACCGGCCAGGGCCGTGCCGCCGGCACCGACGGCGACGTGGGTGGCGCCGGCTCGGCGGTGGCCAGCACCTCGGCGGCGAGCTGCCCGACCATCGGCGCCGCCGGGTGGGCCGACCGCTGCGGCCAGACCGCCGAGGTGCGTCTGGTCAGCGACGCGTCGGCGAACGGTCGCCAGGCGATCCGGGGTTCCCGGCGGGCCAGGGTCGCCGGCTCCACGGCGACCCCACCGCCGGCCAGCACCAACCCGAACAGGAACTCCGGGTTGCGGGCGGGCCGTACCCGGGTCGGCTGCCACCCGTGCCGCCGGCACACCGCGAGCAGGTGGTCGTGCCAGCCCGGCGCGGTGGCCCGGGGCGCGGCCACCAGGTCCAGGCCGGCGAGCGCGGCGAGCGGTACCTCCCGGCCGCGCGCCAGCGGCGAGGTCCGCGGCAGCAGCACCCCCAGCGGTACGTCGACAGGGGCGCCGAAGCGCAGCCCGTCCGTGTCGACCGGGTGGTGCACGAGCCCCACGTCCAGGCTCCGTTCGGTGAGCATCCGCACCTGCTCGGCGGTGGTCAGCTCGTGCAGCTCCAGGTCGAGGCCGGGCGCACGGGTGGCGAGCTGGTCCAGCAGAGCCCGCAGCGTCACCGCGGGAGTCTCCGGCGGCACACCGGCGCGCAGGACGCCCAGCTCACCCGCGCGGACCTGGACCATGAGGTTGCGCAGCCGGCCCTCCCCGGCGAGGAGTTCCTCCGCCTCGGCGAGCAGCAGACCACCGGCGGTGGTGAGTCGCACCTGTCGGCGGGAGCGGTCGAACAGTTCGACGGCCAGTTCCCGTTCCAGCCGCTGGATCGACTGGCTCAACGGCGGCTGGGCCATCCCGAGACGGTCGGCGGCCCGTCCGAAGTGCAGCTCGTGGGCGACCACCACGAAGTGCCGCAGATGTCGGAGCAGGTCCACGGCCGGACCCTACGCCAGCGGCGGGGCACCGCCAGTGGATACCGTGCCGGGGTGGACGTGGGGGAGCGGATCGAGGCCATCTTCGCCGACGCCGGGGTGACCGCCAGCCTGCACGTCGTGGACCTGGACGCGGCGGGCCGGGAGGTCGGTGTGCGGGCCGACGAGCAGGTGGTGATCGCGTCGATCTTCAAGATCCTGCTGGTGCTGGAGTTCGCCCGGCAGGTCGAGGCGGGCCAGGTCGACCCGACCGAACGCGTCCTGGTCACCGCCGCCGACCGGCTCGGTGGTTGGGGGCTGGCCGGCTGCGCCGACGACGCCGAGGTGTCGTTGCGGGACCTCGCGTACTTCGCCATGTCGGTGAGCGACAACACGGCCGCCGACCTGCTGTTGCGCCGGGTCGGCCCGGACCTGCTGCCGATGCTCGCCGCCGAGCTGGGCCTCGGCCGTACCCGCGTTCTCGGCGGCCCACGGGAGCTGGTCGAGATGATGCTCGCCGACGTGGGGGCGCGTACCGAGGTGGAGTTCGCGCGGATCTTCCCGACCCTGCCGGCGGACCGGGTCCGGGCCATGCGGGTCTTCGACCCCCAGCGCACCACGTCCAGCACGGCGCGGGACATCACCCGGCTGCTCGGCCTCATCTGGCGGGACGAGGCCGGGCCGGCGTCGGCGTGCGCGATGGTCCGCGCCTGGATGGCCCGGCAGCTTTTCTGGACCCGCCTGGCCGCCGGCTTCCCGCCCGCCGTGCGGGTGTCCGGCAAGACCGGCACCCTGCCCGGGCTGCACCTGGAGGCCGGAGTCGCCGAATACCCCGACGGCGGCCGGTACGGAATCGCCGTCTTCGCCCGCGCGGACGATCTCGCCCCGCGCCGGATCGACGTGGACCTGGCCGTCGGGCGGGCTGCCCGCACGGCCGTTGAGGCCTTGCGCGGCGACTGAGTTTCCCGCGACCTCCGGCGGTGGAAACCTGCGCTGAGCAGGCTCGATATGCGGTGACGTATCGGTGGTGAGCGCTTTCGATCTTGGACCGGAGCGTGGCGGTGCTGGTTGGCTCGTCTCGACCGATCACCCGAACACGGGGAGCAGCTCCACATGCCCAACCTCGACCGCCGTCGCTTCCTGCGCGACGCCGCAGCCACCACCGCCCTGGTCTCCGCCGGTGGCCTCGCCGCCTCGACCACCCCTGCCCAGGCCGCGCCTCCGCCCGCCGCACCCACGCCGACCGGCCGTCCAAGGGGCGCGGTCAGCTTCCGCTGGTGGGGTACGGCCGGCTGGCGCATCGACATCGCCGACCGGACCATCCTGGTCGACCCGTTCCTCAGCCGGATCGACGCCGGCCTGTTCGCCGGCGCCTTCAAGACGGACACCCCGTTGGCCGTGCGCACCGACGTGATCGACCCGCGCGTCGACAAGGCCACGACCGTCCTGGTCACGCACACCCACTGGGACCACTTCATGGACGTGCCGTACATCGCCGGGCGTACCGGCGCGCGGGTGTTCGGCACGCTCACCGCGTACCACCTCGGGTTGGCCTACGGGGTGCCGTCGGCGCAGCTCAGCGCCGTCAGGGGCGGGGAGGTGCTCGACTTCGGCGACCACACCGTCGAGGTGGTCGGCTCGCTGCACAGCCGCAACGCGTCGTACTCGGTGGCCTTTCCCGGGGTGCGGGTGAGCCAGCCGGCGCAGCCGGCGACCATCGCGGACCTGCCGGAGGGCGACACGCTGGGCTACCTGCTGCGGGTCGAGGGCGGCCCGTCGGTCTACCTCACCGGGGCCAGCGACGTCGCCGAGCGCAACCTCACCGGCCTGGCGCCGGACGTGGCGATGGTGGCCATGCAGAGCGCCACCACCACCGCCGACTACCTGCCCCGGCTGCTGGCCGGTCTGGACTACCCGAAGGTCGTGGTGCCGGTGCACTGGGACAACTTCGAGACGCCGCTGCGGAACCCGCCGGTCGTCGCGCCGGCCGACCGCGCCCGCCTCGACGACATGATCGCGGCGGTGCGTCGGATCTCGCCCCGCAGCCGGGTGCTGGTGCCCGAGTACGAGACCGCGTACCACTTCTGACCGGTCCCGGGCGGGCGTCCGCGCCCGCCCGGTCAGCCGGCCGCCAGCTCCGCCAGGGTGCGCACCGATTTCCAGTTGCGGGTGGTGCCCACCACGCCGAGCTTCTTCTCCAGGTACGCGTTGGTGAACTTCGTCCGGCCGTAGCCACCGTCGGGGAAGTGCAGGAAGACCTCGCGGCCGGTCACCGTGAACGCCGCGTTCTCACCACCGGGCACGGTGAGCGCGTCGGCCAGGGACTTCTTCGGCGCTACCGCGAGGAAGGCCACCAGCAGCCGCTTCGGGTCGTCGTCGATCTCGGCGTACGGGTTGCCGCCCGCCACCGCCGCCAACTCCCGGCCGCTGCGCACCAGCACCGGCACGGTGAGCCCCAGCTCGTCGGTGAGCGCCCGCTCGATGCCGGCGGCCAGCTTCTCCGCGTCGCGCACACTGCTGCCGAAGACCACGTTGCCGCTCTGCAGGTACGTCGTGACGTCGTCGTGCCCGAGGTCGGTGACGATCCGGCGCAGGTCGGCCATCGCGAGGCGGTGCTGCCGACGTTGACCCCCCGCAGCAGGGCGACGTACCGGGTCATGGCTCCTCCTGGGTGTACGGCCGACCGGCTCAGCGTAGGCCGCCCGGCCCTACCAGTCCCGTCTCGTACGCGACGATGACCAGTTGCGCGCGGTCGCGCACCGCCAACTTCGTCAACAACCGCCCGATGTGGGTCTTGACCGTGGCCTGGCTGAGGTTGAGATGCCCCGCCAGCTCGGTGTTGGACAAACCACGGCCGATCAGCGTGAGCACCTCCCGTTCCCGTTCGGTCACCCCGTCGAGTTGTCGGGGCAGGGGTCGGCTCGGCTCCGGCCGCCGGGCGAACTCGTCGATCAGCCGGCGGGTCACCGTCGGCGCGAGCAGCCCCTCACCGGCGGCGACCACCCGGATTCCGGCCAACAGGTCCGCCGGCGGGGTGTCCTTGAGCAGGAATCCGCTGGCACCGGCGCGCAGCGCCCCGTAGACGTACTCGTCGAGGTCGAACGTGGTCAGGATGATGACCCGGCTGCCGGCCGTGGCCGGGTCGGCGCAGATCCGACGCGTCGCCTCGATGCCGTCCATCTCCGGCATCCGGACGTCCATCAGCACCACGTCCGGCCGGTGCTGCCCGGCCAACGCCACGGCCTCCACCCCGTTGCCCGCCTCGGCGACGGTGGTGCAGTCCCCGCTGAGGTCCACCAGCAACCGGAAGCTCCCGCGCAGCAGCGCCTGGTCGTCGGCGATCAGCACGCGGATCACGCGGCCACCCGGTAGGGCAGGCTGGCGCTCACCGCGAAGCCACCGTCGGAGCGGGGACCGGCCCGGAACTCCCCGCCGTGCAGCGCCACCCGTTCCCGCATGCCGATCAACCCGTGCCCCTCGCCGACCGTCGACACCGGTCGCCGGCCGTCGTCGGTCACCTCCACCCGCACCTCGGTGGGCAGGACGGTCACCGTGGCAAGGCAGGCGGCCGGAGCGGCGTGCTTCACCACGTTGGTCACCGCCTCCTGCACGATCCGGTAGACCGCGAGGCCCACCGACTCCGGCACCGTGGCGGCCGGCTCCTCCCGCCGTACGTCGAGCCGTACGTCGACGCCGCCGATCGCCGCCTGCTCGGCGAGCACCGGCAGCTCGTCCAACCCCGGCGTCGGGGCGTACGGGGTGCCGTCGCGCAGGACGCCGAGGACCCGACGTACGTCGGTCAACGCGCCACGGCCGGTCTCCTCGATCACCCGTAGGGCGGCACCCGCCTCCCGAGGGTCGGCCTCGGCGACGTGGTTGGCGACGGCGGCCTTCACCACGATGAGGCTCAGCGTGTGGGCCACCACGTCGTGCAGCTCGCGGGCCACCCGCAGGCGTTCCTCGGTGGCCGCCTGACGGACCAGGTGGTCACTCTGCCGGGCGGCCAGGGCACGCCGCTCCCGGACCAGCCAGCCGATCAGCCAGGCCGGCGCGATCATGACGAGGGCGTAGACGACTGCCCCGGTCCGCGACCAGAGGTCACCCGCGGTCACCACCAGCGCGACGCTCACCAGGGCGAGGCAGGCGGCGGCGCTGAGCATCGATCGGCGCGTGGTCGTCGACACCGCCACCGTGTAGAAGGACAGGCCGATGGCGAGGGCCGGCGCGGCAGCGGCGAAGTTGGGGATCACGCCGGTGATCAGGGCGACGGTGGTGACCGCGCTGATGACGGCGGCGACGGCGACCGGCCAGCGTCGCCGGACGGCCAACGGCAGCCCGAGGGCCATTCCGACCAGCACGGAAATCCAGAGTGGCTCGCGGACGCCGCCGTGCAGCGGCGACTCCAACGCCGCGTACGGGCAGAGCAGCCCGCCGACCGCCGCAGCCAGGACGGCGTCCACGACGTACAGGTCCGCCGGCCGCAGTCGCCGGGACAGCAGGTGAGCGATCACGCCACGAACGCTATCGACAAGCGGCGGCGGGCGCGTCCACCCGTGGGCCGTCATCCCCGGGTACGACTCCGGGTCGCCTCCCGCTCCCGAGGTCCGCCCAGGGGCGGGCGAGAGAGTGTCCGCGCTGGCACGACGCCTGACACCGGCCGGAAGCGGCACTGTGACGGCCATGACCACAGACACGGTGACCCTGACGGGACTACGCGCGGTGTACGGCACCCCGGGACGGCCGGTGACGGCGCTCGACGGCGTGACGACCAGCTTCGCGAGCGGTACGTTCACGGCGGTGATGGGCCCGTCCGGCTCGGGGAAGTCCACCCTGCTGCACTGCGCGGCCGGGTTGGACACCCCGACCGAGGGGACCGTCACGATCGACGGTGTCCGACTGGACGACCTCGGCGAGGACGAGCTGACCCGACTGCGGCGGGACCGGATCGGCTTCGTGTTCCAGGCGTTCAACCTGGTGTCCACACTGACCGCCGCGCAGAACGTGGAGTTGCCGTCCCGCCTTGCCGGTCGCCGTCCACCGGCCGGGGACGTGGCCGCCGCGCTCGCCGCCGTCGGACTGGCCGACCGGGCCGGGCACCGGCCGAGTGAGCTGTCCGGTGGCGAGCAGCAGCGCGTCGCCGTGGCCCGAGCGTTGATCACCCGTCCGGCGGTGCTCTTCGCCGACGAGCCGACCGGCGCGCTGGACAGCGGGGCGTCGCGTCATGTGCTCCGGCTGCTGCGCGCGCTTGTCGACGACCACGGGCAGACCGTGGTGATGGTGACCCACGATCCGGGCGCGGCCGCGTACGCCGACCGGGTCCTCCTGCTCGCCGACGGGCGCGTGGTCCACGAGTTGACCGACGGGATCACCGCCGCCGTCGTCGCCGCCCGGATCGCCGAGCGGGAGACCGTCGGGGAGCCGTCGTGGTGAGCGTCCGGCGTTCGGCCAGCGCGTTCGTGGCCGTCGCTCTCGGGGTCGCGCTGGTCGCGGCGGCGACCCTGCTGCTCGCCTCCGGCCGGCCGCAGGTGCCGGACCGGCTGGCGCGGGCGGCGGTGGTGGTGCAGAGCCCGGAGGCGGGCGCCTCTCCCGACTCGTTCGTGCCGACCCGCCCCTGGTCCGCCGAGGTCGCGGCGGACCTCGTCGGCAAGCTGACCGAGTTGCCGGGCGTCGTGGCGGCCGTTCCGGACCGGACCTTCTACGCCCAGCCGCTCGTCGACGGTCACCCCGTGGCCGTCGACAGTCGGCGCGAGGACGCCCACCAGGGGCACGGGTGGTCCAGCGCCCAGCTCGGTGGACTGCGCACCACGGCCGGCGGTCCGCCCCGCAGGGCCGGCGAGGTGGCCGTCGACCGTGCGCTCGGGCTGCCGGTCGGCGCGTCGATCACCCTCCTCACCGCCTCGGGTCCGGAGCCGTACACCGTGCGCGGTCTGGTCGCCGCACCCGGCGTCCACGTCGCGGACGAGGTGGCCGCCGTGCTCGCGCCCGGCGTCCGGGCGATCGGTCTGCTGCTCGCGCCCGACGCCGACCCGGAACAGGTCGCCCTGGCGGCGCGTGGTGTCGTCGGCGGCGATGGACGGGTGCTGACCGGCGACGCGCGTGGCGCGTTGGAGCCTCGTGGTGACGCCCGCACCCGGTGGATCGGCATGCAGGTGCTCACCGCCACGGCGGCCCTCGCCGGCTTCGTCACGGTGTTCGTGGTCGCCTCCACCTTCGCGTTCACCGTCGCGCAGCGCCGCCGCGAGCTGGGTCTCCTCCGCGCCGTGGGCGCCACCGGGCGTCAGGTCCGCCGCCTGGTGTACGCCGAGGCGCTCGCCGTCGGGGCCGGCGGTGGAGTCGTCGGCCTGCTGGTCGGCGCGGCGCTCGCCCCGGCGTTGGGTCGGCTGCTGGTCGACGCCGGTCTGGAGCCGGCGACCTTCGCGGTCCGCTACAGCCTCTGGCCGGTTGCGGTCTCGCTCGTCGCCGGACCGGTGATCGCGCTGCTGGCCGTCTGGTCGGCGTCCCGACGGGCGGCACGGGTCCGCCCGCTGGAGGCGTTGCGCGAGGCCGCGGTGGAGCAGCGGCCGATCGGGCGGGTGCGGGTCGCCACCGGTGTGCTCCTGGTCGCGGCCGGGTTCGCGCTCAGCGTCGGAACGGCGACGGCCGACGAGGCCCGGATCGCCGCGCAGTACGCCCTCTACGCGGTAATGGCCCTGGTGGCCGGTGCCACAGTGCTCGCGCCGGCGGTGGTCGGGCCGGTCGTACGGCTGCTGCGGTCACCGGTGCGGCGGCCCGGGGGCGCGATCGGGATGCTGGTCCGGGGCGGGGCGTTGACCGCCACCCGACGGACCGCCTCCATCGCCGCGCCGGTTCTGCTCACCGTCGCGTTCGCGGTGCTGGTGTCCGGGATGGTGCGCACCACGACCGCCGCGTACGCGGCAGGTCGGGCGGACAACGTGAACGCCGGTTGGATCGTCGTGCCCGAGCGGGGACCGGGTCTGTCGGACGCGGCAGTCGCCGAGACCGGCGGGACCGCCCTCCTGCCGACCACGGTCTACCGCACCGACCCCCGGGCGCTGCCGGCGAACCGTCCACTCACCGCTCTCGGCGTGGACCCGGTGGGCTTCGCCGCCGCGAACCGGGTGCTCACCGTCGTCGCCGGTTCGCTGGACGACCTGCGGGGCGACGACACGGTGGTGGTCACCGCCGCGACGAACCTGCGCCCGTCCGCACCGTACGAGGTGGTCTTCGCCGACGGCAGGACGGTGTCGCTACGCGTCGTCGCCGTGGTCACCGACGGCTCGCTCCCCGGTGACCTGCTGGTGCCCCGGGCGGTGGTGCGGGCGCACGACCCGTCGGCCCTGACGTCCACGGTGTACGTCCGGGACCGGATCGGACCACCCGTCGGTGGGCGGGTCGTCGACGTCGCCACCTGGGCTGCCGAGGCGGACGCCGCCGAGGAACGCCTGGTGTGGCTGTTCACGTTGCTGCTCATCGGGGTGTCCGCCGGCTACGGGGCCATCGCGGTCGCCAACACGTTGCTGCTGGCCGCCGCCGGTCGGGCCGCGGACCTGCGGCTGATCCGGCTGGCCGGGGCGACCCGGAGGCAGGTCGTCTGGCTGGTCACGGCGGAATCCGCCCTGGTGGTGCTGATCGGCGCGCTGCTCGGTGGGACGGTCGCGCTCGTCGGTCTGCTCAGCATCCGTGCCGGCCTCGCCGAGCAGGTGGGCGCACCCGTCGACCTGGTGGTGCCGTGGACGGTCGTCGGCGCGGTGGTGGGGCTGTGCCTGCTGCTGGCCGTCCTCGCGAGCGTGCTGCCGACGTGGCGGGCACTGCGGCACCGCCCCGCGCGGTCCCCGCTCGGCACGGTCGGATGACCGCCTGCCGGGCCACCGCCCGTTCACTCCACGACCGGCAGCACGACCTCGTTGCGCCGCAGGAACCATGGCTTCCACGGCGGGTCGAAGCGCGCGTACCGGATGGCCCCGGTGGGTTGCAGCCCGGCGGCGGTCACCGACCGGCCGAGCAGGGTGGCCCGCCGGCTGAACGCCTGCTCCGTCCACCGACCGGAGAAGCGCACGGCCGCCGCCAGTTGGGCCCCGACCGCACGGATCCGCACCCGGGCGTCCACCGGCTCGGGCACCGTCGCGGTGGTGACGGTGGCCGGCAGGACGAACTGGATCAGGTACGCGCCCGGCCGCTCGCCCTCGATCTGGACGACCGGCACGGTCATCGCGATCTTCTCCGAGTCGCTGGCCGTCGACGTCGCCGGCACGCCGGACCCGACGGGGTGCCGGGCCCGGTTGGCGCCACCGACGTACGCGGCCAGCGGCCGGAACGCCTCGATCGGCGCCCGGGTGAACGACGCCTGGACCTGCATCTCGGCCACCAGGTGGGCCGGGTAACGACGCAACTCGAAGCCGGGGTGTCGGGACACCACCCGGTACGGCTGCTGCTCGGTCATCGTGCGCTCCCAGGATCTCCTGGGACTGACGCTACCTGCCCTCGGGCTCCCGCTCGGCCGAAGTCGGCTGTCCCGCTTTGGGGGCGACGGTCCGCCAGTACTGGCGTCCACCCTCGTCGCGCAGCACCACCCCGAGCCGGCCGAGTTCACGGCGCAGTTCCCGCACGTCGTCGCGGCGGTCCCGTCCGAGAGCCCGGTCGCGGGCGCGCAGCAGCGCGTCCGCGCCGGCCGGTAGGCCGGGCAGGTCGGGCACCCACAGCCGGTACGCGGACCGGTGCGGGTCGTCGTCCGCCCAGGCCCAGCCGTGCGCGTGGAACGCCTCCGCCAACTGGACCGCCGGCAGGTCCGTCGACTCCCGCAGGAGTTCCGCGCCGTGGCCGTCGAGCAGCACCAGGTGCTTGTCGGCCAGGAAGACCACCCGGGTGTCGGCCCGCGCGGCGGTGCGGATCTGGTCGGCGCGGCGCAGCCGGACCTGCACCCCGTCCACGGTGACGATCAGCCGTTCGGCGGTGCCGACGCCGGCGACGACCAGGCCGGCGAGGACGCCCACGGCGATCGCGCCGAGGGTCGCCTGCGGCTCGGGCAGCCGGTCCAACCACCTGACGAGGTCGCCGAACGGTACCCACGACAACCGGGCCAGCCACCCCGTCGACGCCGCGAGGAGCCAACCGGCGCCCGCGCCGAGCAGCGGGAAGCCACCCCACAGGACGACCAGTTCCAGCGGACCACCGGTGACCACCGTGTGGGGGCGACAGTCGGCCGCGTCCATGGTCAGGACACCTCGCGGTGCAGCGTCCGGACCAGGCCGGCGGCCAACGGAAGGACCATCCAGACGAGCAGGGACACCGCCAGCCGCCCCCACTGTCCACCGGTGAGCGCATCGCTGCTGAACAACGGCTCCATGGTCCGGCTGGTGTCCAGCCACTCGGCCGGACCGCGCAGGGGCCGGACCATCTCGCCGAGCACCGACCAGAGCGTCGGCAGCAGCAGGTAGCCGACGATCGCCAACGGCGTGTTGAGCAGCAGCAGGCCGAAGGCGGCACCCATCAGCACCACGGCCACCTGGACGATCACCCCGTTGACGATCAGCGTCGCGCCGACCTGCCAGGTGCCCGCACCGCCCGTGGCCGACGCCACGAGCGTCCCGACGCTGGCGACGGCGACGGCGACCAGCACAGAGGCGACCGCGGCCAGCACCACCGCGATCAGCTTCGCGGCCACCACCCGTTCCCGCCGGGGCACCAGCGCGTACGTGGTGAGGGCGGTGCGCTGCGACCACTCGCTGGTGATCGACAGGATGCCCAGCACCGGCAGGAGCACGTTGGCGGGCAGCAGCGAGGTCACGAAGAAGGTGCCGAAGGTCTGTTCGGCGTCCTCCGCGTAGATCAGCAGGAGGGTGACGACCGCGACGACGACGAGGCCGATGGTGATCAGCAACCAGCGGCCGGCCCGGGTGTCGACGAGCTTGCGCAGTTCCACGGCGGTGAGCCGGAGCAGTGACGGTCGGCGTACCGGGGAATGGTGCCGGGGCGCGACGGCGCCGGCGGTGGGCGCGGTGGTGGTGGTCATCGGACGGCCTCTCTGGTGGATTCGCCGGCGGTCAGGGTGAGGAAGAGCTGTTCGAGGCCGCCGCTGCCGGCCGGGCGCAGCTCGGTCAGCGCGACTCCGGCGTCGGACGCGGCCTGGCCGACCGTCTCGGCGTCCGCCTGCACGAGCAGGCCGTCGGCGCTGTCGGCGGCGGTCAGGTCGGCCGCCTCCAGCGCCCGACGCAGCGCCACGTCGTCGCGCGCCCGCACCACCGTGCCGCCACCGGCCAGCAACTCGTCCTTGCTGCCCTGGGCCACGATCCGGCCACCCCCGATCACCACCAGCCGGTCCGCGACCGCCTCCACCTCGCGGAGCAGGTGGGAGGAGAGCAGCACCGTGCCGCCCCGGTCGGCGAAGTCGCGCAGCAGACCCCGCATCCAGAAGATCCCCTCCGGGTCCAGGCCGTTCGCCGGCTCGTCGAGGATCAACACCCGGGGGTCACCGAGCAGCGCCTGCGCCAGGCCGAGCCGCTGGCGCATGCCCAGCGAGTACGCCCGTACCCGACGCTTCGCCGCCACCGCGTTCAACCCGACCAGGTCGAGCTTCGCGGCGACCTCGCGCTTGTCCAGACCCAGGGTGTACGCGGACAGCGTCAACGCCTCGCGGCCCGTGCGCCCGGCGTGCTGGGCGGAGGCGTCCAGCAGCACGCCGACCTCCCGTCCCGGGTTGGGCAGCTCCCGGTAGGGGTGTCCGGAGACGGTGGCGCGACCGGCGGTCGGTGTGGTCAGCCCGCAGATCATGCGCATGGTTGTCGACTTGCCGGCGCCGTTGGGGCCGAGGAAGCCGGTGACGGTGCCCGGCTCGCACTGGAACGACACGTCGTCCACCGCCGGGTGCGGCCCGTACCGCTTGGTGAGGTTCTCCACGCTGATCATGCGGTCGAGCCTGCCCGCGCCGTCCGGTCATCCGCTGCGGCCACCGGTCGGCGTCGCGTCGACCTTGGTCGACGCTCCGGACGATACTTTGGTAGCTGGTTGCCGGTGCCCGTTGCTGCCTAGCATGGGCGCGTGACCAGCCTCGCCGTCCCGGAACACCCCTGGCTGCTGCCAGGGGAGCTGGTCGTGCCGGGCGAACGTGACCGGGCACACCCGCGCCGCACCACCCGCGACTGGATCGTGGACAGCCTTGCGTTCCTGGCTGGGCTGCTCTGGGTGTTGTTCGCCACCGTGGACGCCCTGTCGCCCGCTCCGGAGACGGCGATCCCGCTGCCGCACGACTGGATGGCCGGCGTGGACGCGCTGCTCGGGCTGGCCTCCTGCGGGCTGCTCTGGGTGCGGCGACGGTGGCCGCTCGGGTTGGCGGTGGCCACCCTGCCGCTGAGCGCCTTCTCGTTGGCCGCTGCCGTCCCGCTGCTGATTCTGTACTTCACCGTCGTGGTGCACCGCCGCACCGCCGTCGCGATCGCGTTAACCGGTGCCGGCCTCGTTACCAACCTGATCTTCAGTTGGGCACGCCCGGATCCGAGCTGGCCGTACTGGGCCACCGTGTCGTGGGGCGTGGTGATCACGTTCGCCGTGCTGGCCTGGGGGATGTTCGTGCGGGCCCGGCGGCAGTTGATCGTGTCGCTGCGCGAGCGCGCCGAGCGTGCCGAGGCCGAGCAGCAGTTGCGGGTCGCCCAGGCCCGCCACCTCGAACGCACCCGCATCGCCCGGGAGATGCACGACGTGCTGGCCCACCGGATCTCCCTGCTCAGCCTGCACGCGGGCGCGCTGGAGTTCCGCCCCGACGCGTCGGCCGACGAGGTCGGGCGGGCGGCCGGGGTGATCCGAGCCAGCGCGCACGCCGCCCTGCAGGACCTGCGGGAGGTCATCGGGGTGCTCCGGGCCGAGGGCGACGCCACCGGCGACGCGCCCGAGCCGCCGCAGCCCACCCTCGCCGACCTGCCGGCCCTGGTGGACGAGTCGCGGACGGCCGGGGTGCGGGTCAACGTCAGCGACAGCGTCGCCCGGCCGGAGGAGGTGCCAGCGGCGCTGGGGCGGGCCGCGTACCGGATCGTCCAGGAGGGGTTGACCAACGCCCGCAAGCACGCGGCCGGCGCGGCCGTCACCGTGGACGTCGCGGGCGGGCCGGGCACCGGGCTGACCGTGGCGATCGCCAACCGGTGGCCGGTGGGCGCTCCGGTCGGCGGCACACTTCCGGGCGCGGGCACCGGCCTGGTCGGCATCAGCGAACGGGTCACCCTGGCCGGCGGGCGACTCGCCTACGGTCGGGACGACACCGGCGACTTCCGGCTGGCAGCCTGGCTGCCGTGGCCGGCGTGACCGGGCCGGCCGGCGGGCCTGGCTCTCCTGACGTGCGCGGCGCCCGCGACGGGTCCGGCCCGGCCGGCGGGGCGGAGCCGGTACGGGTGCTGATCGTGGACGACGACGCGCTGGTCCGGGCGGGGCTCTCGATGATCCTCGGCGGCCTGCCGGACCTTTTGGTGGTGGGCGAGGCGGCCGACGGCGGCGAGGTGCCCGCTGCGGTCGCCGCGTACGCCCCCGACGTGGTGTTGATGGACATCCGGATGCCCCGGGTGGACGGGCTGGCCGCCACCGAGGCGCTGCGCACGCAACCGCACCCGCCCGAGGTGTTGGTGCTCACCACCTTCGACGCCGACGAGCAGGTGCTGCGGGCACTGCGCGCGGGCGCGGCCGGTTTCCTGCTCAAGGACACCCCGCCGGCGGACATCGTGCACGCGGTACGCCGTGTCGCCGCGGGCGAGGCGATGCTCTCTCCGACGGTGACCCGCACGCTGATCAAGCACGTGACCGCCGCCAATCCGGGTCTGCCCGGCCCCGATCCGCGTCAGGAGCGGGCGCTGCGCCTGCTCGGTGGGCTCAGCGAACGGGAGCGGCAGGTCGCCATCGCCCTCGGTCGGGGCCGCACCAACGCGGAGATCGCGGGGGAGTTGTTCATGAGCGTGGCGACGGTGAAGGCGTACGTCTCCCGCCTGCTGACCCGACTCGACCTCAACAACCGGGTCCAGGTGGCCCTGCTCGTGCACGACGCCGACCTCGTCTGAACAACACGGATGAGGTTACACTCATTTCTGGTTGTTCCATCGTTGGCAGTATCAGGGGTGATCGTGGACGGCTTTGTGGGGAGGGACCGGGAACTCGACCTCCTGAGCGGCATGCTCTCCCGTGTGCAGCGAGGCGGCCGGGCTGGTCGCCCGGGTCGCGCCCTGCTCATGCGCGGTCGCCGACGGGTCGGCAAGTCCCGGCTCGTGGAGGAGTTCGTCGAGCGAGCTGAGGTCCCACACCTCTTCTTCACCGCCTCCGCGCAGCCGACCGCCGCGGCCGATCTCGCCCTCTTCGTGGAAGCGGCGGCCGCCTCCACGTTGCCCGGAGCGCACCTGTTGAGCGAGCAGCATCCACGGACCTGGGACGCCGCGCTCACCCTCCTCGCCGCCGCGCTGCCGACCGACCGGCCGAGCGTCGTCGTCCTGGACGAGATGCCGTATCTCATCGCGAGCGATCCGGGCTTCGAGGGCACGCTCCAGAAGGTCTTCGATCGCGAGCTGTCCCGGCGGCCGGTCCTGCTGATCTGCGTCGGCTCGGACCTGGCCATGATGGAAGCCCTGAACGACTATGGTCGGCCGTTCCACCAGCGGGCCACCGAGATGGTCATCCCTCCGCTGAGCCCGGCCGACGTCCGCGACATGCTCGATCTGGCCGCCGCCGACGCGTTCGACGCCTATCTGGTGTCCGGCGGTCTGCCGCTGATCCTCGACGAGTGGCCGACCGGCGCGTCGGTGCACGAATATCTGGCCGACGCGGTACGCGACCCGACCTCGGCCCTGCTGGTCAGCGGCGAACGCGCGCTCGCGGCGGAGTTCCCACCCCAGTCCCAGGCGGGCCTGGTGCTGCGAGCCATCGGCACCGGTGAGCGGACCTTCACGCTGATCTCCCGCGCGGCGGGGGATCTACCGCAGGCGTCCCTGAACCGCGCCCTGGGTCTGCTGACCCAGAAGCGGGCCGTGGAGGTCGCCGTCCCGCTGTCGACCAAGCCGTCGCGGGAGACGAGGTATGCGGTGGCTGATCCGTACCTGCGTTTCTGGCTGTCGTTCCTGGGGCCCCACCTGGCCGAGATCGAGCGTGGGCGAGGTGACCTGACCTTGGAGCGGATTCTGCGATCGTGGACGTCCTGGCGAGGTCGGGCGATCGAACCTGTCGTCCGCGAGACGATGCGCCGGCTGCCCGGAGGCACGCTGCCGGCCGAAGCATCGGTGATCGGCGGCTACTGGACCCGTACGAACGACCCCGAGATCGACATCGTCGGTGCCGATCGTGGGCCGGTCGCTCAGCGCATCTGCTTCGTCGGCTCGGTGAAGTGGCAGGAGAACCGCCCCTTCGATGCCCATGACCTGGGCAGACTGCTTCTGCACCGGTCCCGGCTGCCCGGAGCGGACGAATCGGTGCCGACCGTTGCCGTGTCGCGCAGCGGCACCGCCGTCGACGGAATCCACGTGCTGTCGCCAGAGGATCTGCTCAGCGCGTACCGGGATTGAACTTTCGTCCGATGCCGGCCGTACCACTGCCCGAGGATGTCGGTGCGGTGGGTCCGCCGTACCGCTGCCGAACTGCGGGAGGCCTGCCGTGCGAGTTGGTGAGCAGTCGACGGATCCCATCGACCAGGTGCTGGGTGAGGTGCCAATGCCGGCGCCACTGACCCCCGAGGATGTCCGGCTCGCGGTCCGGGCGGTGGTCGTGCACACCGCCGAGGAGTGGCCGACCGGGCCGCTGTGCCGCAACGACGGCGCTTCCTATCCGTGCCGCCTGCATCGGTGGGGGCGGCGGGTCCTGGAGACACACGGGCTCAACGAGCGGCAGATCGAGGCGCTGATCCGGCACGGCAACCCGTTCGTGCACGTGCCCTTCCCGTTCACCGCGACCGGGCCGTCGTCCGCGCGGCCGACCGGCGTCCGGCCGGCGACGACCGCCGGCCACGCGGCGCCGCCACCCGGCCGGGCCGGACTGCCGGCGCGGCACCAGGCCGCGCGGGTCACCCCCACGGGGGTACGACCTGCTGCCGCTGCCGGCCGACCGGCGGCTCCCGGTGTCACCGCGCCGCGCTGGCCCCGGGCGAGCTGAACGGCCTACCCCGAGCCGCCCTTTAGGGGACGACACGACGCCGGCCCGACGCGGGGTTCCCCACCCGCGCCGGGCCGACGTCACGCCGACCGGCTGGTCCAGTCGTCAGCCGCCGATCCCGCAGTCCGGCGCGGACCAGCTCGTCGTGTTCGAGCTGTTGTCGCTGTTGTTCTCGCGCCGTGAGTCGACGTGCACGTGGTCGTCGTGATCGGGGTAGCCCGGCCCGTAGATCCCGCTGAAGCCGTGGTTACGGGCGTCCTTCGCCACCCGGCACAGCGACGACGTCCGTGAGGTGACGTCGGCCGCGTTGCCGTACAGGTGCTGACTGTCCGACGCGCCGCCGACCTGGTTGTTGCAGGCGCGGCTGCGGTAACCGCTCGACACGTTCAGCGGCTTGTCGCCGAGGCTCTTGCGCAGCGCCTCCAGCTTCCACATGGTGCGCAGCGCGTTCTGCTTCGTCTGGGCCGCCGACAGGGGGCCGCCGCTCCAGCCGCTGCCGCCGCACCCGTTGTCCAGCTCGCCGTAGCTGAAGTGCGCGGGGGTGCAGTCGTTGTCCTGGAGTTGGTACAGCTTGGCGTAGGTCTGCGGGCCGGCGATGCCGTCGGCGCGTAGCCCGTACGCCTGCTGGAACCGCTTCACCGCGGCGGCGGTCTTTGGTCCGTAGCGGCCGTCGTTCTCCACGATGTCCCGGGAGCCGGCCCAGCCGGCGACGCGGATCTGCAACTGACGGACGTCGTCGCCCGAGCGTCCCTGGTACAGGTTGCGGTTCCAGGTGTAGCAGCCGTCCGCGTACGCTGCCGGCGCGGCGACCACCGCGGCGATCGCTGCCCCGGGCAGTGCCAGGGCGAAAGCGACTGCGACTCGCTTCAAGGTGTTTACGCGCACAGAAGTCCTCCCGATAGGAGAGCGAATGGGGTGGGCTCTGGGACATCGACCGGGACGTCCCGTGATTTCCACCCTCGCACTGATCAGGGCGCTTGGCGGCAATAACGAGAATTGTCCTCACGAATCGCCCGTTCCTGGGCGTCGCCTGTGAATTCGGCTGATTTGTGAAACAGCCATTTCCCCCGATCGCGCAGGTAGCGCGAGAACTGCACCGAACGTCGCAATCAGCCACACCCAGGGTGATGTTCCTCGCCGACGAGCAGCCGGTAACGTCAGCCTCGGGCGGCGGACGGGCGGAGGTGCACGTGGCACGCGGTGGCGTCTTCTGTGTCGAGGGTCAGTGGCACCGCGACCTCAACGAACGCGGCTCCGTGCTGCCCACCCTCGAACTGCTGGAGCGGCTGGGCAAGATCCGGTTCATCCACAAGGACGCGGCCACCCGCGACGAGTTGTTCTACTTCCTGGACCGCTGGCTGCTCAAGCAGTACGCCGACCACCGCGTCGGCTTCTTCGCCATGCACGGCGAGCCGAGTCGCCTCTGCCTCACCGACTGGCAGTCCGTGGAGCTGAACGAGGTGGCCGAGCTGATGGCCGGCCGCTGCGAGGGGCGCAGGCTCTACTTCGGCAGCTGCTCCGTGCTGCGCGCGTCGGACGCGGTGCTGCGCGAGTTCCTGGAGGTCACCGGCGCGGCGCTGATCTGCGGCTTTACCCGGGACGTCGACTGGGTCGAATCGGCCGCCTTCGAAACCGTCCTGCTCGACGTGCTGGCCAACGGGCAGCGGCACAACGCCGCCGAACTGCGGATGGGCTCGGCGCACTGGGCGCCACTCGCCTCGTACCTCGGCTTTCGGGTGATCTACGCCAACGGCCGGGCCTGGCGCCCGGCCGGGCGACCTCGCGTGCCCAGCCAGGCGGTGCCACCCACCGCTGCCCGCCCCCGCTGACCCCCACCGCCCCCGGACCCGCCGCCGCCCTGGTAGGAACGAGAGATGGCGCCAAGCATCGCGAAGAACACCCGGGTCGACCGGGACGCCCTGCTCGACTTCCTCCGCCCGCGACACCGGGTGGTGCTGATGACCACCCGGGCCGACGGCCGCCCGCAGTCCTCCCCGGTCTCCGCCGGCATCGACGGCGAGGGCAGGCTGGTCGTGTCCACCTACCCCGAGCGGGCGAAGGTGACCAACATCCGCCGCGACCCCCGGGTCTCGGCCTGCGTGCTCTCCGACGACTGGAACGGCCCCTGGGTGCAGCTCGACGGCACCGCCGAGGTGCTGGACCTGCCCGAGGCGCTGGAGCCGCTGGTCGAGTACTTCCGCAGCATCTCCGGCGAGCACCCGGACTGGGACGACTACCGGGCGGCCATGGTGCGTCAGGGCAAGTCGCTGATCCGGGTCACCATCGACGCCTGGGGTCCGATCGCCACCGGCGGCTTCCCGGCCCGCCTCGCCGACTGATCGCGCTGTCGCTCAGTACGCGGCGGTGAACCGCGTGTTGACGTACCGGGGCTGCTCGATCTCGTCGACGATCGCGACCGCGAGGTCCTCATAGGTGAGCACCGAGCGGCCCTGGTCGTCGGTGATCGGCTCGTCGGTGCCCGTCCGGTAGTGCCCGGTGCGGTCGCCGGGGTGGAATTCCAGCGGTGGGGGCGAGACGTAGGTCCAGCGCACCCCGTCGGCGGAGCTGCGGTAGTAGTCCAGCGCGTCGGCCTGGCCCATCGCCGACTCCCGGTACTGCTCGGGGAAGTCCGGTTCGTCGAGGAACCGGGTGCCGCGTGGCGTGAGCAGGGTGGAACCGCCACCCAGGTGGATGATCCGGGGCGCCGCCGGCATGGCCCGCAGGGTGGTCACCAGGGTCTCGGCGGCGCTGCGCCATAGCCCACGCTCGCCACCACCGATGGCCACCACCAGGGCGTCCGCGTCCGGTGCCAGCTCCCGGACGCTGCGCTCGCTGGTGGCGTCGCCGGTGACCGTCCGCACGCCGTCCGGCAGGTACGAGGTCGCCTCCGGACGACGGACCGCGGCGATCACCCGGTGCCCCCGGTCGGCCGCCTCGGCGGCGACCCGCGATCCGGCGGTGCCGCCCGCGCCAAACACGACGATGGTGCTCACCAGCCCAGGCTAGGGACCGGGCCGGCCGCCCGCCCGTCAAACGGCGATCCCGGTCAGTCGACCAGGGCGGCGTAGACGAGCTGGCGCAGTTGGGAGCGCAGTGGGTAGGTGCTCGACGGCATGAGCTGCGTGAACAGGAGCGCGGTGATCTCCTCGGCCGGGTCCACCCAGAAGGCGGTGCTGGCGACCCCACCCCAGTAGTACTCGCCGACGCTGCTCGGCACCCGGCTCGGAATCGGATCCTCGACGACCGCGAAGCCGAGGCCGAAGCCGATCCCGTCCAGGGTGCTCTCGGCGAAGCCACCGGAGGACAGGGTGCCCAGGTCCTGCCCGCCGGGCAGGTGGTTGCGGGTCATGAAACGCACCGTGCGAGGCCCGAGCAGGCGTACGCCGTCCAACTCGCCGCCGCGCAGCAGCAGTTGGGTGAAGCGGTGGTAGTCGGCCGCGCTGGAGATCAGGCCACCGCCACCGGAGAGCAGGCCGGGCTTGTGGTGCGCGAGGGTGCCGAGCCGGTCGTAGCGGGTCGCCCGCCCGTTGCGCGGATCGGGCGCGTAGAGCGCGGCCAGCCGCTCGGCCTCGTCGCCCTCGACCCACCAGCGGGTGTCCGTCATGCCCAGCGGGGCGAAGATCCGGTCCGCGAAGAAGGCGTCGAGGCTCTGCCCGGAGACCACCTCGACCAGTCGACCGAGCACGTCCGTGGCGACCGAGTAACCCCAGGCCGTACCGGGCTCGAAGAGCAGCGGCAGTCCGCCGAAGACTTCACAGGCCGTGGCCAGGTCGACGTCCGCCGGCGGGTACAGGTCGTAGCCGGCGGCCCGGTAGAGCCCGTCGACCACCGACGTCTGCATGAAGCCGTACGTCAGGCCGGCGGTGTGGGTGAGCAGATGCCAGACCCGGATCGGCTCGGTCGCCGGCACCGTGTACGGCTTGAGCGTCGAGCCTTTCGAGTAGACCCGCATGTCGGCGAACTCGGGCAGCCAGCGGCTGATCTCGTCGGTCAGCTCGAAGCGGCCCTCCTCCCACAGCATCATGGCCGCGACCGAGGTGACCGGCTTGGTCATCGAGTAGATCCGCCAGAGCGTGTCGGTTTCGACCGGCGCCCCCGACTCGCGGTCCCGAACGCCGTACGTCGAGGAGTGCGCCACCTCGCCGCGGCGGGTGACCACCACCTGCCAGCCGGCCAGCCGGCCGTCGTCGACGTACCTGCCGAAGTGCTCGTCGATCCGGGCCAGCCGCGCCGGGTCGAAGCCGATCTCATCCGGGTCATTGCTCCGCGCCACACTCACGCCGCCGAAACTACTCGCCGGTACGCCGCTACCGGAAGAGGCCGCCCCCGGTGGCGTCGTTAGCCTGGCCGGATGCCGGAGTTGACCGAGGACGTGACCTTCCGCCACGAGGACTGGTACGGCGAGGAGCTGACCGATCGTCAGTTCGTGGCCTGCGAGTTCTACGACGTGGACCTGACCGAGGCGGTCACCCGGGGCGCGGTCTTCACCGGCTGCACGTTCGGCAACGTGCGGTTCAACGCGTCCCGGCACCTCGACTCGGCGTTCACCCGCTGTGTCTTCAAGCGCTGCAACTTCTTCGAGGCCGAGTTCACCGGCTGCAAGCTGGTGGGCAGCACCTTCGTCCAGTGCGAGCTGCGCCCGTTGCGCGTCGACGGCGGCGACTGGTCGTTCGTCGCGCTACCCGGCGCGGACCTGCGCGCCGTCCGGCTCAGCGACGTGCGGATGCGCGAGGCCGACCTCACCGGCGCCAACCTCGGCGGAGCCGCCGTGACCGGTGTCGACCTCTCCGGCGCGCAGCTTCAGCGTTGCCGCCTCGGCGGTGCCGACCTGCGGCGCAGCGACCTCACCGCGCTCGACCCGACGTCGGCCGAGTGCGCCGGCGCGATCGTGGACGCCGAGCAGGCTCTCGTCATCGCCCAGGCGCTGGGCTTCCGGATCGGCTGAGCTGGGATCGACCAACCCCTGTCCCATACCGTCCCGATCCGGACTGGACACGTCATGCTGTCCCGATTTAGCGTGTCGACCACGCCGGTGCAATCGTGAACGACCCACAGTGGACGGTCGATCCGTCAGGTGCGGTGGCGGTCGGGCGGCAACGTGGAGGGGTCGGTGGCGGACGAGGACCGTACGCGGGATGGTTCGCGGGCCGGAGACGACCCGGCAGACCGACCTGCGTCGCACCGGCCGCGAACCGACGCCGCCGGTCTGAACCACCGCGCGCTGCGCCGACTCACGCGCGCCCGACAGCGGCGGCGCTGGGCGCTGGAAGGCGCCGGCGCGGCCGTCTGCCTCGTGGTGCTCGTCGCGTACCTCGGCACCCGGTCCGACCCGGACTCGGGTGACGGCAGGGCCGGCGGCTCGGGTGGCGTGCCCGCCGGGGCAGTCCGTCCGACGGGTCTGCCGGGCGCCGACGGGCGCACCGATGCCGGCCCGGCGCTGCCGGGTCTGCGGCCCCGTCAGCGCCCACCCTCGCCCGAGCCGACCCCGTCGACGAGCCCGCCCACGACCCCTCCTGCGGAGAAACCGTCGACGTCGCTGCTGTCGGTGAGCCGCGCCGAGGTGCCCGCCGAGGTCGACCTGACCGCCGTGGGCACCCGCGACTGGATGCACTGGGGGCTGCGCGGCGGTGACTCGACAGTCCGCAAGCGCTCCGGCTCCGGGGAGATCGTCGACGGGGGCGGCAAGGGCCGCCGGGTCGGCTGGGACGGCAACCAGGAGGTTGTCCGTTGGTCCGACGGTGCGCCCGAGCGGTGGGATCGGGGCAGCTCCGACGGCGTTTACACCTGCGGCGTCGGCAACGGATTCAGCCTGTCGGTCGCCGGCAGCGGCACGTCGCGCACCGTCCAGGTCTACGCCGGAATCTGGATGGCACGCGGCCGGCTGGACGTGCGGTTGTCGACCGGAGGGCCGGTGAGCACGGTGCGTCTGGAGGACCCGTACACCAGTCAGAGCGCCCAGTTCGTCATCCGGTTCACGGCGCCGAAGGACGCCCGGCTGGTGGTGACCTGGACGGTCGAGAAGGTCTTCACCGAACACTGCGGCAACGTCGGCCTCCAGGCTGTCGCGCTGCGCTGAGCGGGACAGTTTGTCCGTCGCCCTCCGGCCACGTCGACGTAGCTTTCTGCTGTCCCCGTCTCACCTTCCACTGTGGAGGAAGTGCAGATGAGCAGCAGTACCGCCCACCGCCTCCGTCCCGCCGTCTCCTCCGGCGCCGACGAGCCGGAGGCGCTCCGCGACATTCCCCTGCCGCCGTACGTGACGGGCGAGGATGCCCAGTTCGCGGTGCGTGCGGTGGTCGTGCACGCGCCCCGCCGTTGGTCCGGCGGAGTGGTCTGTCGCAACGACGCCAGCCCGCACCCCTGCCGGCTGCACCGCTGGGGCACCCGCGTCCTGACGCTCCGCGGCCTGCACGCCGCCGAGATCGCCGCCCTCATCGAGCGCGGCGACCCTGCGGCGGTGCCCCCCACACCGAAGCACCCGGCCTGACCCGCCTCCGCCGCTCAGCAGGTGATCGGTTTGACCCAGGAGCACTCCACGCCCTCGGGCGTACGCGGCGCCTGGGGCACCTCGGGCCGCGCGATCCGTGCCGTGCTCGCGGCGTCCTCGCGGTGACCGGCCAGCGTCACGGCGATCTGGTCCTCCAGCGCCTTGACCGACGCCGTCAGGTAGTTGTTCAGCAGGATGGAGAAGGCCAGCAGGTGACCGTCGGCGCTGGTGACGTAGCCGGACAGCCCGGACACGCCGGTCAGGCTGCCGGTCTTGGCGTGGACGTTGCCCGCCGCCGGGGTGCCGGCCATGCGGCTGCGCAGCGTGCCGCCCACGAAACGCTCCGGTTGCCCCGCGATGGGCAGCGCCGCGTACCAGGCGGCGAACCAGGGTTGGGTACGCACGGCGGCCAGGAGGTCGACGAACTCGGCCGCCGGCACCAGGTTGCGGCGGGACAGTCCCGAGCCGTCGCGCTGGCGCAGCGTTCCGGTGTCCATTCCGGTGTCGGCGACGTACTCGCTGATCGCGGTGAGACCGGCGGACCAGGTGCCGGTGCCGGACAGCACGCGGCCGATCTCCTTGGTGAGGACCTCGGCGTGCCCGTTGTTGGAAAGCTTGAGGAACGGCGTCATCAGCTCACCGAGGCTCATCGAGTCGTGTCTGGCCACCGGGTGGGCCGTCTCCGGGGTGGGCTCGCCGAGCACGGTCCGGCCGAGCACCCGGACGCCGTGCCGGTACAGCGCTGCCCGGAAGATCTCGGCTGCGAGGCCGGTGGGTTCCCAAACGGTCACCCAGTCGCTCGCGGGCTCGTCGCCGACGACGATCTGGCCGGTCACCACGACCGTGTTGCCGCCGTGTTCGCGCTCGATGGAGATCGACGTCTCACCCTCGCTGACCGTCTCGGCGCGGTTGTCGATGCGGACGTAACTGGTGGGCGGCGTGGTGGTGACCACCGGGCGGGCGCCGGCCCGGTCGGCGGGAGCGGCGTGCACGATCACGGTGCCCGCGTCGTAGTCGGTGTCCGGAGCGACCGTCAGTGCGGAGACCTGCGCGGCGTAGTAGTACGGCTCGTCGTCCCACGTCCAGTCGGGGCCCAGCCGGGTGCGGTCGTAGCGGGTGTCGTCGGCGACCAGGTTGCCGGTGACGACCCGGACGCCGGCGGCGGCCACCCGTGCGGCGAGCGCGTCGTAGTCGGCCGCGAGCATGGTCGGATCACCGCCGCCCCGCAGGTAGAGACTGCCGGAGAGCAACCCGGCGCGGCGCGCTCCGGTGGCCTGCACGTCGGTGCTGAAGTGATGGCCGGAACCGAGCAGCCCGAGGGCGGCGGTGGAGGTCAGCAACTTGGTGTTGGAGGCCGGGATCAGCCGCCGGTCGCCGTTGCGGTCGTAGAGGGTCTCGCCGGTGCTGGTGTCGACGACGACCACCGAGGTCTGCGCGCCGGTCAGCCGGTTGTCGGCGAGGATCGCGTCGATGGTGGCGCGCAGGCGGGTCGTCGCGGGGGTCGGCGACTCGGCGGTGGCGCCGGACGCGCCGACCGTGGCCACGGTGGCGACCAGCGCGAGCAGCGCGACGGCGCGCGGAAAGAGACGACGATGCATGCGTCGATGCTGCCACGAAGGTAATCGCCGGAAAAGAGCCCCGGACGAAGGTTATTGCCCTTCGTGGTGTCCCGGTCTGCCGACCGCTCGCTCGTGTCCGCCCCAGTAGTGCCGCTGCGCGCCCATCACCAGCGGTGCCACCAGCGCCGCGAGCGCACCGCCCAGCAGCGGGAAGACGATGAACACCCAGAGTTGGCGGAGCGCTGTTCCACCCTCGAAGACGGCCGGACCGAAGGCTCGGGCCGGGTTGACCGCCGCGCCGGTCAGCGTCACGCCGACGAGCTGGGTGGCGGCCAGGGCCAGTCCGATGGCCAACCCGGCGGTGCCCGGATTCTCGGTACGGCTCGTGACCACCAGGACGACCAGGACGAAGAGGAAGGTCAGCACGATTTCCACCACGGCCGCGCCACCCCGGTTGATGTGAGCGCCGTACCCGTTCGAGCCCAGCGCCCCGGTCTGGTCCGCTACGTCACCCCAACGGGTCAGCGCCCAGAGCAGGAAACCGGCCACCGTCGCCCCGGCGAACTGCGCGATCCAGTAGGCGACAGCGCCGATCACCGAGATCTTGCCGGACAGCAGGACACCGAGCGTCACCGCCGGGTTGACATGACTACCGGAGAGCGGACCGATCGTGTAGACGAGGGCCAGCATGACGAACCCGAAGGCCAGCGCGACGACCACCACACCACCCTGGACCCGCGCGGCGACCGCAGCGCCGACGCCGAAGAAGACCAGCAACAGCGTGCCGAGAAATTCCGCGGCTGCGCGACGGGCGTCATCCATGTACTCAGCGTAAGGATAGTTCCGCCCGCTAGCGGGCAAATCAGGTTCGTGACCAGGCAGGGAGCGAGCGCTCGACTGACTCCGCTCTATTTGACGGATCGCCGGGCACGGGGCACGGTGGGCAGAGAAGGGGCCTCTCAGCCGCCCCGATTCGATGCGACGGCGATGACCGTCCGTCCCTCCCGTCGCCTCCCACGCGTGCTCGCACGCGGGCCGATTGTCCGGTCTGCGCGACAACCGACCGCGAGCCGAGAAACCACGAGGAGTTCCACCAATGCTCACCATGACCGACAACGCCGTGCTCGTCATCCGTGACCTCGCCAGCCAACAGGACGTGGCCCAGGACGGTGGCGTACGGATCGCGGCCGACACCGACGCCGGATCGCTCACCGTGGAGCTGGTGCCCGAGCCGGAGCAGGGCGACCAGGTCGTCGACAACCAGGGCGCGCGGATCTTCCTCGACCCCGACGCCGCCGAACTGCTCGGCGAAGCATCGGTGGATGCCACCGTCGACGACGAGGGCATCATCCAGTTCGGCTTCACCGAGAAGCAGTAGACACGCGCCCCGAAGGGGTCTCACCGCAGCGATCGCCCTCGCTGCGGCGGGCCCGGCGGCGGGCGCCAGCCCGGCCCGTCGGTGTCGTCGGGCCGGAGCAGCGCGGCGAGCACGTGCGCCAGATGGTGCGACGTGCTCCACGCCGTCCAGTTGGCGGGTGACCCGGCCCCCGCCCCGCGGCGTGCGCGCCGCAGCAGTTCGTGGTCGCCCCAGGAGAACGCCGCTCCGGCGCTCGACCAGTGCGATGTCGCCACCAGCGTGCGACACAGGTCGGCGAAGCGCTCGTCGCCCCGGCCGCCCCGGCGCGACCAGCGGTAGACCCACCAACCGTCCTCGGCGGTGTAGCGAACCGTGGGCAGTCGGTCGCCGGCGTCGCCCGAGTCGGGCAGCGCCGAGCCGACGCCGTAGTCGCCGTAGTCGACGCCGACGTCCGCCAGCCGCTGCCAGAGCTGCCAGTCCCAGCGTCCCAGCCGCACCGGCTCGTCGGTGGGCAACCGGGACAGCGTCGGAGGCATACCGCCCGCCGCCACCGTCGCCGAGCACCAGGCGTGGCGACGGGCCCAGTCCAGCAGCCGGCGTACCCGTGGTTCCGCCACCCGCACGTCCGCCGGGCAGCAGACGTCACCCGCGTCCACCAGAAGATCGCACTCCTCCGGCGCGAGGCCGGTGTACCGCCAGATCCGCTCCACGGCGGTCGTGTCCGCGTCCGGACCAGCCCGGTCGTGCGCGACCCGCACCCGGACCAGCGCCCGCCGCGCGTACGCCCGGGCTGCCGCACCGTGCGCGATGAGCCGCCGCTCGCTCTCCGCGAGCCCCACGACGGGCATCAGCGGTACGCCCCACCGGGCCAGCTCGGTGTCGGTCGAGTCGGGCAGGGCTGTCACGTCGACGGCCGGTAGCAGGCCGGTCGGCAGCCGACGCAGGGCGTCGGAGATGGAACGGTCGACCGCGCTGACCTCCAGGATCGGGGCGACGAGCGGGGCAGCCGCCGGATCGAGGTGATTCAACGCCTCCAGCTCGCCGCGTCGGCGGCTGGCGAGGATGGGGCGGTAGACCGGTGCCACTGCCCGGCCCCCGTGGGCGGGCACCATACTTCAATCTAGTCAGGCATTCGCATGCCTCCCCACTTCTGGTACCGAAAATCTGCTGTCTGGCTGTCGGTTCGGCGACTACGCTCGCCCGATGTCCACGTCGCCCCACCGTTACCGCTCCGACGACGAGGACAGCGCCCGCTGGGTCGGCTTTCCGTTCCGTGCCGGCGACATCGTGATCAGCACCCGTTCCAAGAGCGGCACCACCTGGATGCAGATGATCTGCGCGCTGCTGGTGCTGGGCACCCCGGAGCTGCCGGCGCCGCTGTCCGAGCTGTCGCCCTGGCTGGACTGGCTCGGTGAGCCACGTGACGTGGTGTATCAGCGGTTGGCCGCCCAGCCGCACCGCCGGTTCGTCAAGACGCACACTCCGCTGGACGGGGTACCGCTCGATCCCCGGGCGCACTACGTGGTGGTGGCGCGGCATCCGCTGGACATGGCGGTCTCCCTCTATCACCAGGCCGGCAACCTGGACCGTGCCCGTGTCGCCGAGCTGACCGGCCAGCCCGCGCCGGCGGGGCCGCCGCGGGTCCGTCCGCCGCTCGCGGCGTGGCTGCCGAGCTGGATCGACCACGAGGTGGACCCGCGCGTCGAGCTGGACTCGCTGCCCGGGGTGTTCTGGCACCTGGGCGACGCCTGGGCGCGCCGGCACGAGCCGAACGTCGAACTGGTGCACTACGACGACCTTCGCGCCGACCTGGGTGGCCAGATGCGCCTTCTGGCCGACCGGTGGGGTGTCGCGGTGCCCGCCGGGCGGTGGCCCGATCTGGTCGAGGCGGCCACCTTCGGCCGGATGCGGGAGCGTGCCGATCAGCTCGCCCCGGACACGCTGGGCGTCCTGCGGGACCGCCGGGCGTTCTTCCGTCGGGGCGGCTCGGGTCAGGGGCGCGACCTGCTGGACCCGGCCGGTCTGGCCCGTTACGAGGAGCGGGCGCGGGCGCTGGCCCCACCGGATCTTCTCGCCTGGCTGCACCGCGACGCCTGAGACGTACACCGCGACGCCTGCCGTGTACACCGCGACCTCTGGGGCATACGCGGAAACGAGCGCGCGGCGCCGCTTCGACCGTGGTCGCAACGTCGCCGCGCTCTGGCCGTCTCCCACCACCGCAGCCGTTCGGCGGTACGCCAGCGGGGACCTGGCTCGACCGGCCGTTCGCGCCGGTCGGAGTTGACGATCCCCGCTGGGCGCGGACTCAAACCTGTCGAGCGTGGGGAATTCCACCATCTGCCAGTCCCGGCGTGACGCGTGATCGAACGGGGTATGACCGGGCCATGGAGCATTTCACGATCGCGACCGTCGCCGAGAAGAGCCCCGACTTCCGGCGGGTGCTGTGGACCGGCGAGCACACCCAGCTGGTGATCATGACCATCCCGCCGGGCGGGGAGATCGGCGAGGAGGTGCACGAGGGCATCGACCAGATCCTGACGTTCGTCAGCGGGACGGGTGAGGCCCGAGTCGCCGGTGAGAAGCGGGAGGTCGTCGCAGGCGACCTGGTCGTCGTGCCGTCCGGCACGAAGCACAACTTCGTCAACACCGGCCCGAATCCGCTCGTCCTCTACACCGTCTACGGTCCTCCGGAGCACGCCGACCAGGCCGTGCACCACACCAAGGAGGAGGCCGACAGGGCCGAGGAGGCCGGCGAGGACGAGCCGCCCACCGCGTGACGCCGGCCTGAACCGGGTCGCTGTGGGTACGCGCGGCTGGTGACGCAGCCGCCGATTTCCGACTACGGGTTCCTCTCGGACTCCCGTTCCGGAGCGCTGGTCGACCTCGACGGCTCGATCGACTGGTGGTGCCCGGACCGGTTCGACGGCGCGTCCGTCTTCGGACGGCTCCTCGACCCGGACGGCGGGCACTTCCGGTTGGCGCCGGTCGGCGTCGGTGGCCCGGGCTACCGCGTCGAGCGGGCGTACCGACCGGACACGCTCGTGCTGCGGACGGTGCACCACACGCCGCACGGCAGCGTGTCGGTGACGGACGCGCTCGCCGCCGAGGACGGCGCCCGTGCGCACGAACTGGGCATGAACTCGCCCGCCGTGCTCATCCGGGTGGTCGAGGGACTGTCCGGGCGGGTACGGATGGCGCTGGACTTCGCCCCCCGCCCCGAGTACGGGTTGCTCACGCCGTACCTGCACGAGCAGCCCGACGGGGCGGTGGTGGCCGATGCCGGCCCGGTGACGTTGGTGCTGCGCGTCGGAGGTATGCCACTGCGGGCGGGCCGCGACCGGGTGACCCACGAGTTCGAGGTCTCGACCGGTCAGGTGGTGGGGATCGACGTGGCGTTCGGGCAGTCGTACGGGAAGCCGCCGGTCCGACTGGACCCGCTGACCGTGCTCGCGGACACGACGCGAGCGTGGGAGGCGTTCCGGCAGTCGCACCGGTACACGGGGCGGTACCCGGAGCTGGTCCGACACAGTGCCACGGTGCTGTCCGGCCTCACGTACGCCCGCAGCGGCGCGGTGGCGGCGGCGTCGACCAGCTCGTTGCCGGAACAGATCGGCGGCGACCGCAACTACGACTACCGCTACTCCTGGTTGCGGGACTTCTCGCTGACGATGCGGGCGCTCTGGGTGGCTGCCTGCCCGGACGAGGCGTCGAGACTGTTCGCCTGGGTGGCCCGTTCGATCGGCCAGTTCGGCGACGAACCGGTGCCGGTGCTCTTCGGACTGGAGGGCGAACGGGACATCTCCGAGCACCACTGCAACCACCTGCGCGGATACCACGACAGCCGGCCGGTGCGCGTCGGCAACGACGCCTGGAAGCAGCGGCAGCTCGACGTGCCGGGCGAGGTGCTGTCGGCGGTGTGGAGGCTGCGCGACCACCTCGGTACGACGTTCGACGGGGAGTTGCGGGAGATGGTGCTCGGGCTGGCCGAGCAGGTGGCGGCGACCTGGCACCTGCCGGACCGGGGCATCTGGGAGACCCGGGAGGAGGAGCGGCACTACCTCTCCTCGAAGGTCTCCTGCTGGTTGGCCCTGGATCGGGCCGTCGGACTCTCCGACCGGCTCGGTGAGCGGGCCGACCCGCGTCGCTGGGCCGCGGTGCGCGACGAGATCCGCGAGGCGGTGCTGCGCGAGGGGTGGAACGACCGGATCGGTGCGTTCACCGGCTCGTTCGGTTCGGCGGAGCTGGACGCCTCGGTGCTCGCCCTGCCGGTGGCGCACTTCCTGCCGGCGACCGATCCGCGGATGCGGTCGACCATCGAGATGGTGGAGCGCGAGCTGGGTACGGAGGACGGGCTCGTCCGACGCTGGACGAGCGACCCGGCCGGGTTCCTGCTGTGCTCGTTCTGGCTGGTGGAGTGCCTGGTGATGGCGGGTGAGCCACGGCGGGCCGAGGAGCTGTTCGAACGCGTGGTGGGCCACGCCAACGACGTCGGCCTGTTCAGTGAGCAGATCGACCTGTCCACCGGCGCGCAGCTCGGCAACATGCCGCAGGCGCTGTCCCACATCGGGTTGATCAACGCGGCCTGGCGGCTGACCGAGCCGAACAGCTTCTGATCGGCCCGCCGAAATCCTGCAACAGACCTGCAAGCGCCAGGCATTGACGCTGATGCGTGCCCAGTCCTAGCCTCGAAGAGGCGGGGAAAGCCCTTTCCCACGGCTTTCGTCCCGCTTCACCCCGCTGTCGGATCCGGGCATCCGATGGGGCACACCGATCCCGCCTTCGAGGCCGCGCGCCGTGCCGGCACGTCCCCGCGCGCTCGGATCCACGGATCGCCACCACACGCGTCAAGGAGGACAACCGTGCACAGGAGACGACGACCACTGGTGCTGGCGGTGTGCGCCGGCGTGACCGTGGCGGCCCTCGCCGCCAGCATGACCTCGGCCTTCGCGGCCACCATCTTCACCGACACCTTCACCGACGGCGACGCCTCCGGCTGGTCCAAGTCCGGCGGCACCTGGGCGGTCGACGGCGCGGGGGTGTTCAACCAGTCCAACGCCGGCAGTGAGCTGGCCCGGCAGTTCGCCGGCGACGCCGGGTGGACCACCTACTCCGTGCAGGCCCGCGTCCGGCCGACGAGCTTCGGCTCGTCGAGCGGCCTGGTCGGGCTCGCCGCCCGGGCCAGCAGCAGCACCAAGATGTATCGCCTGGCCCTGCTCGGCTCTGGACGGGCCGAACTCCAGGCCGTCAACGGCAGCAGCATCACCGCGATCGGCTCCGCGTCGCTCGGCGTCGCCGCCGGCACCTGGTACACCCTGCGCATCGAGGCCAGTGGCAGCACCATCCGCGGCTTCGTCAACGGCACGCAGATCGCCTCCGGCAGCAACAGCCTGGTCGGCGCCGGTCGGATCGGTCTGGTCACCGCGTACGCCAGCGGCGGCTTCGACGACGTGGTGGTCGACTCGTCCGGCGGTGGCACCCCGACCACACCACCGGCCACCAGCACCCCACCGCCCACCACGTCGGGCCCGACCACCCCGCCGCCCTCGGGCTGGCCGACACCCACCAGCAGCCAGAAGGTGGACGCGACGATTGCGGTCTCCGGCACCTTCGACGGTGGACTCCGGCGCTACTACGGCATCGGCGACGGCGGGCAGAGCGAAAGCCAGGACCCGATGTTCGAGCTGGCCGCCGGCGCCACCCTGCGGAACGTGATCATCGGTGCGCCCGCCGGTGACGGCGTGCACTGCGAGGGCAACTGCACGCTCGTCAACGTGTGGTGGGAGGACGTCGGCGAGGACGCGGCCACCTTCCGGGGCGGCACCACGTACACCGTCGACGGCGGCGGGGCGCGGTCGGCCAGCGACAAGGTCTTCCAGCACAACGGCGCGGGCACTGTCTACATCAGGAACTTCCGGGTGGAGAACTCCGGGAAGCTCTACCGGGCCTGCGGCAACTGCTCCACGTCGTACCAGCGGCACGTGGTGATCGACAACGTGGTCGTCCGCGACACCGACACGATCGCCGGCATCAACACCAACTGGGGCGACACCGCACGCTTCAGCCGCGTCACGATCGTCGGCGACCCGGACCGGGAGACGTCGATCTGCGTCAAGTACAAGGGCGTACCCAAGGGCAGCGAGCCGACCAAGATCGGCGAGGGCGCCGACGGCGTCAACTGTTTCTACGCGCCGTCCGACATCACCTACCAGTAGCGCGGCCCGCCGGCATCCCGCGCCACGCGGGATGCCGGCTCAGGCCAGCACGGGTACGCCGGAGACGTCGACCGTCTCCGGATACTTCAACCCCGCGCCGGTGTTGAGCACCACCACCCGTTCCCCAGCCCGAATCCAGCCACCGGCACGCAGCTGGCGTGCGGCGGTCAGGCAGGCCGCGCCCTCCGGGCAGAGCAGCAGCCCCTCCCGGGCGGCGAAGTCCCGCAGGTCGGTCAGGATCTCCGCGTCGTCGACGGCGACGGCGGTGCCGGCTGATGCCCGCAGCGCCGCCAGGATCAGCTCGTCACCCAGCGGCGACGGCACGGTGATGCCGAACGCCACCGTGTGCGCGTCCTCCCACGGGCGGGCCCGGGAGTCACCGGCGGCGAAGGCCCGCACGATCGGCGCGCAGCCGGTCGACTGGACCGCCACGAGCCGGGGCAGCTTGTCGCCGACCCAGCCCAGCTCGCGCATCTCGTGCAGCGCCTTGTGGATGCCGATCAGGCCGACCCCGCCGCCCGTGGGATAGATGATCACGTCGGGCACCTGCCAGCCGAGCTGCTCGACGATCTCGTACCCCATCGTCTTCTTGCCCTCGAGCCGGTAGGGCTCGCGCAGCGTGCCGGCGTCGAAGATCGCCCCGTCGGACTCGGCGATCAGCTCGGCCACCCGCCGGCCGGCGTCGCTGATCAACCCGTCCACCAGGCGCAGGTCGGCGCCGGCGGCCACGCACTCGCGCCGGCAGATGGTCGGCGCGGCCAGCGGCATGACGATCGTGGCGCCCATCCCGGCGCGCGCGGCGTACGTCGCCCACGCCGACCCGGCGTTGCCGTTGGTCGGCATCGCGATCCGCTGCACGCCCAGCTCGCGGGCGCGGCTCACGCCGACCGCCGCGCCACGCGCCTTGAACGAGCCGGTCGGAATCAGCCCCTCGTCCTTGACCATCAGATCGGCGATGCCGATCTCGGTGCCGTACGCGGGTGCCCGCAGCAGCGGCGTCCAGCCCTCACCGAGCGTGGTGACGTGCCGAGGGTCGGCGACGGGCAGCAGCTCCCGGTACCGCCACAGGTCGGCCGGGCGCAGCGGAAAACGTTCCGGGGTGACTGCCTTCGCGACAGCCGGCAGGTCGTAGCGGGCCAGCAGCGGGGAGCCGCAGTCGCAGAGGTTCTGCACCGTGTCGGCGGCGTACTCCAGGCCGCAGCGCGGGCAGTCCAGGTGGGTCAGGTACACGTCGCTCCTCGCCGTCAGGCCGCGTCGATGCTCAGCCACCGTCGGCTGCGCTGGCCCGGTTGGTAGACCGAGTCCAGCCGCTTGGCGACCACACCGGGCAGCCCCTGCTCCCGCCCGGTGCGCAGGGCCTCGTCGCCGGCACCGGAGAACCACGGCGGAGTCTGCCAGTGCGTACCGGCCAACGCCAGCCCATCGAGCAGTTCCCGGCGTTGCGCGTACGGGACGTCGACGCTGCTCACGCCCTCCAACCACAGCAGGTCGACGAGCAGGAACTGCGCACCGGTCGGGACCCGCGTCCCGCTGGTCGGGCGGGCCGGACGCACCTTTGCTGAGCCGTCGATGCGGACGAGCACGCCGTCGAGCACCGCCTCGGTCGGCGCCAGGGCCTCGGCCATCGCGCGCAGCCACGGGTACCCGCCGGTGATCTCCTCGTCGGTCTCGGAGAGCAGCCGCAACCGCCCACCCGAGACGTACGCCAGTGCCCGGACGCCGTCCCAGCGCAGCTCGTACCCCCAGGCGGCGCCGTCGCGCGGCAGCCTGGCGGCGGGCGTGGCGTGCATCGGGCGGACGAGCTCGGGCATCGGCGTCCACCCCGGCGGCGCGGGATCGGTGCGGCGGATCATCCAGTCCCGGCCGCCGGTGGCGAACAGCGCGTACCGGCCGTCGGTGCGGTCGCCGGAGAGCGTCACGATGACCTCGTCGTCGCGCCACTTCTCGCAGCGGTACGTGCCCCGGTCGTGGATGACCATCCGGCCGCCCCCGTACTCGCCGGCGGGGATCTCGCCGGAGAAGTCGAGGTACTCCATCGGGTGGTCCTCGGTGTGCACGGCGAGGTGGTTGCGGCCCGGGTCGCGAGGCAGGCCACGTGGCACCGCCCAGGACGCGAGCACGCCCTCGTGCTCCAACCGCAGGTCCCAGTGCAGGCTGCGGGCGTGGTGCTGCTGGATGACGAAGCGGGCGGTGTCGCCGCCGGCATCGGCTGCCGTGGGGCTCCGGGCGGGCACCGGCTCGGGCGTACGGGCCGCGTCGCGCCGGCGTCGGTACTCGTCCAGCCGGTCCGTCACACCCGTATTCTCCGGCAATTCGGGCCATCGCGCTGGCTGCCGGAGTGTCCGGTTCGCTCGGCGTACGGGGGCCCGGAGGGGTAGAACGGATCCCATGGACCTCAGCGACCAGCCCACCGCCCCGCTCCCGGGTGACGTGCAGATGCCCCTGCTCGGCTTCGGCACCTGGCAGGCCACCGGTCAGGCGGGCTACGACGCCGTGCTGGCCGCGCTCGACACCGGCTACCGGCACCTCGACACCGCCACCGTCTACGGCAACGAACGCGAGGTCGGCCGGGCGGTCCGGGAGAGCGGGCTGCGTCGGGAGGACATCTTCCTCACCACGAAGCTCCCGCCGGACCGGATCGGCCGGGAGCGCGAGACGTTGGAGGCAAGCCTGGAGGCGCTCGGCGTCGACCAGGTGGACCTCTGGTTGATCCACTGGCCGCCGTCGTCGCCAGCGGACAGCATTCCGCTGTGGCGTGAGTTGCTGGCCGCCCGGGACGAGAACCTGACCCGGGCTGTCGGGGTCAGCAACTACAGCACGGGCGAGATCGACGAGCTGATCCAGTCGACCGAGGAGAACCCGGCGGTGAACCAGATCCGGTGGAGTCCCGCGCTGTACGACCGGCAGCGGCACGCCGAGCACCGGGACCGTGGGGTGGTGCTGGAGGGGTACAGCCCGTTCAAGACCAGCGACCTCAGCGATCCGGTGCTGACCAGGATCGCCGCCGCCCACGGCGTGTCTCCGGCGCAGGTGGTGCTGCGCTGGCACATCGACCACGAGATCGTGGTGATCCCCAAGTCGGTGACCCCGGAGCGGATCACCGCCAATTTCGACGTCTTCCACTTTTCTCTGACGGCGGAGGAGATGCGCGACATCGACGCACTCGGCGACGCCTGATACGGCGAATTCCTTCAAGCAGCGACCTGTCGGCGAAGGCTATCGACATCGACACACGTGACGGTATAGCGTGCCGTCATCACGTTCGTCGATCCGTTTCGAACCCGCCTTCGCTGGAGGATCGCCATGGCCCGACCACCGTCCATCCGTCTGCGCCGCCGCGGGGTGCTCGGCATCCCCGCGCTGGTGGCCGCCGCCCTCACCGTCGTGGTCCGGCCCACCCCGGCGAGCGCCGCGCCGAAAGCCCCCGAGTGCCTCGCCGACCTGCTCGGCGAATCCTGATGGCCACGATCCCGTGGCTCGTGGACGTGTTGCGCGGCGCCGGGGTCCAGGTCGTCGTCGAGGGTGACTGGCTCAACCGGATGCGGCCCGGCTCCTTCGACCCGATCGGGGTGCTCTGGCACCACACGGCCTCGACCTCCAGCGCCAGCAACCCGCACCCGGCGCTCGGCATCTGCATCAACGGTCGCTCCGACCTGGCCGGCCCGCTCTGCCAGGCGCTTGTCGACTACAACGGCGTCTTCCACGTCATCTCCGCCGGCCGCTGCAACCACGCCGGGGTCAGCGGCGGCAGCGGGCCCATCCCCGCGGGCGACGGCAACACCCTGATGATCGGGTGGGAGATCGACTACAACGGCGTCGACCAGGAGATGACGGCCGCACAGTACAACTCGTCGATCGCCGCGACGGCCGCCGTACTCACCCGCCTCGGCCGGGACAGCAGCTACGCCCGGGGCCACCGGGAGACCAGCACCACCGGCAAGATCGACCCGTCCTTCATCGACCTGAACGTCATGCGCGCCGACGTCGCGACGAAGATGGCCGGCGGCAGCACGGCATGGTCGTCCACCGTTGACAACACGACCTCCGGCCGCTTCACCGCAAGCGCGAACTGGGGCGTGTCGACGTTCTCCAGTCAGCGGTACGGCGCCGACTACCGCTACGCCGACCCGGTCGCGGCCAGCGATCCGGCCTGGTACCGGTTCAACGTGCCGGCGACCGGCACCTACCGGGTCGATGCGTGGTGGCCGACGAACACCGGCTACAACAGCGCCACCCCGTACATCGTCGCCACCACCACCGGCAACAGGACCGTGTACGTGGACCAGCGGGTGACCGGCGGGCAGTGGCGCACCCTCGGCGCGTTCACCCTGCCGGCCGGGGACGCCAACCGGGTGGCTGTCAGCAGGTGGAGCAACGCGACGGGCCTGGTCATCGCCGACGCCGTACGCCTGACCCGGGTTTGAGGATTCCTGCATGATCGACTCGACTTCCCGGAAGTCGGGGTGTCCCTCTGCGAGGATGCCCCGACGTCAAGGATCCCGAGTGGATCTCGGCAGGGTGGAGGATCTCCCGGGGCCGGCGGATGAACGGGGTGGTGCGTGGAGATCACTGGAGTGGACACGCCCGTCGTGGTGCCGTTCGACGCGCGGCCGGCCGTGGCCGCGTTCGTCGACCTCATGCGGCGACTGTGGCCGTCCGCCCTCGTCGGCTTCGACGACGGCGAGGGGACGACGACTACCGACCTAGCCGACGCCACCAGCTTTCCGGCGCACGGAGAGCTGACGTTCGCGCGCGACGGGTCGATGGACGAGCATTGGCAGGAGTGCGGATACGCCCCCATGTCGGACGGCCCCGGGCCAGTCGCACTCTTCTACGAGATTCATCGGAGTCTGGTGGTGCAGGTGAATGTCGCAGGCGAGGGCGGCCCGGACGATGGTCCGCTGTCGGGATGGACCGGTGTCGAACTGGCCCTGCCGGTGGCGACCACCCTCACGCTGGTTTCCCATGCCGCTCCGACCGAGGACACCTTCTGCGCCACGGTCCTCGCGCTCCTGCGCGAAGCCCTCGGCTACGGAGGCGGCCTCCGCTGACCCGCTCTGGCTCTGGCTCTGGTTGATCGACTCGACTTCATGAAAGTCGGGGTGTCCCCGGCGCGAAATGCCCCGACCTCACGGAATCGGAGTGGATCGAGGCGGCGGCAACTCGTGCCGAACCATCTCCTGGGTCGGGCACCGAACGAGGCGTTTGCCGGTGCCGAGCCCGTCGGTGCCCGCGCGATGGAACCACGAGCCGTGCACCTCGCTGACCTGGACGGTGCCACCGGCCCGCGTGTAGGACGCCTGCCAGTCGCGGATGGTCTCGTAGGCGCCGTGGTCGAGGTAGTCCAGGTGTAGTTCGAGTTCGACCTGCTGCCCCGGGGGCAGTGCGGCGAGTCGGCGGGTGAGCCGTCCGGAGGCGACGAACGCGAGTGTTCCGGTGATCGACACGAGCCAGGTGCCGGACTTCGGCTCGGTGACCTGGATGTCACACCGAGCCAGCCGTCGCACCATGAGGAGCGCCGCCGTCGCCATGCCCAGTCCGACCCCGATGAGCAGGTCGGTCGCGGCCACGCCGACCGCGGTGACCACGTAGATGGGCAGCTCCCGGTGCCGGGCGTACGTGCGGATCTGGGCGAGGCTCACCAGCCGCAGGCCGACCACCACGAGGACGGCGGCGAGCGCGGCCATCGGGATCATCTCCAGCAGTACCGAGCCGGCCATCACGAATCCGGCGATCCAGAGTCCGTGCAGGATGGTCGAGGCGCGGGTGCGTGCTCCGGCCGCGACGTTGGCCGAGCTGCGCACGATGACGCCGGTGACCGGGAGGCCGCCGAGCGTCCCGGATACGGCGTTCGCGGCACCCTGCGCAATGAGTTCCCGATCGAGGTTCGCCCGTGGGCCGTGGTGCATCCGGTCGACGGCCACCGCCGAGAGCAGAGATTCGACGCTCGCCACCAGGGCGATGGTGACGACTGCCGGGACGACCTCCCACAGCGGTGAGTCGGGCCAGCGGGCGAAGGTGAGCGCGCCCAACGGGTCGGCGGGCAGATCCACCCGCTCCACGTCGGCGCCCACGGCCGTCGCGACCACGGTGGCGACCACCACCGCCACCAGGGTCGCCGGCAGCAGGGTGGTCTTGACCAGACGTGACCAGAGCAGCAACAGCGTCATGGTCAGAGCACCGAGCAGCACGGACACGCTGTGGTAGTCGGCGACCTGGCCGGGTAGGTCACGCAGGTTCGCCCACGCGGAGCTCTGGGGCTCGCCGCCGAGCGCGACGTGCACCTGGCTCAGCGCGATGACCAGGCCGATGCCGGCCAGCATCCCGTGTACGACAGTTGGCGACAGGGCGAGCGCGGCCCGCCCGAGGCGGGTGATGCCCAGCAGGATCTGCAGCAGCCCGGCGACGGTCACGATCGCGGCGGTGCCGGCGAAGCCGAACTCGGCGATGGTGCCCGCGACGATCACGGTGAGCCCGGCGGCCGGCCCGCTGACCTGGAGCGGCGCGCCGCTGAGCGCGCCGGCGACCATCCCGCCCACGACGGCGGCGACCAGCCCGGCCAGCAGGGGCGCTCCGGAGGCGGCGGCGATGCCCAGGGACAACGGGATCGCGATCAGGAAGACGACGATCGACGAGGGGACATCGTGCCGAAATGACGCTATAGCCGACATCTTCCGGAAGGTACTGAGATAATATTAATGCATAGTTAAGCGTGATTCTTTCACTCCGGCAGGGGCGTGACCGTCCAGGTCACGCCCCCGCCGTCGGGGTGTCGGATCAGCTACGCGAGCAGGTACTCCCGTTGAGCGAGAAGCTGCTCGGGGACGAGTACGACCCGTTCAGCGTCCCCTGGTAGCCAAAGCTGGCCGTACCGCCGGGGGCGAGGGACCCGTTGTGGCTCACGTTCCGGGCGGTTACCGCGGACCCGCTCTGGCTCACCGTGGCGTTCCAGGCGTTGGTGACCGTCTGCCCGCTGGGCAGGCTGTAGCTGAGCGTCCAGCCGTTGATCGCGCTGGATCCGGTATTGGTGATCTGCACGTCGGCGGTGAAGCCGTTGTTCCACGAGTTGGCCGTGTACTTCACCGCGCAGCCCGAGTTGCCGCCCGGCGGCGGGGTGGTCGGCGGCGGGTTGGTGGGGTTGCCCCCGCCGCCGTTGACGTTGGCCGAGAACGAGGTCACCGCGAGACCGACGCCACCCTGCCACGGCTCGAAGCCGGCCTGGATGCTGGTCAGATACCAGGAGTTCGTGATCGCGCCCCGGTTGCGGGTGTCGTTGATGAAGTCCATGACGCTGAAGTTCAGGCTGGAGATCGCCGACGACGCGACGTACGAGATGACGTTGTTGGAGCCGTTGCTGCCCCGCCAGACCTCCCAGGTCCGGCCGGCCAGGTTGGTCGTGCCGACCACCGAGCCGATGGGCTGGATCGGACCCTGCCGGTTGAGCCAGATCATGATCTCCATCTGGTTCACCCCGTCGCGCTTGGGCGACGGGTCCAGCCAGATGTCGTACGCCGCGTCGTAGGTGGCGCCGCCGACGTACCGGTAGGAGATGCTGCTGGTAGCGCTGCTGATCTGGCTCACCTGGATCGGCAGGTTCGTGCCGGGGGAGCAGTTGGTGTAGTGACAACCGAGGAAGATCGACGGGTACGCCGTGGGCGCGCCGTTGGTGGGGCTGCTGCCGTTCTGCGTGGTGATCTCGAAGCCGTTGCTGGTGACGTTGAGACACTGCTGGGCGGTGGTGCCCCAGCGGTTGTTCTGCACGACGTAGCGACCCTGGATGACTGTCGAGCCGTACTGTTCGCAGATCTGTGTGTCGGCGGAGGCGCTGCCGCCGACGGCGACGGCGACGATCGTGCCGGCGGCCAGCAGGCCAGCGGCCACGATGGACCTTAAGGGACGGCGCATGATGCTCCTTGACTCCGAAGGCGGGTCTCAGGGTGGTGGGGTGGTGTGCGGGAGCGCTCCCACGCTCAACTTACATTGACATGAATCGAAGCCCTCCGCAACGGCGGCGTTCACGTCGAGCGCGCGCGCATGCCGGGTGAGGGGGTGCCGAACTGACCGCCACAGGTTGTCCGGTCCCTGCCGAACCGTGCCCCGGCGCAGCGCTGAACGGCTGATTGTTGGCCTGCCCGCGCCTCTATGCGTTCCGCTGATCACCAACGGACACGGGGGAGTGCTGCGATGGCGAGACAATGGACGCTGCCCAGATTCGGGTGGGCAGGAATTCGGCCACGGCGGATACGCGGTGAAGTGGCAGGTATCGCCGTCGTGGCGATGACCGCCGCGACCGGCGTGGTGGCCATCGGCGGCCCGGCGCCAGCACCCGCTCACGCCGCACCAGCCTGTGCGGCGACGAAGACGTCCGAGGAGGACGCGGTCAAGACCGCGATGGCCTGCGGTCGACCGGTCGCGGTCGATGCCTCACGCTCGGAGTACACCCAGGTCGTGGCGCAGCCGGATGGCCGGCTGCGGCTGGAGACGGCGGTGGAACCGCAGCGCACCCGCCGTGCCGACGGCCGGTGGGCCGAGGTGGATCTACGGCTGGGCAAGGCGGGTGACGGCCTGCTGCGACCGGCCGCGTCAGTGGCGGACGTGGCCTTCTCCGGCGGTGGCAGCACACCACTCGTGACTCTGCGGCGGGCTGGCCGCACGATGACGCTCTCCTGGCCCGGCCGCCTGCCCGCGCCGGTGGTGACCGGCGACTCCGCAACCTATTCGGGCGTGTTGCCGGACGTCGACCTCGTCGTCCGCGCCACCCACACCGGCTTCACGCACGTGTTGGTGCTGAAGACCCCGGAGGCCGCTTCCAATCCGGCCGTACGAGCCATCGCGCTGAAATCCGGAGGGGACGCGGAGATCTCCCTGCTGGACAACGGCTCGCTGCGCGCTTCCGTCGGAACCACTCCGATCGCATCCGCGGAACGGGCCGTGATGTGGGACTCGTCGCGCCCGGCCCGCACGACGTCCACCGCGCAGGAGTCAGCGCTGCTGAAGTCCGATGCGGTGGCAGCCGGGGACGGTGCTCGTACCGCGCCAGTGGTGGTTCGGATGGACGGCCGCGGGCTGACGCTCGTGCCGGACGCCGATCTGCTCCGCTCCGCGACCTACCCCGTCTATGTCGACCCGACATGGTCGGTGGGGAAGTCGAAGTGGGCCTACGCGACGAGTGACGGCTGCACCAATACCGACTACGGGGTGGCACGGGTCGGGTACAGCCCCGACGGACCGTGTGTCGGGTCGCGGTTCCGCTCGTTCTTCGAGTTCCCCACGACCAACGGCGTGGTGTCCCTGAAGGGCAAGCACATCGAGTCGGCCTACGTGCAGATGAGCCTGTACCACTCGTGGTCGTGCGGGAACACCTGGACCCACATGTACCTCACTCCGGTGATCAACGCGACGATGAAGGCGTCGTTCTCGTCCATGAAGCTCAAGACCTGGCTGGACTCGGCCGAGGGGCACGCCAACAAGGGCAGCGGCTGTTCCGACTCGCCGCAACCCGACATGACCATGAACTTCACCGGTTCGATCGTCACCAGTCAGGTGCAGACCGCCGCGACGGGCAGTTGGAACAGCATCACCATCGGCTTCTGCGCCTGCAACCAGGACGGCGCCTGGGAGACCGCCCAGGACCGCTGGAAGAAGTTCCTGCCGAGCAAGGCGAAGCTCATCGTGGACTACGACTCCCGGCCGGGTACGCCGAGCAACCTCCAGCTCGCCGGGGTGGCCTGCCCGGCATCGGGCGTGATGACCACCGGCACCCTGACACCTACTTTCTCCGCCATCCACCCTGATGCCGACACCACGCAGGCGCTGGTCGGCACCTATGAATGGGTCGAGGTGCCCGCAGGGGGCGTCGGCACGCTCACGGACACCTACCCTGCCCGACTAACCCCTCCACCCAAGGTCTCCGCGCCGGCCAACGGTCGGGGAACCACGGCCGCGGTGAGCGCAGCCAAGAACAAGACGTTCGCGTTCCGGGTAGCCGTGCAGGATCCCTCGCCGTACTGGCAGTGGAGTCCGTGGTCGGCCTGGTGTCAGTTCAAGGTCGACACGACCGTGCCGCCGGTCACGGTCACGGTCGTCTCGGCGCCGACCGGACCGGGCCAGCCGGGAACCTTCAAGATCGAGTCCAGTGCCACCGACGTGACCACCTTCAAGTACGGCTGGACCGGGCCCACCACCACGATCGCGGCCAGTGGCACGCCGAAGAGCGCCACGATCACGCTCACCGCGCCGAAGTACGGCCGGAACGTTCTCTTTGTGTCCGCGGTCGACGCCACCTTCAACGAGGGTTATGGCAGCAGGGAGTTCCTCGTCGGACGGGCGAGTCCGGCTGTCGCCCGGTGGGGATTGGAGAGCTATCCAGGGCAGAATCAGTCGCAGGCGGTCGCGGACAGTCAACCGGCGCTCGGTGGTGACACACCGCTCACGCCCACCAACATCGGCTGGACTCGGGACGTCCGGCTGCTCGGCGGAGAGTCCGCCGGCTTCAACGGAACGTCGTCGTCCCTCATCGCGACGGCTGCTGCACTGAACACCGCGAAGAGCTTCTCCGTCGCCGCGTGGGTCCGGCTGACCGACAAGTCTGCGGACCGGACGGTCCTGACGAAGGACGCGGTCGGCAATGCCTCGCTGTACTTCCAGTACCAGAAGAGCACCGACAGATGGCTGGCCCAGATGCCCTCGGCCACGTCGGGGAGCTCAGTCACCTGGTGGAACGCCCGGTCCAGCTCAGTTCCGCAGGTCGGAGTCTGGACCCACCTCACGACGGCCTTCGACGCCGCAGAACACACTCTGACGCTCTTCGTCAACGGCAAGGCGGAGGCGACGGTTTCGGGCGTCACAGGTTTCAACGACGCCGCATGGCCCGTCCTGGTCGGCCGGTCGGGAAGCACGTGGTGGCAGGGCAACCTGGCCGATGTGCAGATCTTCGACCGGGTGGTGGTGAGCGGTGACTTCACCGGCCAGCTCGCCTCGGACGGCAACTCCGGTGGCGTCGACGAGCCGGGCATGTTGGCACCGGTCCTGGTCGGGCAGTGGAGCTTCGCAGGGGCCGCAGTGTGCTTCATCCAGGACCTCGCTGACGCGTGCGAAGCCCCGGACAGCACCGGCTTCAATCGCTACCTGGCTCTGCAACGAGGCGCTGACGTGGACGTCGCAGGCAACAGGGACAACGGCCTCGGCCTCGGCCTCGACGATTCGTTCTACCCGGAGCAGACCGGGTCGACCGAGGTCACGCGGGAGTGGGCCCGGTCGGCGTACAAGAGCGGGGTCACCGCGCCGGACTCGCAGGGCAACCAGTACACGGTCTGGCAGCAGACGCCGGTGGTCCGGACCGACCAGTCGTTCACGGTGTCGGCGTGGGTGAAGTTGGACCGGACCGACGTGACGCAGTTCGTGCTGTCCCAGGAAGCCACCGTCAACAACGGCTTCTACCTCTACTACCTGCCCGCCAACGGCGGCGAGTGGAAGTTCAAGATTCTGAAGGACGCCGCTACGCCCGACGGCGGTGCTGATCCCACCATCGCGGTCACGCCCGCTCTGGACGTGGACACGAGTTGGCACCATCTGGTCGGTGTGTCGGACGTCGGCCAGCGCCAGCTGAGGCTGTATGTCGACGGGGATCTGTATGTGGCTCCGGGCGGCCAGAAGCCGTCTGCTGTTCCGTTCAGCGCGGCCTGGCAGCCCTGGCAGGCGAACGGTCCACTGCGGGTGGGCAGTGGCTGGGGCAACTTCAACCCGATGTTCGGTCGGGTCGACGATGTCGCCACCTACCAGGGCGCCATGACGGACGCGCAGGTGTTGGCCCTGTACAACTCCCAGGTCGTCAAGGAGCCCGTGTCGTAGCAGTACCAGCCCGCGACTGCGGATGAGCACCTCGGGGTAGACGCCCAAGTGGCGGGTCGGACGGTCTCCGACCCGCCACTTGGCGGTTGCGCCCTGCCCCCGGGCATGGATCGAGGGCACTGAATAACGTCCGCGACAAACTGGTGAATTGTGAGGAATGCCACGCACCCGCCGAATGGGCGTCGACGGCCGGCCAGCTGAGCGACGCGGACGGCTGAGGAGCCGTCCGGGCGGGCCAATCAGGCTCTGGTGCGCACCGATCGCTCCGAGTAGCGTGTTGCCTCCAACGCGTGCCGTTCCCCTCCGGAGGCGTACACCACCATGCGTAGCTCCCCCCTGCGCATTCTCATCGTCGGCGCGGGCATCGCCGGCCTGGCCGTGGCCCGGGCCCTGCGCCTGGCGGGCTTCCGGCCGGACGTGACCGACAAGCTGCCGGTGGGGGAGTCGACAGAGGTCGGCCTCTACCTGCCCGGCAACGCCGCCCGCGCGCTGCACCGGCTGGACCTGCACGATCCGGTCCGCCCCCTCGGGCAGGTGATCCGCCGGCAGCGTTTCTTCGACGCCGCCGGGGCCCCGCTCTGCGAGGTCGACCTCGACGTGCTCTGGGCCGGCGTCGGTGAGTGCCGGGCGCTGCCCCGCAGCGACCTGCACCGGGTGCTGCTCAGCGGCGCCGGCGGCGCCGTCCGGCACGGCGCCGAGGTCCGCACGCTCGAGCTGCTCCCGGGCGCCGTCGGCGTCACCTTCACCGACGGCACCCACACCGAGTACGACCTGGTCATCGGTGCCGACGGACCGCGTTCGTCGGTCCGGACCCTGGCCGCGCTCGGCGGGCCGCCCCGCCCGACCGGGCACGTCGTCTACCGGGCCGTCCTCCGGGACGGGCCGACGGTCACCGACTGGACCGCCCTGCTCGGGCAGCGTTGCGGCCTGCTGCTCGTGCCCATCGGGGAGGGTCGACTGCACTGCTACGCCGACGAGGCGGGCAACGAGCCGCCCGCCGACCCCCTCGCCCGGCTGCGGGAACTCTTCGCCGACTACCGCGGTCCGGTGCCCGAGGTGCTGGAGACGCTCGACCAGGTGCACGTCGGGATCACCGACGAGGTCGAGCTGGGTCGCTGGCACCGGGGGCGGGTACTGCTGGTCGGCGACGCTGCGCACGCCACCGCGCCGACCCTGTCGCAGGGTGCGGCGATGGCTCTCGAGGACGCCGTGGTGCTGGCCGAATCGTTGCGCGCGGCCGGCAGCGTGGAGGCAGCGCTGATGGCGTACGAGAGTCGTCGTCGCCCGCGTACCCGATGGGTGGCCGACCGTACCCGGGACCGCGACCGGACCAGGGACGTGCCGCCGGCGCTGCGCGACCCGCTGCTGCGCGGACGCGGCGGACGGATCTTCGGGGAGCACTACCGGTTACTGGTCGGCCCGCTGTAGGCCCGTTGTAGATCGTGTCACGCCACCCCACGCGGCGCTGCGACCTGCCGGGGACTATCCTCCTTGCGGATGACGGCCCGCCGAATAACCAGCGTGAGCCGAGCGGGACAACCGAGAACCGGAGGCCACTCGTGACCACCGTCGCACCCAAGCCGGTCGTGACCCGGCCCTGGCCGGTCCGGGAGCCGGTCAAGGGGTCGGCCATCGCGCGGCTGCTGCGTACCACGGACGCGAAGCAGATCGGGATCATGTACATGGTCACCGCGTTCGCGTTCTTCCTGATCGGTGGCCTGATGGCCCTGGTCATGCGGGCTGAGCTGGCCCGACCCGGGCTGCAGTTCCTGTCGCCCGAGCAGTACAACCAGCTCTTCACGATGCACGGCACGATCATGCTGCTGTTCTTCGCGACGCCGATCGTGTTCGCCTTCGCGAACTACATCGTGCCGATCCAGATCGGCGCGCCCGACGTCTCCTTCCCCCGCCTGAACAGCTTCGCCTACTGGCTGTACCTGTTCGGCGGCACGATCGCGACCGCCGGCTTCCTCACTCCGGGCGGCGCGGCCGACTTCGGCTGGTTCGCGTACGCGCCGCTGAGCAGCGTCGAGCACTCGCCCGGCGTCGGCGCCAACATGTGGATCATGGGTCTGGCCATCTCCGGCCTGGGCACGATCCTCGGCGCGGTGAACATGATCACGACGGTGCTCACCCTGCGTGCGCCCGGTATGACCATGTTCCGGATGCCGATCTTCACGTGGAACATCCTGGTCACCAGCCTCCTGGTGATCCTGGTCTTCCCGCTGCTGGCCGCCGCCCTGTTCGCGCTGGCCGCGGACCGCATCCTCGGCGCCCACGTGTACGACCCGGCGACCGGTGGACCGATGCTCTGGCAGCACCTGTTCTGGTTCTTCGGGCACCCCGAGGTCTACATCGTCGCGCTGCCGTTCTTCGGCATCATCAGCGAGATCATCCCGGTCTTCTCCCGCAAGCCGATCTTCGGCTACAAGGGCCTGGTCGCCGCGACCGTCGCGATCGCCGCGCTCTCCATGAGCGTCTGGGCGCACCACATGTTCGCCACCGGTCAGGTCCTGCTGCCGTTCTTCAGCTTCCTGAGCTACCTGATCGCGGTGCCGACCGGCATGAAGTTCTTCAACTGGATCGGCACCATGTGGCGGGGCCAGATCAGCTTCGAGACGCCCATGCTCTGGGCGGTCGGCTTCCTGGTCACCTTCCTCTTCGGCGGTCTCACCGGTGTGCTGCTGGCCAGCCCGCCGCTCGACTTCCACGTGTCGGACTCGTACTTCGTGGTCGCGCACTTCCACTACGTGCTCTTCGGCACCATCGTGTTCGCCGTCTTCGCCGGCATCTACTTCTGGTTCCCGAAGATGTTCGGCCGGATGCTCGACGAGCGCCTGGGCAAGGTGCACTTCTGGCTCACCATGATCGGCTTCCACACCACCTTCCTGGTGCAGCACTGGCTGGGTGCCGAGGGCATGCCCCGCCGGTACGCCGACTACCTGCCCGGCGACGGCTTCACCACGCTGAACACGATCTCCACGATCGGCGCGTTCGTCACCGGTATCTCCACGCTGCCGTTCATCTACAACTGCTGGAAGTCGTACAAGACCGGCCCGGTGGTCGAGGTCAACGACCCCTGGGGTCACGGCAACTCGCTGGAGTGGGCGACCAGCAGCCCGCCGCCGCTGCGCAACTTCGACCGGATGCCGCGAATCCGCTCCGAGCGCCCGGCATTCGACATGAAGTTCCCGGAGTTGGCCGCCGGCCAGAGCGTGGCCGGCCCGCCGGAGGGTGGCGCGAAGCCGCTCACCAGCGAGTCGGACGGCGGCGCCACCTACACCGAGGACACCGCCAGCAACATCGACCGGCACTGACGCTCGACTGAGCCTGTACGACGGGCGCCGCCCCCGGAACACCGGGAGCGGCGCCCGTCGCGCTACCCCCACCCCGTGCCTACCCTGGCCCTGGGTGCCCTGCGCACCCATGCTCCGCGCACCCGTGCTCCGCGCACCCGTGCTCCGCGCACCCGTGCTCCGCGCACCCGTGCTCCGCGCACCCGTGCTCCGCGCACCCGTGCTCCGCGCGCACCCATGCTCCGCGCGCACCCATGCTCCGCGTCGATCTTGCACTTTCTGTCATCACCAAACGGGTCAAAGCTGGCGAATCGGCGACAGTTTGTGCAAGATCGGCGCGCGGAACGTGGGGCTTTCTGGCTCGTGGGTGTGCCCTGCCGGCAAGATCCACGCAACATCAGGGATGTTGCTGCCTCTCATGCCCGTGAAGCAGCAACATCAGGGAAGTTGTTCGGATCTTGGTGCTGGGTGTCGGGGTGTCGGGGTGTCGGGGTGTCGGGGTGGGACTGGCCACGGAGTCTCGTCGGCGGGCGGGCGGGCTGGCGAGCAGCCAACGCGCTCGGGGGTCTGATCCGCCTGGCTAGTGGCTGACGGGGGTGAGGTCGGCCTCGACCGGAGGTGGAGTGACCGCGTCGGCGTTGCGTCGGCGGCGCAGTTCGATGGGGAGCACGGCCAGGGTGACCAGAGCGCCGAGCGCCCCGGTCACCACGAAGCCCCACAGCGGGGCGCTGGCGTCGATCACTGCGCCGGCGAGTGGCGCGCCGACTGCGATGCCGACGGTGACGGCTGAGCCGTGCAGGCCCATCGCCTCACCGCGTACCTCGGGCGGGGCGAGCCGGCTGACGGCGTCGGCGGAGGCCGCGATGGTCGGCGCGCAGAGCGCACCGGCCGGGATCAGCGCGAGAGAGAGCAGCCACCAGTGTGCGCCGCCCAGCCCGACGGGGATGGTGCAGAGCGCGAGCGCTGCGGTGAGCGCCAGCGGCGACAGCGAGCGGTGCACGGCGCCGTAGGCGAAGCCGCCGACCAACGAGGCGATCGCCCAACAGGCCAGCACCACGCCGGTCCAGCCGACCTCGCCGCTGGCGCGCAGGACGGCGACCACCGCCACGTCGGTACCCCCGAGGACCAGGGTGGCGGCGGTGCTGACCGCCAGTACGGCGAGCAGGCGGGGCGTCAGCCACTCCCGGCGGGGCACCTGGCGTCGTGGGCCGACCGGCTCGGCCGCGCCACGGATCGGCGGGTTCAGGAACCACAGGGCGGTGCCTGCGGCGGCGATGCCGCCACCGACGAGATACATGGTGGTCTGCGCCGAGATGGCGGTGACCAGGGCCACCGCCAGCGCTGGGCCGATCATGAAGGACAGCTCGACGGACATGGAGTCCAACGCGTACGCCGGCCGCCGTTGATCTTCCGGGACCAGCGCGGCGATCGACTGGCGGACCACCGAGAAGATGGGCAGGGCCAACGAGCCGGCCACGAAGGCGGCCGGCAGCAGCAGTGGGTACGCCAACGACGGCGCGGTGGTCCAGAACACCGCCTCGGCGATCCCGGTGAGCACCAGCACGGGACGCAGGCCGCGTCGGTCGACCAGACGGCCGAGTAGTGGCCCGCCGATCGCCGCGCCCACCGTGATCGCGGCACCCACGAGGCCTGCCGCGCCGTAACTCCCGTCCAGGTCGAGCACCACGTGGAAGGTCAGCGTGACCCCGGTGGCCGTGAGCGGAATGCGGGCGAGGACGGCGACCAGCAGCAGTGACTGCAGGCCGGGCAGGGCGAGCGCTGTCCGGTAAGGCTTGATGTTCACGTTGGTCCGTACCTCCGGCGACATCCTCGACGGATGGCGGACCGTTGGCCAACCAATTACCGCCTCATGCGGCCCTGATCACAGGCTCACCGTGCAGGACCACCCCGGCGCCGTCCATCGCGCGCAGCGCCACGTCGGTGGTCTCCGGGGCGACCGCAGCGGTCAGCTCCAGCAGGACCGTAGTGGCGAAGCCCTCGCGGGCGGCGTCGAGCGCGGTGGCGCGGACGCAGTGGTCGGTGGCGATGCCGACCACGTCGACCCGGTCCACGTCGTGCCGCCGCAGCCAGTCGGCCAGGCACTCGCCGTCGTCGGCGTGCCCCTCGAAGCCGGAGTACGCCGCGGCGTGCTCGCCCTTGTGGAAGATCGCCTCGACCGGCCCGGTCTCCAGCTCCGGGTGGAATTCCGAGCCGCTCGTGCCGACCACGCAGTGCCGGGGCCACGACTCCACGAAGTCCGGCGGATCGCCGAAGTGCGCACCCGGGTCGACGTGGTAGTCCTTGGTGGCGACCACGTGTGTCCACCGGTCCGGCTCGCTGGCGAGCAGCCGGGAGATGCCCGAGGCCACCCCCGCCCCGCCGGCGACGGCCAACGAGCCGCCCTCGCAGAAGTCGTTCTGCACGTCCACGATGATCAGGGCAGTGCCCACCGGAGCGCTCCTTCGGGGGTCGGCTGCCGGGGCCTCAAACGAGCGCGGGCCCGGCCGGGTCGCCCGGCAAGCCTACGCGCCCGGACGGCTGGCGGGTGGCGGCTGGACGCTCGGTGCCGGCCCGGGGTTGGCGGGTGGCGGCTGGGCCTCTGGTTCGTCGGTGTCCGGCAGGTAGGTGTAGGACTTGCCGGAGCCGTTCGGTATCCCGGTGTCCACCCTCACCAGCACCACCCCGGCTGGATGCGGTGGTGTCAGCACGCTCACCGATCCGTCGGGGTTGTACTGCGGATCGGGCGCCCGTGTGTCGCCGAACGTCACGATCAGGTAGGTGCCGTTCCCGAAGTTTGCCCCCCGGATGAGGACCTGCTGCCCGCCCGACTCGGGGCCCTCCGAGGGGTCGATGCTCGTGACGACCGGCCAGGGAGGAACCTCTGCCGGGACCACTGGCCTGTGCGACTGCGCTGCCGCCGGCGTGCTCACCATCGTCAAGATTGGCAGCATCGCGATGAGTACGCGCCGCGTCGATGGCATGGTGGCCCGCCCTAACCTGTCGCTGGAAGCTCCGTTCTGCCTAACGACGGGATGCGCCCAAGGGCTCGATCGTGCTCCCGGTTCAGCCGGCGGGTACGACGGTGACCGGCACGGCGGGGTCACCGGCGGAGAGCTTCAGCCCCTCCCACGGGATGGAGATGAGGCACTCCCGCAGGTGCTCCCGGGACTCGTCGAGGGTGGGCAGGGCCACGGGCTCGCCATCGACCACGTACGAACGCTGAAGCGTCCGGTCGTTGGCCTGCCGGTCGGGCACGCCCTGGGGGACGATGATCTCTTCGGTGGCGGTGCCCGTGGGCTTGTGCCGGCGGACCGCCACCTTGCGCCCCCCGATGGTGGCCTTGTGCTCGGAGCGCTTCACCACCGGCCGGCCGTCCACCTCGACGAGCTTGTAGACCAGGCCCGCGGTGGGCGCTCCGGAGCCGGTGACCACCGCCGTACCCGCGCCGTACATGTCGACCGGCTCGGCGGCCAGGGCGGCGATCGAGTACTCGTCCAGGTCACCCGAGACGATGATCTTGGTTTCGGTGGCACCCAGGGAGTCGAGCAGTTCCCGGGACTGCTGCGCGATCACCGCCAGGTCGCCGGAGTCGATCCGGACCGCCCGCAACTCCGGTCCGGCCACCGCGATGGCGTTGCGGATGCCCTGCGAGATGTCGTACGTGTCGACCAGCAGCGTGGTGTCCCTGCCCAGCGTGGCGACCTGCGAGGCGAACGCCGCCCGCTCGTCGTCGTGCAGAAGGGTGAACGCGTGCGCCGCCGTGCCCGCCGTGGGGATGCCGTAGCGCTCGCCGGCGGCGAGGTTGGAGGTGAACCGGAAGCCGGCCAGGTACGCGGCTCGCGCCGCCGCCACGGCCGCCTCCTCGTGTGCCCGGCGCGACCCCATCTCGATCAGCGCACGACCTCGGGCGGCGGTGACCATCCGCGCTGCGGCGGCCGCCACCGCGCAGTCGTGGTTGAGGACGGACAGCGCGACCGTTTCCAGCACCACGCACTCGGCGAAACCGCCGGAGACCGTCAGGATCGGCGAACCGGGAAAGAACAGCTCACCCTCGGCGTACCCGTCGATGTCACCGGTGAAGCGGTAGTTGGTGAGCCAGGCCGCCGCCGCCTCGTCGACCACTCCGGTGCGGCGCAGGAAGTCGACCTCGGCCGGGTCGAACCGGAAGTCGCGCATCAGCTCGATCAGCCGGGCGGTGCCGGCGACGACGCCGTACCGCCGGCCAGTGGGCAGCCGACGGCTGAACACCTCGAAGACACAGCGGCGGTCGGCGGTGCCGTCCTTGAGTGCCGCGCTGACCATGGTCAGCTCGTAGTGGTCGGTCAGCAGCGCGGGGCGGAGGGTGCTCACCGCCCCAGCCTAAGGTTCAGCCCGAGTCGCCGCCGTCGTGGCCCGGGATCGATCGCAACGCGGCCCACAACTCGGTCCGGGCGGTCACGCCGAGCTTGGTGTAGATCCTTTGCAGGTGGTTCTCGACGGTGCGGGCGGAGAGGTACAGCCGCTCCGCGATGGCCTTGCTGGTCGCGCCGTGGGCGGCGAGGCGCGCCACCTGCCACTCGCGTTCGGTCAGCACCGGCGCTCCGGCCCGTAGCGCCGGTGTCCGGATCAGGTCGCACCGCCCGAGCAATCCGGCCAGCCGTTCGCGCGCCTCGCCGGCGGCCCCCGAGTGCTGCTGGCGCAGCCGGTGCAGGGCCTGGGCGGTGGCCTCGGCGGCGTACACGGTCAACTCCAGCGCGGCGTAGTCGTCGGCCACCGACAGCAGATCCGGGGCCGAGTCGGTCACCGCTGCCCGAGCGTGCCGCGCCAGCAGCGGGGGAAGCACGCCGTCCACCCGCTCGGACAGCTCGGCGAGGCGCTGCGCCACCGTACGCCGACCGCCGTCGGAGCAGGTGGGGCCGACCGGCGAGCCGGCCTGCTCCAACCGCACCAGGTCGTGCAGGACGTGCACCTCGTGCCCGGCGAAGCCGTCCGCGCGCAGACGGTCGGCCAGGTCGCTGAGCTGCTTGACCGCGCCCGGCAGGTCACCCGAGGCGGCCAGCACCGCCCCCCGGGCCTGTTCCAGCCACGGGTAGAGCACCGCCATGCCCGGCGCGTGGGTGCGGTCGGCCTCGGCCATCGCCTCGGTGGCCTGCGCCGCGTCGCCGCGCAGCGCCGCCGCCTGGGCCCGCTCGGCCTGGGCCAGGCCGGCGTAGACCCGGCTGGTGGCCAGCACCGCGCAGGCGCCCAACGAGGTACGCATCGCCGCGTCGCTCTGCCCGCGCAGCCGCGCGGCGTACGCCTGCAGGATCGCCAGGTATCCGGTGCCGAGCCGGAAGTCACCCGCGCCGGCGAGGTCGGCGAACTCGTCGGCCACGATCGCGTCGATCCCGACGAGGTCGCCGGTGAGCATGAGCCGGGTGCCACGGGCCAGCTCCAGGGCCAGTTGCAGGTACGGCATGTCGGTGCGCCAGCTGGCCGCGGCGGAGTGCACCTGGGCGATGGCCGCGCCGCTGCGCGTGAGCTGACCCTCGGCGGCCTGGACGTACGCGATGGTGCTGCGGGCCAGCTCGCGGGCGGCGATGCTGGCCGCGGGCCGATCGAGCACGGCCTGGCTGAGCCGCACGGCGGTGGCCGTGTCGAGCCGGTGCAGTCGCATGATCGCCTCGAAGGCGTGCGCCCGGGCCCGGTCGGCGGAGTCGCCGAGCTGCTCGACCCGGCTCGCGATCTCCTCCACCGTGGACTCTCGACTGAGCCCCCAGTAGCTGACCATGCCGCGGACGGTCAGCCACCGGCACAGGCGGTGCTCGTCGTCCGGCTCCAGGGTCACCGCGTCGAGGACGGTGAGTGCCTCCTCCGGGCGGTCGGCGAACATCAGGATGGTGGCCAGCAGCTCCGCCGCGTCCGGGCCGCCGTCGGCGTGCAGCGCGGCTCGGGCCAGCCGGGTCGCCAACGGTACGTCGTAACGGGTGAACGCCTGCATCGCGGCGTCCACGAGCAGGGCGGCGTCCTGTGCGGTGCCCGAGTCGAGTCGCCAGACCGCCACCCGCAGCAGGTCGTCGCGACGCCGTTTGCCGACCTGCTCCAACAGCTCGGCGAGGTGCGCCTGCAGACGTCGGGTGCGGCTGACCGGGCAGCGGCGGCGCATCACCTCGCCGTAGAGCGGGTGCGCCAGGCGTACGTTGGTCCGTCGGTCGTGCTGGACCACGCTGATCAGTCCGCGCTCCTCGGCGAACTCCACATCGGACTGCTCGGCGGCCTGGTTGAGCAGGTGCAGCCCGAGTGGCTCGCCGAAGGCGACCAGCTCGACGACCGTACGGACGCCGTCGGTGAGCTTCCCGACACGGGTGTCGATCAGGTCGGTGAGGCTGGGCGCCAGCTCCAGCCGCCCGGTCCACCTCCAGAGGCCGTAGGTGCGTTTCAGCTCCTCGCTGCCGTTGGCGGCGTGCACCAGCTCGCGCAGCAGCAGCGGGTTGCCGGCCGACAGGCGGCCGAGCCGGTCGGCGGAGTTGGCGTCCACGGGGCCGCCCAGGATCGCGGCCAGCAGGCCGGCGGTCTCCGACGGTGGCATCGGGGTCAGCTCGACGTGCTCGACCAGATCGTCGGTCCAGAGTGCGCGGATCGGCAGCGGGATCTGCTCGCCGTCGCGCAGGGTGCCCACGACGGTGGCGTTGTCGGCGCGGGCGACCAGGTGCACCAGCGCGGCGGAGGGCGGGTCGAGCAGGTGTGCGTCGTCGATGGCGAGCACGATCCGGCGGCCGGCGGCCTGCTGTTGCAGAACGCCCAAGGCCCAGCGCAGAATCCCGGCGGGGGAGAGGCCCTGTGGCTGCTCCGCGGGGAGGACCTGCACCAGCCCACCGAACGGCAGCGCCGCGGTGGTGGCGCTGGCCGCGATGGACCAGATGGCGTACCGATCGGTGGGCAGGGTGTTGACGCCCTCGCGTAACAACCGGCTCTTGCCGATGCCGGCGCTGCCGCTGAAGAAGAGCCCCCGGCCGGCCTCGCCGGTAACCGCCGCCAGCAGGCGGTTGAGTTCATCGGTGCGGCCGACGAACTTCCATCGACTCATCCGCGCAGCATATCCATCGAATTCCGTCCGCGCCCGTATCGTCACGCACCGAAGTTGAGTAGTCGCACAATTACCGGTGAGTATCTGCGGTATTCGTCCTGGTCGGCCGGCCCAAAGTACTCTTCGGGCATCCGGCTGATGTCACCGGAATTTCCATGCGACCGGCGCGCCGGTCGCCAGCCCCGGGAGGCCACCCGATGCAGCAGGGCCCTCTCCCCTCGCTCGACTCGTCCGGCGACATGGCCAGCTCAGCCGATCTGCCCAGCTGTGGCCCGCTGCCCACCGAGCTCGAAGTGCCCGGTCCCCGGGCGGACGAGCCGCTCGGCGTGGTCGCCGTCGGTCCCGCCGGCGCCGACCGGCGTGCCGTGCTCGCCACCCTCGTCGGCCTCGACCCGGTGATGCTCACCGTGCCGGCGGGCAGTTGGCTGGTGGTCCGGCACGCCAAGGTGCCGACGCGGGCGGCGTTCGTCCCCGGCTACCGCCAGCCGCACTCGTACGGCGCCGACCGGGACGCGGCCGGTCCGGCGTTGGCCCGCCCGCCACGGCGGGTCGAGCTGAGCGTGCCCGAGCCGCTGCTGCGTCACTTCACCCTGATCGACACGCCGGACACCGGCGCGCTCGGGGTGGCCGGCGTCCGGGTGCTACGCGACGCCGTCGGCCGGGCCGGCGCGCTGCTCTTCGTCATCGCGGCCGACCAGGCGTTCACCGCCCAGGAGCTGAACCTGCTCGCCGAGGTGGCCGCAGCCCCGGTGGAGGTCGTCTTCGCGGTGACGGCCGGCACGGCCGGTTGGGCTCCTCTGACCGACGGCGCGGCGACGGACGACACGGGGGCGTCCGTTGCGTCGGCGGCTGGTCGGGCCGGCGAGGTGGACCCGGTCGCGGTGACCGTCGAGGCGCACCGGGCGGCGCTGCTCGCGGCCGTCCCGTCCCTCGCCGGTGCGCGCTGGTTCCCTGTCGACGGTCCCGAGGCGGCCGCCGACCTGCGTCGGGCGCTGGTGGGTTGGTCGGCGACGGAGGGGTTGCAGCGGGCCAGCGCCGAGCCCCCGGTGTTCCCTGGCCAGCACGATCGCGTGACGGTGGCCGCCGACCCGGGAGACTGGTCCGAACGGCTCGACCGGCGGACCCGTTCGTGCTCCCAGCGGATTCGCCAGCACCTCGCCCTGGAACTGGCGAACATCCATCTGCGGGCCGTCCAGGAGATCGTCTTCGGGGTCGGCCGCGCCGGACTGCCGGATCTGCTCGACCGGGAGATGGCGGCACTGTCGCTGCTGGCCACCGCGCAGTGCGACCAGGCGGTGCGGGGCATCGTGTCCGACGCCACCGCCCAGGTCCTCGGCGGGGCACCAGCGGAGGGGGTTCGCCGTCGGATCGTCACCGCCGTGCAGTACGGCCTGGCCGACCATCGCGCGGGGCGGGACCTGGACCGGGTCCTGCTGGTCACCAGCACGGCGGGTGTCGCCGGGCTGACCGGCACCGAGGCGATCGACGCGCTCGCCGGCTATCCGACGGCGACCCGCGACGAGGTGCTTCCGCCGGTCGCGGTCGCGCTCTCCGGCGGGTGCTGGCAGCAGTGGCGCACCCCGGGAAACGACAACCACAGCGCGGCGCGGGCCTGGTCCCAGCGGGCGCTGCGCGAAGTCGAGTTGGAGCTCTCCCGCGAGATCTCCCGGCGCTTCGAGGTGATCCGCCTCTCGCTGCACGGGGTGCTGTCCGATGCGCTCGACCACGGCATTCTGCTCGCCTGACGCGTGACAGTCGTGTGGCTCGACCCCGCTCCGCGCTTCGCATCCGACGAGGTGCGAGGCAGCTTCGCGGCGGGCACGACGGGCGATCCGTATTCGTCCGGCGTTCCGGTTCTTCGGTTCCGGGAAACCGGTGGCACGATGGGGGGCATGGCGGCTCCACAGGTTGCACCGGTCGAGACGCCGGCCACTGACGAGGTGCCGGCGCCCGACCGGCAATGGGTGACGATCGTGTGGGACGACCCGGTCAACCTGATGACGTACGTGACCTGGGTCTTCCAGAAGCTGTTCGGCTACAGCCGGGAGAGGGCGGAACAGCTCATGCTGGACGTGCACCACAAGGGTCGCGCCGTCGTGTCCACGGGTGCCCGCGAGCGCATGGAGCACGACGCGTCGCAGTTGCACGCGTACGGCCTGTGGGCAACCGTGGATCGCTCGTGAGTATGTTCCGGCGGCAGGCGGGCCGCTACGTCGCCACCTTCGCCGTCGACGAGGTGCGGGTACTGCGCAAGGTCGCCAACGAGGTGGTCGGTCTGCTCACCGACGGGTTCGACCACACCGACCCGGTCGTCGACCGGCTGTTCCCGGCGGCGTACCCCGAGGACACGGCCAGCACCGCGGAGTTCCGCCGCTACACCGAGGGCGACCTGAAGACCGCGAAGATCGACCAGGCCGGGGCCATCCTGGCCGCGCTGCCCGACGAGGCCGGCGGTGAGGTGCGGCTGGACGCCGAGGCGGCCGAGGCGTGGCTGCGGGCGCTCAACGACGCGCGACTGGCAATGGGCGTCCGGTTGGAGATCAAGGACGGCACGGATCTGGGCGAGGAGCTGGACGACGCGGTGACCGAGGACCCGGGGTCCAGCCGGGTGTTCCAGCTGTCGGTCTACGCGTATCTCGGGTATCTCCAGGAGTCCCTGCTCAACGCCTTGATCGACGAGGCGTGACCCGGACCACTTCAGGGCCCGCGTCGTAGGCGTTAGGCTGGTGCACGTGCTGAGCATCGACCGGTCGATCATCGACGCGATCGTCGCCCACGCGCGCCGGGACCACCCCGACGAGGCGTGCGGCGTCGTCGCCGGTGCCGTCGGCAGCGACACCCCGACCCGGCACATTCCGATGGACAATGCCGCGCGCTCCATGACCTTTTACGAGTTCGACTCGATGGAGCACCTGCGGGTGTGGCGGGAGATGGACGACCGGGACGAGGAGCCCGTCGTCATCTACCACTCGCACACCGCGACCGAGGCGTACCCGTCCCGGACGGATGTCTCCTTCGCCGGTGAGCCGGGAGCGCACTACCTGCTCGTCTCGACCCGGGAGCCCGACTCGGAGGAGATCCGGTCGTTCCGGATCGTCGACGGCGTGGTGACCGAGGAGCCGGTCCAGATCGTGGAGGCCGGGGTCGACCCGCACGCCGTGCAGTCCTACATGTTCGGGCAGAGCCCGGCGACGGTCGACTACGAGTGTTCCGGCCGCTGACCCGTCAGCGTCCGCACCCGTTTCTTCCCGTCACCGTTGGCACACCCGATCAAGGAGCACGACATCATGGCCATCGAAGTTCGCATCCCCACCATCCTGCGTAGCTACACCGGCGGCACCAAGGTCGTCGAGGGCGCCGGCGACACGCTGGGCGACCTGCTCACCGACCTGGACTCCCGGCACGCCGGGCTGCGTGGCCGGCTGGTCACCGACGCCGGCGTGCTGCACCGCTTCGTGAACGTCTACGTCAACGACGAGGACGTCCGCTTCCTCGGCGCGCTCGACGCGAAGCTCTCCGACGGTGACAGCGTCACCATCCTGCCGGCCGTGGCCGGCGGCGCGTTCGGCTTCGCGGCGGCAGCCGCGATCAGCTCGCACAGCGCGGCGGCAGCCGCGATCAGCTCGCACAGCATCAGCCGGGACAGCGCGGCCGCGGCTCGCGACGCCGTCGCCGCCCGCTGAGGGAGGCCGCCATGGCGCGGTACGACAGCCTGCTCGACGCTTGTGGGGGTACGCCGCTCGTCGGTCTGCCCCGGCTCTCGCCGACGGTGCCCGACGGCGCTCCGCCGGTGCGGCTCTGGGCCAAGCTGGAGGACCGGAACCCGACCGGCAGCATCAAGGATCGCGCGGCGCTGTTCATGGTGCGCGCGGCGGAGGAGGCCGGCCGACTCCGGGCGGGTGACACCATCCTGGAGCCGACCAGCGGCAACACCGGTATCTCGTTGGCCATGGTGGCCAAGCTGCGCGGGTACCGGCTGGTCTGCGTGATGCCCGAGAACGTCTCCATCGAGCGGGTCCAGCTGCTTCGTATGTACGGGGCGGAAATCATCTTCTCGGAGGCGGCCGGCGGCTCCAACCAGGCCGTCGCGACGGCCAAGCAGATCGCCGCCGACCACCCGGACTGGGTGATGCTCTACCAGTACGGCAACGAGGCCAACGCGCGGGCGCACTACGAGACGACCGGCCCGGAGTTGCTGCACGACCTGCCCACCATCACGCACTTCGTGGCCGGGCTGGGCACCACCGGGACGTTGATGGGCACCGGACGCTACCTGCGCGAGAAGATCGAGGGCATCCAGGTCGTGGCGGCCGAGCCGCGCTACGGCGAGCTGGTCTACGGGCTGCGCAACATCGACGAGGGGTACGTGCCGGAGCTGTACGACGCCTCCGTCCTGTCTCGGCGTTTCTCGGTCGGCACCCGGGACGCGGTGCTGCGTACCCGTCAGCTCGTCGAGGTGGAGGGCATCTTCGCCGGGTTCTCCACGGGCGCGATCCTGCACGCCGCGCTCGCGGTGGCCCACGAGGCGGTCCGCGACGGCCGACGGGCCGACGTGGCGTTCGTGGTCTGCGACGGTGGCTGGAAATACCTGTCCACGGGCGCGTACGGCGGCACCCTCGCGGATGCCGAGGACGCGCTGGAGGGGCAGCTCTGGGCCTGATCGCGGGGTCTGTGGTGGACGGGCCGTCGGCGTACTCGTCGATGGCCCGTTCCCGCGCCCGGCTCGCTGTGAGCAGGTGTCACGTTCGTGACAACTTCCAACGGATGATTCTTGTCCTCGGGTAGCTCAGCGTAGGCTGCGCAGCGTGGCGTACGCGTCGGTAGAGATCATGGCCGGTACGACCGCCGGCAGGAATACTACTGACAGTGACAGTGAGAAAACCCGATGCGACTGACCGTCCTTGGGTGCGCCGGCAGTTTCCCCGGCCCCGAGTCACCGTGCTCCGCCTACCTCGTCGAGGCTGACGGCTTCCGTCTCCTGGTCGACTTCGGTTCGGGGTCGTTGTCCAGCCTCCAGCGTTACGTGGGGCTGCACGCCCCGGACGCGATCCTGCTGACCCACCTGCACTGTGACCACATCCTCGACGCCGTGACGTACGTGGTGGTCCGCCGGTACGCCCCCGAGGGCCCCTACCCGGCGCTGCCGGTGTACGCCCCGGCCGGCGCCCCGGACCGGCTCAGCGCCGCCTACGGCGACGACGGCACGGTGGACGACGTCTACCAGTTCTACGCGCTCCAGCCGGGCACGTTCCCGATCGGGCCGTTCACGGTGACCGTCGACCGGGTCAACCACCCCGTCGAGACGTACGGCGTGCGGTTGGAGCACGACGGCCGCTCGTTGTGCTACTCGTCGGACACCGCTCCCTGCGACGCGTTGCTGCGGCTGGCCCAGAGCGCCGACGTGTTCCTGTGCGAGGCCAGCTACCTCGACGGCGCGGACAATCCTCCGGATCTGCACCTGACCGGGCGGGAGGCGGGTGAGATGGCGACGAAGGCGGCGGTGGGTCGGCTGCTGCTCACCCACCTGGTCGCGGCCTGGGGCAGCGAGGCGCACACGCTGGAGTCGGCTGCCACCTCGTACACCGGACCGCTCGAGGTGGTCCGGGCGGGCGCCAGCTACGACATCTGACCGCGTCGCGGCCACCTGTGTCGTCGATGGCCCGGTGTTGTGCCGTACTGTTCGCCGGCCGGTCAGCGGGCGGTCGCCTGACGCACCCGTGACACCCGCACGGTGTGGACATGCGGATCGCCATCGTGACCGAGTCGTTCCCGCCGGACGTCAACGGCGTCGCGCACTCCGTGGTGCGCACGGCGGAGCACCTGTTGGCCCGTGGCCACGAACCGGTCGTCGTCGCACCCGCGCCCTCGGGGGCCGATCGGCACGGCGCCGACCGGTTGCCGTACCCGGTGGTGCGTATCCCCAGTGTGCCGTTGCCCCGTTATCAGGGTTTCCGGCTGGGCGTCCCGACGACCACCCGTCTGGCGGGGGCGCTGCTGTCGGCGGCCCCGGACGTGGTGCACCTGGCCAGCCCGTTCGTGCTCGGTGCGCGGGCGGCCACTCTCGCCGACCGGTACGGGTTGCCGATGGTGGCGGTCTACCAGACCGACGTCGCGGCGTACGCCAGGGCGTACCGGGTGAGTTGGGGTGAGGCGGCCGCGTGGCGGCGACTCCGGGAGATCCACAATCTGGCCGGGCGGACGCTCGCGCCGTCGACCCGGGCAGCCGCGGACCTGATCGCGAACGGGGTGCAGCGGATCTGGTTGTGGGGCCGGGGTGTGGACGCCGTCCGGTTCGACCCGGCAAAGCGGTGCGTCGACCTGCGCCGTCGGTTGGCCCCGGGCGGCGAGCTGCTGATCGGCTACGTCGGCCGGCTGGCCCCGGAGAAGCGGGTGGAGCTGTTGGCGGCGACGTCCCGGCTGCCGGGCGTACGGGTGGTGGTGGTCGGCGACGGCCCGGCCCGTCGTCAGCTCGAGCGGGCGTTGCCGGGGGTGACCTTCCTGGGTGTGCGGCACGGCGAGGACCTGGCGCGGCTCTACGCCAGCCTGGACGTGTTCGTGCACACCGGGCCGCACGAGACGTTCGGCCAGACCCTGCAGGAGGCGTTGGCCTCCGGGGTGCCGGTGGTCGCGCCGGCCAGCGGCGGGCCGGTCGACCTGGTCGACTCGGGAACGACCGGGCTGCTGGTCCCGCCGGGCGACGGGGAGGCTCTGGCCGCCGCCGTGGCCGAGCTGACCGGGGACGCCGACCGGCGTCGGGCGTACGGGGTGACGGCCCGCGCCGCGGTGCGACGGCGTAGCTGGGCGGCCGTCGGCGACGAGCTGGTCGGGCACTATCACGCGGTACGCGCCAGCGCCGCCACCGTCGGCCTGCCGGCTGCCTCGTGACGGGAACGGCCGGTGGGCTGCGGATCGTCCGGCTCGCCAACTTCGTGACCGAGCGCTCCGGGGGCCTGCGTACCGCGCTGCGGCACCTCGGCGAGGGTTACCGTGCGGCGGGGCACGATCCGGTGCTGGTGGTGCCCGGTCGACGGGACGCCCACGAGTGGCACCCGTGGGGTCGGGTCGTCACCCTGTCGGGCCCGGAGCTGCCGGGCACGGGTGGTTACCGGGTGCTGGCCGGACGGCGGCGGTTGGCCCGGGTGCTCGCCGAGCTGGCACCGGACCGGTTGGAGGTGTCCGACCGGTCGTCGCTGCGGTGGACGGGAGGTTGGGCGAGGGCGCACGGGGTGCCGTCCGTGATGGTCTCGCACGAGTCGCTGACCGGGCTGCTCGGTCAGTGGGGTGTGCCGGACGTGCTGCGCCGCCCGACCGCCGACCGGCTCAACCGGGCCACCAGCCGGGCGTACGACCGGATCGTGTGCACGACCCGGTGGGCGGCCGAGGAGTTCGCGCGCATCGGGGCCGACAACGTGCACCTGGTGCCGCTCGGCGTGGACCTGGACACCTTCGCACCGGACCGGGCCGATCCGCGGCTGCGGGAACGCTACGCCGACCCGACCGAGCTGCTGCTCGTACACTGCGCCCGGGTGTCTCCGGAGAAGCGGCCGGAGCTGGCGGTCGAAGCCCTCGTCGAGCTGCGCCGGGCCGGCGTGCCGGCGGTTCTGGTGCTGGCCGGGGACGGCCCGCTGCGCGCATCCCTGGCCCGTCGGACGGCCGGCCTGCCGGTCACGTTCACCGGCTTCCTGCCCGACCGTGCCGGGGTGGCCGCGCTGCTCGCCAGCGCGGACGTGGTGCTGGCACCCGGCCCGGTGGAGACCTTCGGCCTGGCCGGGCTGGAGGCGCTGGCCTGTGGCACGCCGGTGGTGGTCAACGCTGCCAGCGCGTTGCCCGAGGTGGTCGGCTCGGCCGGACTGGCCGCGTACGGCTCCGGAGCGTCGCTGGCCGAGGCCGTGCTGCGCCTCGCGGCCCGCCCGGAGGCCCAGCGGCGGCGGGCCGCCCGGGCGCGGGCCGAGGAGTTCGGCTGGCCGGCGGCGGTCGCCGGGTTCCTCGAGGCACACGGCGCGGACGTGCCGCGGGACACCCAGGTCGAGGGGGATCGCCGCACCGCATAGGGTGCAGGCATGGCGCGACCTGACGGGCGAGGGCCCTCTCAACTTCGACCGGTGACCCTGACCCGTGGCTGGAGCACCCACCCGGAGGGCTCGGTGCTCGTCGAGTTCGGCGGCACCCGGGTGCTCTGCACGGCGAGCGTCACCGAGGGCGTGCCCCGCTGGCGCAAGGGCTCCGGGCTCGGCTGGGTGACCGCCGAGTACGCGATGCTGCCCCGGGCCACCAACACCCGCTCGGACCGGGAGAGCGTCAAGGGCCGCGTCGGTGGGCGTACCCACGAGATCTCCCGGCTGATCGGTCGCAGCCTGCGGGCCAGCATCGACCTCAAGGCCCTCGGCGAGAACTCGATCGTGCTCGACTGCGACGTGCTCCAGGCCGACGGCGGTACGCGGACCGCCGCGATCACCGGCGCGTACGTCGCGCTGCACGACGCGGTGGGCTGGCTGGCCGCCCGTAAGGCCCTCGCCGGCAAGCCGGAGAAGGTCATGCACCGCTCGGTGGCCGCCGTCAGCGTCGGCATCATCGCCGGGGAGGCCCGACTCGATCTCTGCTACGAGGAGGACGTGGCCGCCGAGGTGGACATGAACGTGGTGTGCACCGGCGCGGGCGACTTCGTCGAGGTGCAGGGCACCGGCGAGGCCGGCGTGTTCGCCCGGGACCAGCTCGACAGCCTGCTCGACCTGGCCGTGGCCGGGTGTGCCGAGTTGGCCGAAGCCCAGCGAAAGGTACTTGCATGAACAAGGTCCTGCTGGCCACGCGGAACCGTAAGAAGCTGGTGGAGCTTCAGCGGATTCTGGACGGCGCGCTCGGCGCGCACCGGATCGCCCTGCTCGGCCTCGACGACGTCGAGGAGTACCCGGAACTACCGGAGACGGGCCTCACCTTCGGCGAGAACGCGCTGATCAAGGCGCGGGAGGGCTGCCGGCGTACCGGGTTGCCGACGATCGCCGACGACTCGGGCATCGCCGTGGACGCGTTGAACGGGATGCCGGGGGTGTTCAGCGCCCGGTGGGCCGGCAAGCACGGCGACGACCAGGCCAACCTCCAGCTCGTGCTGGACCAGATCGCCGACGTGCCGGACGAGCACCGGGCGGCGTCCTTCGTCTGCACGGTGGCGCTGGTGCTGCCCGGCGGCAAGGAGCACCTGGTCGACGGCCGGCAGCCCGGCCGCGTGCTGCGCGCCCCGCGCGGCGACGGCGGGTTCGGCTACGACCCCATCTTCCTCGGTGACGGTCAGGAGCGCACCAACGCCGAGTTGACCCCGACCGAGAAGGACGCGGTCAGCCACCGGGGCAAGGCGCTGCGCGAGCTGGCCAAGCTGGTCGCCAAGGTGCTGCCGCCCGCCGCCTGACGGGCCCGAGGTGCTGCCGCCCGCCGCCTGACCCGCGGCGGACGACAGCGACCGCGCAGGTCAGCCCAGCGGGCCGACCTCCCGTTCGATGGCGGCGCGCAGTTCGGGCCCGGCGACGACGGCGCGAGCCGCCTCCATCACCGGTGCGAGGAACACGTCCGGGCCGGGTGCGCCGGCCGCCTGACCGAGGGCGGCGACGGCGGCCCGGCCGGCCGGCGACGGCACCAGCGGTTCGCGCAGTTGCAGACCGCGTACGCCGGCCAGCAGCTCGACGGCGAGCAGGCTGGTCAGGTTGTCCAGCACGGTGCGCAGCTTCTTGGCCCCCGCCCAGCCCATCGAGACGTGGTCCTCCTGCATGCCGCTGGTGGGCAGCGAGTCCACCGACGCGGGCGCGGCCAGCCGCCGGTTCTCCGCGACGATCCCGGCCGCCGTGTACTGGGCGATCATCAGCCCGGAGTTGACCCCGGCGTCGGGGGAGAGGAACGCCGGCAGCTCCCGTGAGCGGGTGACGTCCAGCAGCCGGTCCACGCGCCGCTCGGCGATCGCACCCACCTCGGCGGCGGCGATGGCGAGGAAGTCGGCGGCGAAGCCCAGCGGCGCGCCGTGGAAGTTCCCGGTCGACTCGACCCGCCCGTCGGGAAGCACAACCGGGTTGTCCACGACGGACACCAGCTCCCGGGCCGCGACCGTGCGGACGAAGTCCAGGGTGTCCCGGGCCGCGCCGGCCACCTGCGGCGCGCAGCGCATCGAGTACGCGTCCTGCACGGCGTGCGCCAGGTCGTCGCGGTGTGAGTCCATCACGCGGGAGTCCTGCAACAGCCGGTGGATGTTCGCCGCGGACGTCGCCTGGCCGGGGTGCGGGCGGATGGTGTGCAACTCGGGCAGGAACGGCCGCTCCGAGCCGAGCATCGCCTCGATGGCGAGCGCGGCGGTCACGTCCGCCATCGCGAAGAGGTGCCCCGCGTCGTGGATCGCCAGCAGCAGCATGCCGAGCATGCCGTCGGTGCCGTTGATCAGCGCCAGCCCTTCCTTGGCGGCCAGCTCGATCGGCTTGAGCCCGTTGGCGGCCAGCACGTCGGCCGCGTCCTGCCGCTCGCCGGTCGGGCCCAGCACCCAGCCCTCGCCGAGCAGCACCAGCGCGCAGTGCGCGAGCGGCGCCAGGTCACCGGACGCGCCCAGCGAACCGTGCTCCGGCACCCACGGGGTGATGTCGTGGTTGAGCAGGTCGACGAGCGCCTCGGCGACCAGCGGCCGGACCCCGGAACGGCCCAGGGCGAGCGAGCGTACGCGCAGCAGCATCATGGCCCGGACCACCTCACGCGGCATCGGGGCGCCCACCCCGGCGGCGTGCGAGCGGATCAGCGCGTGTTGCAGCTCGGCCCGCCGCTCCGGGGCGACGAAGGTGTTCGCCAGGGCCCCGAATCCGGTCGACACGCCGTACACCGGTCGTCCGTCGGCTTCGATGCCGTCCACGATCGCGCGGCTGGTCGCCATCGCGTCCCGGGCGGCCGGGTCGAGGACGACCGTGGCGGTGCCACGGGCCACCGCGAGCACGTCCTCGGCGGTGATCCCGGTGGGCTGGATGGTCACGTGCGTCATTGCGGTACTCCGTTGCGTATGACCTGGCGGATCAGGGGGACACCGGGCCGGTAGGCCAGGTGCAGGTACGAGGGGGCATCCAGGACGACCAGGTCGGCCCGCGCGCCGGGAGTGAGCACGCCGACGTCGTCGCGGCGCAGCGCCCGCGCGCCACCGGCGGTGGCGGCCCAGACCGCCTCCGCCGGGGTCATCCGCATCTCGCGGACCGCGAGGGCGATGCAGAAGGGCATCGACGAGGTGTACGACGATCCGGGGTTGCAGTCCGTCGCCAGCGCCACTGTCACACCGGCGTCGAGCAGCCGGCGTGCGTCGGGGTACGGCGAGCGGGTGGAGAACTCGGCGCCCGGCAGCAGGGTGGCGACGGTGGTGCTGTGCGCGAGCGCGTCGACGTCGGCGTCGCTGAGGTAGGTGCAGTGGTCCACGCTGGCCGCGCCCAGTTCGACCCCGAGCCGCACGCCGGGACCGGGGCCGAGCTGGTTGGCGTGCAGCCGTACGCCCAGGCCGACGGCCTGCCCGCAGGCGAGGATGGCGCGGGCGTGGTCGACGTCGAAGGCGCCCCGCTCGCAGAACACGTCGATCCACTTGGCGTGCGGCGCGGCGGCGGCCAGCATCGGCCCGCAGACCAGCCCGACGTAGTCGTCCGGCCGGTCGGCGTACTCGGCGGGGACGACGTGCGCGCCCAGGAAGGTGGTCTCACTGCTGGACTCGGCGGCGATCCGCAGCGAGCGGGCCTCGTCGGCGACGCTCAGCCCGTACCCACTCTTGATCTCCATGGTCGTGGTGCCCTGGCGCAGCGCCTCCCCGCGCAGCCGGCGCACGTTGGCCCGCAGCTCGCCGTCGGTGGCGGCCCGGGTCGCGCCGACGGTGGTCCGGATGCCGCCGCCGGTGTACGGCTCGCCGGCCATCCGGGCGGCGAACTCGGCGGCCCGGTCCCCGGCGAAGACCAGGTGGGCGTGGCTGTCCACGAAGCCGGGCAGCACGGCGGCCCCGCCGACGTCGATCCGTCGGTCGGCGGCCGGCGCGTACGCGGACGGCCCGACCCAGGCCACCTGGCCCTCCTCGACGAGGACGGCGGCCGTGCGGCGGATGCCCAGCAGGTCCGCGCCGATGCCGTTGGTGACCAGCTCCCCGATGTTGTCGACCAGCAGGGTGCTCATGAGGGAATCACCGCCTCGATCGACGCCGACAGCTCGGCCGGTACATCCACGCTCAGGTGCCGGCCCTCGGCCACCACCACCCGGCCGTCCACCACGACCTGGTCGACGTCGGCCGCGCCGGCCGCGAAGAACGCCCCCACCGGTGGCACTCCGGCGGTACGGGCGCTGTCGAGCCGAACCGTCACCAGGTCGGCGCGGGCGCCGACGGCGATGCGTCCGGCGTCGGCCCAGCCCAGCGCGGCGTGCCCGGTGGCGGTGGCGGCGTTGAGCAGGTCGACAGGGGTGAAGTGGCCGCGGCGACGGGTGCGCAGCCGTTCGTCCAGCTCCACGGCGCGGGCCTCCTCGAACAGGTCGATCACGGCGTGGCTGTCGCTGCCCAGGCTCAGCCGGATTCCCGCGTCGGCCATCCGACGGGCCGGGCCGATGCCGTCGGCGAGGTCCCGCTCGGTGGTGGGGCAGAGGCACACGCCGGTCCGGCTGTCGGCGAGCAGGGTCAGGTCCGCGCCGGTGGGGTGGGTGGCGTGCACGGCTGTGGTGTCCGGCCCGAGTACGCCGTGCTCGGCGAGCAGCGCGGTGGGCGTACGCCCGTGCACGGCCCGGCACTCGTCGTTCTCGACGGGCTGTTCGGAGAGGTGCACGTGCAGCGGGGCCTGCCGGTCGCGGGCCCAGTCGGCGACCGTCCGGAGCTGGTCGGCGGGGACCGCCCGTACCGAGTGCACGGCCGCGCCGACCCGCACGTGGGAGTCCGTCGGCGCGAACTCCCCTGCTCGCTGTGCCCAGCGGGCCGCGTCGCCGTCACCGAAGCGCCGCTGCGCGCCGGCGAGCGGCCGACCGTCCACTGTGGAGGTCAGATAGCAGGTGTCCAGCAGGGTGAGCCGGACACCGGCGTGCGCGGCGGCCTCGACCAGCGCCGCGCCCATCGCGTTCGGGTCGTCGTACGCGCCGCCGTCGGGCCGGTGGTGCAGGTAGTGGAACTCGCCCACGCAGGTGATCCCCGCGAGCGCCATCTCGGCGTAGACCGCCCGGGCCAGCGCCAGGTAGGTGTCCGGGTCCAGCCGGTCCGCGACGGCGTACATCCGGTCCCGCCAGGAAAAGAAGTCACCCCGCCCACCGTGGGTACGCCCGCGCAGGGCCCGGTGGAAGGCGTGCGAGTGCACGTTGGCCAGGCCCGGCACCGTCAGGCCGGGCAGCGGCACGGCGTCGGTGTACACGTCGACTCCGGCCCTCGGCCCTCCGGCGGCGGCCAACGCGGTCACACCGGTGATCCGGCCGCCATCGGTCTCGATGAGCACCTCGGGAGTGGGCTCGGCGAGGTTGGGCAGCCAGGCGTACTCGGCCAGCCAGCGGGTCAGCGGCATGTCAGCTCCTCGAGCACCCGGGCCAGCGCGCGCACCCCGGCGGCGCAGTCGTCGTCGCTCGCGGCCTCGGCGGGGGAGTGCGACACACCGGTCGGGTTCCGCACGAACACCATCGCCGTGGGCAGGTGCGCCGCGAGCACCCCGGCGTCGTGCCCCGCCCCGGTGGGCAGCACCGGCGCGTCCAGCAGCGTCGCCAGCCGCTGGGCCAGGTCGCCGTCGAAGGCGACCAGCGGGGTCACCGACTCCTCGGTGACCGTCACCTCCGTACCGTCGCGGCGGGCCCGCTCGGCGAGCTTGGCCCGGACCGCGTCGACCAGCCCGGTCAGCGTCTCCGGGTCGGCGGCGCGGGCGTCCAGCCAGCCGGTCACCTTCGACGGAATGGCGTTGGTGGCGTTGGGCTCCACGGCGACCCGCCCCACGGTGGCGTGCGCGCCGCGCAGCCGGGCCTCCTTGTTGGCGGCCAGCACCGTGAACGCGTAGGTCAGCATCGGGTCGCGGCGGTCCTCCATCCGCGTCGTACCCGCGTGGTTGCCCTCACCGACCACGTCGAAGCGCCAGCGGCCGTGCGGCCAGATCGCGCTGGCCACCCCGACCGGCGCGTCCGCGTCGACGAGCGCGCGGCCCTGCTCGACGTGCAGCTCCACGAAGGCCCCGAAGCGGCCCAGCAGCTCCGGGCGGGCGCCCGCCGGCCGCCCGCCGAGCGCGTCGGCGAAGCTCACCCCGGCCGCGTCGCGCAGGCCGGCAGCGCGGTCGGCCGTCAGCGCGCCGGTGAGCAGCCGCGACCCCAGGCAGGGTACGCCGAAGCGCGCGCCCTCCTCCTCCACGAATGCGGCCACCACCAGCGGCCGGACCGGGGTGACGCCGGCGGCGCGCAGCTCGTCCACGGCGAGGAACGCGCTGACGATGCCGAGCGGACCGTCGTACGCCCCGCCGTGCGGCACCGAGTCGAAGTGACTGCCGGTCAGCACCGCGTCGGCGCCCTCCGGGTCACCCCAGTGGGCGAACAGGTTGCCGTTGCCGTCCTCGCTGACCGGCAGGCCGCGACGGTCGGCCTGCCCGTGGAACCAGGCCCGCAACTGGTGTTCCGGCTCGGTCAACGCGTACCGCAGGTAGCCGCCGCTGTCAGCGTCCCGCCCGACCGGCGCGATCTCGTCCCACAACGCCCGGAACCGGCCGGGCAGGTCGTCGCTCACGCGTTATCACCCTCGGTCATGGGAACCCGGACGCCGGTGCGCTCGGCAACCTCGCGGGCGCTGTCGTAGCCGGCGTCGACGTGCCGGATGACGCCCATCGCCGGGTCGTTGGTGAGCACCCGCTCGATCTTCTGTCCCGCCAGGGCGGTGCCGTCGGCCACGCAGACCTGCCCGGCGTGGATCGACCGGCCGATGCCGACGCCGCCGCCGTGGTGGATGGACACCCAGGACGCGCCGCTGGCGGTGTTGACCAGCGCGTTCAGCAGCGGCCAGTCCGCGATGGCGTCGGAGCCGTCGGCCATTCCCTCGGTCTCCCGGTACGGGCTCGCGACGCTGCCGGTGTCCAGGTGGTCCCGCCCGATCACCACCGGAGCGGCGAGCTCACCGGAGGCGACCATGTCGTTGAACCGCACGCCCGCCCGGTCCCGCTCGCCCTGGCCGAGCCAGCAGATCCGGGCCGGCAGGCCCTGGAACGCGACCCGCTCGCCGGCCAGCTTGATCCAGCGGGCCAGGGACTCGTTCTCCGGGAACAGGTCCAGGATGGCCCGATCGGTGGCGGCGATGTCGGCCGGGTCGCCGGAGAGCGCCGCCCACCGGAACGGGCCCCGGCCCTCGCAGAACAGCGGCCGGATGTACGCGGGCACGAAGCCCGGGAAGTCGAACGCCCGCTGGTAGCCGCCCAGCTGCGCCTCGCCCCGGATCGAGTTGCCGTAGTCGAAGACCTCGGCCCCGGCGTCGAGGAACCCGACCATCGCCTCGACGTGCCGTGCCATCGACGCACGGGCCCGGTCGGTGAACTCGGCCGGCTTCGCGGCGGCGAAGTCCCGGGCGTCGGCCAGGTCCATCCCCACCGGCAGGTACGCCAGGGGATCGTGCGCGCTGGTCTGGTCGGTCACGATGTCGATCTCGACGCCCCGACCGAGCAGCTCCGGAAAGACCTCGGCGGCGTTGCCGACCACGCCGACGCTCAACGCGCGCCGGTCCCGCTTCGCCGCGCGGACCCGTGCGACGGCGTCGTCCAGCGAGTCGGCCACCTCGTCCAGGTAGCGGTCGTGCACCCGGCGGTCCAGGCGGGTCCGGTCCACGTCCACGATCAGGCAGACGCCGTCGTTCATGGTGACCGCGAGGGGCTGCGCGCCACCCATTCCACCGCATCCGGCGGTGAGCGTCAGCGTCCCGGCCAGGGTTCCGCCGAACCTCTTGGCGGCCACGGCGGCGAACGTCTCGTAGGTGCCCTGGAGGATGCCCTGCGTGCCGATGTAGATCCACGAACCGGCGGTCATCTGCCCGTACATGGTCAGGCCGAGCTGTTCGAGGCGACGGAACTCCGGCCAGGTCGCCCAGTCACCCACCAGGTTCGAGTTCGCCAGCAGCACCCGGGGCGCCCACTCGTGCGTGCGCAGCACCCCGACCGGGCGGCCGGACTGCACCAGCATCGTCTCGTCCGCGCGCAGGTCGGTCAGCGTACGCACCAACGCGTGGTACGACGGCCAGTCCCGCGCCGCCTTGCCGGTCCCGCCGTAGACAACCAGGTCGTCGGGGCGTTCGGCCACCTCCGGGTCGAGGTTGTTCATCAGCATCCGCAGGGCGGCCTCCTGCTGCCACCCGCGGGTGGTGAGCTGGCTGCCCCGTGCGGCACGGATGGGCTGGGTCATCTCTGCTTCTCCTCCGGTCATCCGAGGAACAACTGTCGGCGGGCCGCGGAGGCTTCGAACGCCTCCAGGCGGCGCTGGGTGTCGGTCGGCGCGGCGTCGCAGATGGCCTGCAACAGGACCATCGCCAGGGTCATCGGGGCCGTGTGCAGGTCGAAGACGAGTTGCGCGCCGACGGCGGCCGGCAGCACCACGTCGGCGTGTTCGGTGGCCGGGCTGACCGGGGAGTCGGTGATCGCCACGACGGTCAGTCCGGCGGCCCGCGCCTCGCCCAGGGCGTCCAGGGTCTCCCGGGGGTAGCGGGGCAGCACGAAGGCGAGCACGGCCGACGCCCCGGACTCGGCGGCCTGCTCCAGACGGTCGGTGAGCAGGCTGCCGCCGTCGTTGAGCACCCGCACGTCCGGGTGGACCTTGGCGGCGAAGTAGGCGAAGTACGCGGCCAGTGGCGCGGCGGCACGCAGGCCCAGCACCGGCAGCGGTCGGCTGGCTGCGAGCAGCCGACCGGTCTCGGCGATCCGCTCGGTGTCGGCGAGTTGACCCGCCAGCCGCTCCAGGTTGCCCATCTCGGCGCGTACCGCCTGCTGGAGCTCGTTGGAGGCGTCCGCCGGACCGCCCGGCGTGGTGGTGGTCAGGTCCCGCAGTCGGCGGCGCAGCGCCGGGTAGCCGTCGTGGCCGAGCGCGACGGCGAACCGGGTGACCGAGGGCTGACTGACCCCGGCCAGCTCGGCGACCTCCGCGGCGGACAGGTACGCCACCGTCGGTGCGTGCTGCACGAGACAGTGCGCGATCCGGCGTTGGGTCGGGGTGAGCCGTACCCCGTCGAACAGGTCGAGCACCTGCTCGGCCGTCGCCTGGAGCACCGGGTCATTCATGCCGCGACTCTATGCATGAAAACTTTCAGAGGGCAACCACCTGGGGCGGCTTCCCCCTTCACACCGGAGGCGAGCGGCCTGGCGCGCTCTCGGTAGTATCCGCACGGCGGTCGAGCGGAGGAGTGCGGATGCAGCCGGAAGGCCCCTACAGGTTCACCCACGTACTGGGCTCAAGCCAGGTGGGGAAGGCGTGGGCGGCCATCGACGGGCAGGGCCGGCTGGTGACGGTGGCTGTCCTGGACGCCGCCGTGGCGGCCACGCCCGCCTGGCGGGAGGCGTTCTCCGCCACCGCCAACGCGCTGGCACAGACGCAGGGCGGTCAGACGTTCGCCTACGCCGACTTCGGTGCCGCCGCGCCCTGGGTCGCCTACCCGGCCGAGGCGGGGCCGGGCGCAGAGAAGCTCTTCCGTGCGCTGGGTGTGGACTACCAGCCGGTCCCGGAGGTGGCCGGACCGAACACGCCGCCGGCCACCGGCCCCGCGAACCCTCCCGTGCCCCAGCAGGCCGGTCCGCCCCAGCCGGTCTCCGGGGTGCCGCAGCCCGTTTCCGGGCCGCCGCAGCCGGTCTCCGGGGTGCCGCAGTCCGTCTCGGGAGTGCCGCAGGTGTCCGGGCCACCCCAGTCCGTCTCGGGTGTGCCGCAGGTGTCCGCGCCGCCGTACGCGCCATGGGCCATGCACGGCGGTCCCGTCCCCGTGCAGCCGGTCTCCGCCGCACCGCACCCGGTCTCCGGCGCCGGCTCGGAAGCGTCCACCGTGGACCCCGTGCTCGCGGACGCCGACCGGTCGTCGCCCGGTGACCCGTTCACGGCCCCGGTCCGCAGGATCAAGCCGTCACCGCCACCTCCACGCCGTACCGGCCTGTGGGTTGGTATCGGCGCCGCCGCCCTGGCGGTGGCCCTCGCCGCCGGCGCCACCGTCTGGGCGGTCACCGGCGACGAGGAACCGAGCGTTCCGCAGACCCTGCCCACGGCGTCCGGAGCGTTCCCCAGCGCCCCGGCGATCAACCCCGGACTCAAGCCGTGGGCGCAGGCGGCGCCGTACAGCCCCGAGGAACGCGCCCTCGCCATCGCCGGGCCGTCCCTGGTGTTCGTCGAGGCCGTCTTCACCGGGACCCTGCGGGAAGCGAAGTCGAATGTGCCGTTGAGCGTGACGCCTGTCACTTTCAAGCGACGGTGCAGCGGCTTCGTGGTCAATCCGGACGGCCACATCGTCACCAACGGCCAGTGCGTACGCCCGGCGGTCGACGCGGCCCGGGAGCGTGCCCTCTACACGCTCGGCCGCATCCTGATCGAGCAGAAGAAACTGACCACACCCCAGTTGGACGGTTACGTCCAGAGCAAGCTGAACAGCACGGTGTTCACCGGGGCCGAACCTGGCTCGGAACCCGCCAGCCAGGTGTTCGGCCAGTTCAACGTCGCCAGGGGCGACCTCACCGCCAGCCCGGCGATCCCGGGCCAGGTCGTGCGGGTCCTGGAGCCCGATGCCGGCAACCTCGCCCTGGTCAAGCTGACCCAACCCAGCCTCCCGGCCGTGGAGTTGGCCGAGGGTGGCGCGCCCGCACCCGGCGCCGCACTGCTCGTGCTCGGCTACCGCACCACGGACGCGGACTTCCGGGCCGCGACCTACACCGTGGAGAGCAAGCCCGCCCAGGTCGCCGGCACGGCCAACCAGGGCTCGGTCGCCGTCTCCCGCCTCAACGACGACGTCGGCATCTACTCCGCCGGCGGGGTCGCCCTGGACACCGCCGGTCGAGTGGTCGGCGTGCTGGACACCGACCGGGCCGCCAGTGGTGGGGCCAACCGTGCGCTGGTACCGGTGTCGGTGGTCACCGGACTGCTCGGCGCGGGCGGCACCAGCAGCAGCCGCGCGGACACCGACCGGGTGTACCGGGAAGGGCTGGACGAGTTCTTCGCGGGCCGCAACGACGACGCCATCGCCAGCTTCGACCGCGTCGTGGAGGCGTCGCCGGTCAACGTCCTGGCGCAGGCGTACCGGCAGAACGCCATCGACCGCGCCCGGCTCGCCGACGAGTCGGACGGCATGCCCAGGCTCCTGGTGGCCTCGCTCGCGGCCCTCGGCGGTCTGCTGCTGGTCGGGCTCGTCGTGCTGGTGGTGGTGTTCCGCCGCCGCCCCCGGTACTGACCGGGCCCGGCAGGAAGGCGCTCAGCGCGTGGAGTTGTCCCGCCCCCATCCGTCGCGTGGATGGCGACGGGCCCGCAGGGCGGCGGCGACGGTGATCCCCACGTAGAGCGTGGCCGCCGGAGCCAGCCACGGTCGGGGCAGAACCACGTCGCGGAGCCAGGAGGACGGGACCGACGCTCGAACCCCGTCGTGGGTGGCCCGCAACATCGTGTTGCCGGCACGCACCCGCGCCAGGGTGCGGAGCAGGTCCCGCGTACGGCGAGGCGCCTGTACATAGGAGGTGGCGTCACCGACCTCCCGCTTCTCGCTCGACGAGAACTGCGAATCCAGGAAGAGATCGTCGGCGATCTGCTCCGGGAATTGGCTGAAGCGCCGGCGACCGGCCTCCGAGATGCCGATGGCGCCGCGCCCGAACAACGCGTCAGCGAAGATCGGCAATCTGGTGTTGATGGCGTAGTACGCGTGCACCGCCACCGGACGGCCGCTGGTCACCATCTTCCGACGGGGCATGACCGCCAATGGAGGAGAGTCGCCCTCGGTCAGCGTCTCGGCCATCCGGCGCAGCGCCCCCGGGCTCAGCACGACGTCGGCGTCGAGGTAGACCCGGGGGAAACCGCGCGCCGCCGCGTCACCCACGTTGAGCGCGTTCGCCTTTCCCGCCTCGGGCACCTCGATGACCCGTACCCCCGGCCGCTGGGCGGCGATCCGTGCCGTGTCGTCCGTGCAGCCGTTGGCCACCACCACGATGTCCAGGTCGTTCGGGCCGGCGTCGGCGAGCAGCGCGTCGAGGCAACCACCGATGACCCTCGCCTCGTTGTGGGCGGCCATCACCACGGAGATCAACGACACGTCACACCGTCCACAGTCGAAGAAGCCGGTCGGATCCTGCCGGCAGTCGGTCGTGCACGTCGTGCCGAAACAGCCGGCTGACGCACGGCGGTCAAGCTTGCCGGAGGCGACGTCGCCCGTGCAAGACGGGCCGAAAAAGGGGTCGAATAAGTGAATCGGAAATGTCCACCCAACCCGGTTGGGAGTCGGGTTCGACGGCTCTGTCGGGCGGGCGACCGGGGCCCCGGAGAAACGCCCGGCGCTGGTATCGTCCTCGTGATTCTGAGGCCGGGCGGCGGTTGAGCACTGTGGATGTCTTTTCCCGACATTCGGCTCAGTCTCCGCCTATCGGCAGTTGCCGCCGGCCCCTGATCGACGGTCGGACGGCACGGCCGCAGCGGCGGCGCGCACACGACGCCTGCCGACGTCCACGGCGGACACTGATAGAGGAGAGACACCCGCGATGGGAATCTTGACCACTCCGGCCTCGGGAACACGGCCGGAGGTGGGGCACCGGGACGGGCCTACGCCCCGCCACGAGCAGATCGCCGGCTACCTGGCCGTCGGCGCCCTGGCCCTCGTCGCGGTGAAGCCGCTGCTCGACATCGGTGAAAAGAAGTCCAGCGGCGGGATCGACCTGGGCGTGGTGCTCACCGCTGTCGGGGCCGCCCTGATGATCGGCGCGTACGGACTCGTCGCCCTGGGTGCCCGTCGGTTGCCGCCCAGGCCGTTGCTGCTGGTGGCGGGTGCGCTGGCGCTGCTCCTGGTCAGCTCGGCGGTCAGCTTCCTCCTCGTGGGTGCCCGCAGCGATTTGCTGGACCTCTTCGACGTGCGGCGTTACCCGATCTACGGCGCCCACCTGGAGCCTCGCTCGGCGATCCCCGCCGAAGCGTTGCGCCTGGTCGTCGGTTTCGCCCCGATCGCGCTGCTCGGCCTGATGCTGATGCGGCGGTCGCTCATCTCCACACGGCGACTCGTCCTGGTCACCGGCGTGATCCTGCTGGGCGCGATAGTCCACTGTGTCCTGGCGTGGCTCCAGGTCGCCGGGGTCATCCCCTACTCGTTCTACTTCGAGCTGGCGAACTGGCAGAAGATCGGGCGCGCCTCCGGGGGCTACTACCACCCGATGTCGCTCGGTCGGCTGCTCATCTTCGCGGTCTTCCTGATCTACGTCCTGGGAGATCGCCTCCGGGTGTCGGCCGCCGTGCGGTACGGGCTCATCGGGCTCTTCGTCGCCACCGGTGCCGTGTCCCTGCACCGCTTCACGATCCTCTGCCTGATCGTCATCGTGGCCGCCTTCGAGGCGCGGCGGGTCCGTGGCCTGATCGCGTCCCGTCGCGCCGGTGGCCGGGTCGACCGCCGGTCGGCGCTCCTGGTCGGCGGCGGGATCGTCGCGGTAGCGGCCGTTGCCGGCGGTCTCTGGGGCGGAGCCATCTGGGAGCGGGTGCGGGTCGCCCTCACCGAGGTGGGGTCGCTCGACGTCCGCTCCGACACCTTCATGCACGGGCGCGGCGCGATCTGGAACGACGTGGCCGACATCCTGGGTCGCTCCTCGGCGGACGTGTGGCTGTTCGGCTTCGGCTACGAGCCGTGGGACATGCACAACGACCTCATCCGGGTCATGGTCATCTGGGGGATCACCGGGATCGTCCTGGTCGGCGCGATCCTCCTGGGGCTCTACCGGCTGGCACGTGCGCAGCTCGGCCCGTCCGGTCGACTGCCCCTGCTGGTGCTCTTCGCGACGCTCCTCATCTTCGGGCTCACCCAGAAGCCCCTGGCGTACCCGTACTTCCTCTGGCTCTTCTTCCTCGGCATGCTGGCGGTGCTCGCCGTCGACGCGGAGACCGACGACGGCGTCCGGACGGAGGCGTCGGTGCGGTCCGACGACAGCGGGTCGGTGGCGGCGGGCGGGCCGACGTGACGAACCCCTCGGTCCCCGCGTCCGTTCGGGCGGAGCACCCCCACCTGCCCCGACAGGCCGACCGGGTCGAGGTGGACGCACCCACCGCACCGGTCGTCCGACCCACCTTCACCGTCTGCATCGTCGTACGGGACCGGGCCGCCCTGCTCGTCAACGCGGTCCGCAGCGTGTTGGCCAACACCTACCAGGATTTCGAACTCGTCATCGTCGACGACGGGTCGCAGGTCCCGGTCGGGCAGGTGATCGCCGAGGCCGGTCTCGCCACGGACCGCCGGATCAGGGTGGTGGGCCAACCTCCGACCGGCATCGCCGAGGCCCGCAACCGCGGGCTGCGCGCCGCCGTCGGCCGGTACCTGACCGTGCTCGACTCCGACGACGAACTCACCGAGGACGCGTTGGCCCGGCTGCACCAGTTGCTCACCACCACCGGGCGGAGCTGGGCGTACGCCGACTACACCGAGATCAGTCACGGCAGTGACCGACCCATCCGGCTGCCCGAGTACGCCTCGACGGAACGCATGCTGCTGGGCGTCCTGACCCGTCCGCGCCTGCCGTTCAAACACTCCGGCACGACGATCGACAGGCAGGTGCTGCACACCATCGGTGGGTACGACGAGACCTTCCGACTCTTCGAGGACATCGAGCTGGTGCTGCGGGCGCTGCGTTCCGGTGTGCAGCCCTGCCATCTGGCCCACCCGATCGTGCGGTTCCAGCGCCACGACGGCAACGTCACGCGGGGTCGCCTCGGTGGTTTGGTCTTCTGGTTCCGACTGATCGACATGTACCGACCGTGGCGGTTTCCCGGCGTGGGTCTGAGCATGAAGACGCTGCGGACGTTGAGCGAGACGGGCAAGTGGCTTGTCACCCGCATCCGTTGACCTCGACCCCGGCAGCCCGGTGCCCGCGACAGCGTCGCGCGGGCGGGTGACGCGGGTCCTGATCCACCTCGGCATGCTGGGCCTGAGCCAGGTCGGCGTCACCGTCGCGGCCTTCGCCACCCAGATCCTGCTGGCCCGCAGCCTCCCGCAGGCGGCGTTCGGCACCCTGACCGCCGCCCTCGCGGTGGTGTCACTGACCGCGCCGTTGGCCGTCTTCGGTGTCTCCGAACTGTGGTTGCAGCGGTTCGGGCAGGAGGGGGAGCGGGCGTACCGCTGGGTGGGCCCCTCGCTGCGCCTGGTGCTGATCACCTGCCTGTTGATCGTCGCCGGCACGCTGGCGTGGGCCGCCGCCGAGATGCGCGATCCGGCCGAGGGTGGGGTGCGTGCCCTGCTGGCGAGTGTGGTCGTCGCGCAGGCCGGCCTCGCGCTCGTCGCGTCGGTGCAGCAACTGCGCGGCGCGTACGGCGGGCTGTCGACGTTGCAGGCCGCGCCGCACCTGGGCCGGGTGCTGGTGGTGCTCGCCGTGTGGCTGTTCGGGCTCTCGGTGGTGGCGGCGGCGGCGGGTTACGCGGTGGTCGCCCTGCTGACCGTGGTGGCCTGCGCTGTCGTCATGCGGCCCTTCGTCCGGGGTGAGATGCCGCTGGAGGGGCACACGACCAGCGGGGAGCCGTCCGGCCCGGCGGTGCCGGTGACCGCTGTCGCCCGGGCCGCCACCCCGTTCGTGCTGGGCAACGTGTTCTACCTGATCGGCATGTACCTGGGCACGGTGACCGTGGCCGAGGTACGTGGTCCCGAGGCGGCCGCGGTGCTGTCCGTCCCGATGTCCGTGTTGACCGCCGTCTACCTCGTACCCCGGGTGGCCTTCCAGCAGTACTTCCTGGCCAAGCTGCACCGGTGGTCGCAGACCGACCGGGACGCGATCCTGCTGGCGTACCGCTTCGGCGGCAGCGGGATGTTCGCGTTGGGCGCGGTCATCGCGGTGCTGGTGGTGCTCTTCGCCCTGCCGGGGCTGCCGTTCCTGCTCGGTCCGGAATACCGGGAGTCCGCCACCGTCCTGGCCGTGCTCGCCCTGGCGATCCCGTTCCGGTTCGCCGGTGCGGCGGTGGCCTCGCTGCTCACCAGCGGCGGCCTGCTCCGCCGCAAGGTCGTCTACCAGGGGGTGGGCGCTCTGGTGTTCGTGGTGGCCCTGGCCGTCGCCACGCCACTCTGGGGCATCATGGGTGCGGCGGCGGCGACCGTCGCGGCGGAGATCGTCCTCTGTGTTCTGTTCTGGATCGCGGTCCGCCGACGGGTCGTCGGCGACGCCGATCTGCCGTCGTGGCACGATCTGCGCCAGCGTCTGACAAAGGGGGCCCCGCGTGCGTCCTGAACCGAGTGCGGCGGCTCGGCGTCCCCTCGTGGTCGGGTACTACGGCATGGAGAACGTCGGGGACAACGCCTTCTGTGTCGTCCTGGACTGGGCGACCCGCACCTACTGGGGTGCCACCCATCCGGTCTTCGCGGCCCCACCGATGGTCGACCTGCCGGCCGCGAGCGTGGGCCTGAGCCCCCGGTGGTACCGCGGTCACGGGGCCACGATCCGGGCCGGGGTCCTGCTGAGCAAGGCGGCTCTGCTGAGTCGCTCCTCCATGCTGCTCTTCGGTGGTGGCTCGGTCTTTCGGGACATGGGCCCGCTGAGCGAGAAGAAGTTGTTCGCCCTCTTCAGCCGATTCTCCGGGCACCCGATGGCGGCCGTCGGCGTCTCGATCGGCCCGTTCCTGTCCGCCGCCGCGGAACGCCGCCTGGTCGAGGTGCTGAAGCGGATCGACGTCATCGGGGTCCGTGACGCGGCGTCGGAGGAGGTTCTGCGCCGCGCGGGCTATCCGGGCCTGCTCATCCCGGCGGGCGACCTCGCCGGCCTCCTGCCCGAGGCGCTCGGAGAGCCGATCCCCCCACGCCGGCCCCGGCCGACGCCCGGCGCCCGGGCCCGCCTCGGGGTGACCCTGCTCGGCGTGGACCACGAGGCCGCCGCTCCGGACGTGCGGCGGCGCGAGGACGCCCTGATCGAGGGCGTACGGGCGCTGGTGCTCAAGGAACCGGTGGACGTCACCGTCTTCGTCTTCAACACCCACCCCGAGCACGGCGACGAGCAGGTCAGCGAGCGGCTCCGCGCGGCGGTGGCCGGCACCTGCGACGTGCGGGTGGTGACGGCGCGGGACGGCGTACGGGCCTGTTGGGACGAGATGAAACGGTGTGACCTCGGGTTGCACATGCGGTTGCACGGAGCGGTCTTCGCCTACCTGGCCGGCGTGCCCTTCGCCCTGGTGCCGTACCAGCAGAAGTGCGACGACTTCCTCGACGACATCGACCAGCCCGCGTCACTGCGGCTCGGTCGGGTTCCCGAGGATCCCGCCGAGGTGACGCGTGTGCTGGCCGGCATGCTCACCGACGACGCGGTTCCCGGCCTCACCCGCGAGGAGTTCGCCGAGCGGGCACGCTGGAACTTCACCCAGGCGCCGTGGGCGCTCCGCGCCGCAGCGGACCCGTCCGCAGGGTGACCGAGCAGGTGTTCATGCAGGAGCGCGAGCCGGCCACACCGCCGCCGGCCGCGCCCCGGCAGCCTGTCGTGACACCGGTGACCGTCCCGTCGGCGCCACCGCGCCGGGTGGTGCTGCCCGTGGCGCTCGCGCTCGTGGTCGTCGCGCTCCTGACCACCGGACTCGCGGTGGCGTACGGGACCGAGCGCAGGTCCCGGAACACCGCCGCCCCCGCCGTCCCGACCGTGCCGGTGCCCACGGTGTCCCGCCCGCCGTCCCTGCGTGACCTGATGCCGTCGACGATCCGGGTCGGCTCGGCCGCGGACGGCCGCTGGATGAGCCTGGACGCCGAGTACGGCGAACTGCTCGGCTCGGAGTTCAGCGCGATCACGCCCGAGAACGCCATGAAGTGGGGCAACCTCGAGCCGTCGCCGAACGTGTACGTCTGGGCCGGCGCGGACCAGTTGGTCGACTTCGCCGAGCAACGCGACCAGGCGGTCTACGGCCACACCCTGCTGGGACGGACCGACGTGCCCAAGTGGGTGGATCCGAAGTGGTCGGCGGATCAGCTCCGGACGGTGCTGCGGGACCATGTGACCGCCGTGGTGTCCCGCTACCGTGGGCGGGTCTGGGCCTGGGACGTGGTCAACGAGGCGCTCGACGAGGACGGCTCGCTGCGCGACACGCTGTGGCTGCGCAAACTCGGCCCGGGCTTTGTGGCCGAGGTGTTCCGGTGGGCGCACGCGGCCGACCCCGGCGCACGACTGTTCATCAACGACTACGGCGTCGAGGGCCGTACCCGCAAGGCCGACGCCCTCCTCGACCTGGTACGTGAGCTGCGCCGTGCCGGTGTGCCGGTGGACGGCGTCGGGTTCCAGAGCCATCTGCGCTGGGATGAGCAGCCCCGGGACATGGTGGGCAACCTGCGGCGGTTCGCGCAGTTGGGCGTCTCGGTGGCGATCACCGAACTCGACGTACGCATCGCCCTGCCCGAGACCGCCGCCAAGCGGGAACGCCAGGCGGCGCTCTACCGGCAGGTGCTCCGGGCCTGCCTGGCCGTGCCCGCCTGCGTCTCGTTCACCGTCTGGGGCTTCACCGACGGCCGGAGCTGGATTCCGGGATACCACGCCGGCTACGGTGCGGCTTGCATCTTCGACGCGGCCCTGGCTCCTAAACCGGCCCATGCCGCCCTCATCGACGAACTCCGCCGGGTTCCATCCCCCACCGGAGCCGGCCCCGGCCCGGGCTGAGCCCATCTGTTCGCTGACCCCGAAAGACGCAGAGCCCCCGGACGTTGACGACATGCGTCGGTGAAAGGAAGAACGTGTCCGCGCAGACCCAGTTCCTCACGGCTGTCACCTCTCAAGAGGCACCGAGCTACGACCCCGACCTCGGGGTGATCACGCCCCCCTCCAACGGCATGGCCCGGACCGTGTTCGCGCGCCCCGCGCCCCGCGCCAACTGGCGTCGGCGGTACGTGGCCTGGCTGGTGCTGCTCGACGTACTCGCCGCTCTGGCCGCCAGCCGGACGGTGGTCGCCCTGCTCGACGAGGCCGATGCCGGCTTCTGGGACCAGCGGGTCCTGGGCAACATCAGCTCGTTCGCCCTGGTGGTGAACGTCGGGGTGCCGCTGGGATGGCTGATCCTGCTCGTCGCCGCCGGAGCGTACGACCGGCGGGCGCTCGGGCTGGGCACCGAGGAGCTGAAGCGGGTGGCCCGGGCCAACCTCGCGATGGCGGCCACGGTGTCCTTCCTGGCCCTCGGATTCAAGAAGGACCTGTCCCGGGCGACGGTCGCGGCCATCATCATCTGCCTGCTGCTGTACACGCTGGTGGCGCGGTTCGTCGCCCGGGTGGTGCTGCGTCGGATTCGGCGTACCGGGCGCGCCGCACACAAGGTGCTGTTGGTCGGTCGGCTCTCCGACGCGCTCGCCCTGCACGAGGTGGTGACCCGCAACTACGGCGCCGGGCTGCACCCGGTCGCCATCCACCTGCCTCGTCACCCGAGCCCGGGCTCGCGGGTGACGGCCCCGGTGCCCGTCTACGTGGGCTGGGACCTGGTGCCGCTGGTCCAGCAGCTCGGTGCGGACACCATCGCGGTCTGCGGTCCCGCCAGCCTGGAGTCGTACGAGCTGCGCAAGCTGGCCTGGCAACTGGAGGGCACCGGCCTGAACCTCGTGGTGGTCCCGCAGGTCACCGACGTCACCGGTCCCCGTATCCACGTCCGGCCGATCGAGGGCCTGCCGCTGCTCAACGTGGACGAGCCGACCATCTCGGGCCTGTCGCTGCTGGCCAAGAACGTGCTCGACCGGGTCACCGCCCTGATCGGCCTGGTCGTCCTGAGCCCGGTGCTGCTCGCCATCGCCGTTGCCATCAGGGCCAGTGGCCCGGGGCCGGTCATGTTCCGCCAGACCCGGATCGGCCACGAGGGCCGGGCGTTCAAGGTCTGGAAGTTCCGGACCATGTACATCGACGCGGAGGAGCGGCTGGCGGCCCTGCGCGAGCGGAACGAGAGCGACGGACTTCTCTTCAAGATCAAAGATGATCCTCGGGTCACCCCGATCGGCCGGCACCTGCGGGCGCTCTCACTGGACGAGCTGCCCCAACTGATCAACGTGCTGCGGGGGCAGATGTCGCTTGTCGGCCCGCGCCCACTGCCCACCGAGGACGACGACTACCGCGGTGACGTGCGCCGACGGCTGCTGGTCCGGCCGGGCATCACCGGGCTCTGGCAGATCTCCGGTCGCTCCGACCTGACCTGGGACGACGCGGTCCGCCTCGACCTGCACTACGTGGACAACTGGTCGCTCGTGTACGACCTGGCCATCCTCTGGAAGACGGTAAGCGTCGTGTTGGCCCGCCGGGGCGCGTACTGATCCGCCCCCACCCGCCTACGGCGACGGGCGGCGGCCTCGCGGCCACCGCCCGTCGTCCCACCTATGCGGCTACTTCTTGCTGCCGAGGCTGACGATCTCGCCGACGGAGTCCCGCCGGACCGCGTCGTAGAACGTCTTCACCCGCGCCTTGTCGGCGAACACCACGCTCTCCGAGCCGACCTGGCCGGTGCCCTTGGTCGGACTGGTCAGGAACGTCATGTTGCCGCCCCGGACCCCACGCAGTTGCGTCGCCATGTCCAGCAGGGACAGGTCCTTGTCCACCGAGACGGAGTTCGAGGTGGCCTTGAGGAAGTCGTTGAGCTTGACGGGGTTGGTGATGATGCCACCGGACGACGCCTTGTCGATGATCGCGCGAATCACCTGCTGCTGGTGGCGGATCCGGGCGAAATCACCGTCCGCGAACTGCTTACGCTGACGTGAGTAGTCCAGGGCGGTCTCGCCGTCCATCCGCTGCACACCCTGCTTGAACGTACGGAACGGTTCGTGGATCGAGGTGAAGGTCTTCTCGGAGTCGATGTCGATGCCACCCAGCGCGTCGATGATCTCCTTGAAACCCGCGAAGTCGATCACAGCCACGTGGTCCACCCGGACACCGCTGAACGACTCCACGGTCTGCACCATGAGCGGAATCCCGCCCCACGCGTAGGCCGCGTTGACCTTCGCGTCCCGCCCGCCGTGGTTGCCGTCCTTCGACTTGGGCACCGGCACCCAGGTGTCCCGCGGAATCGAGATCAGCTGTGCGCTCGACCGGTCCTTCGGCAGGTGGGCCAGGATGATCGTGTCGGTGCGCGACCCGCTCGTCCGCTCCGGGTCACGCGAGTCGCTGCCCAGGATCATGATGTTCGTGGCGCCCGCCACGACCGGCTGGGGCCGCGACTCCTCCGGCACACCGTCGAAGGCGTCGACCCGTTCGATGTCCGACTCGACCGACCGCAGGTAGAGCCCGCCGGCCACCACACCACCGGCACCCAGCACCACCAGCGCCAGCAGGCTGATCAGGAGGATCCGACCCCACCGGCGACGGCGCCGCGGAACATCCGGCGTTGGTTCCTCGGTGGACTCCACAGAGGCGGCGGCACCGATCGTCGGCTCCGCCCCGGGCCCCGAGGTCTGTTCACGATGTGGCATGGGCGCGATGCTACTGAAGCCGGTTCCGCGCCGGGTACCCTCGTGCGGCCGTGTCCGTTCCGCGCCGACCACCGGTACCCCGGCGACGGCATCGGCGTGCCATGGTAGCCAGGTGCTGCGGCTGACCTCGATTCACACGTACCCCGTCAAGGGTTGTCACCGGCTCGACCACGACGACGCGTTCGTGCAGCCGTGGGGCCTGGCCGGCGACCGACGCTGGATGGTGGTGGACGCCGACGGCGTCGGCGTCACCCAGCGCGAGACGACCCGCCTCGTCGGTCTGCGGGCCACCGTGCGACCGGGCGGCCTGGTGCTGCGCGCCGACGGGCTGCCAGACCTCGACGTGCCGGAGCCGGCCAGCGGCGACCCGGTGCCGGTACGGACCTTCCGCAGCCGGACGACCTCCGTCCCCGCGCTGCCCGCCGGCCCGGCCGCCGACGCCTGGCTCCGCGCGCTCCTGGACCGAACCGTCCGCCTCGTCTGGTTGGCCAGCCCGACCCGGCACCTGGCCGCCGCCACGCGCGAGTACGACACCGGCGACCAGGTCAGCTTCGCCGAAGCCTACCCGCTGCTGCTGACCAGCACCGCCTCCCTTGACGCCCTCAACGGCTGGCTCGCCGACGCCAGAGAGGAGCCGGTGCCGATGACGCGCTTCCGGCCCAACCTCGTCGTCGACGGCGCGCCGCCCTGGGCCGAGGACGGCTGGGCGGGCCGGTCGCTGCGCGTCGGCGACGTGCGGCTGCGCGCCGCCGGGCCGTGCGACCGCTGCGTGGTCACCACCACCGACCAGGAGACCGGGGTACGCGCGAAGGAGCCCCTGCGCACGCTCGGCCGCTACCGCAACATCCGTCAGAAGCTCCTGTTCGGACTGAACGTGGTGCCCGTCGACGGTGGCCCGTTGCGCGTCGGCGACCCGGTCGTCGTCGAACCCTGACCGGCCGACGGCACCGCCGTCACCGTCCGTCGATGCAGTCTTAGCTTTCGCTTAGCCGGCTTGTCCGCCGCACACCGGTCCGGCAGCATCGCCGACGTGACCGACGGAAGCGCTCCCGGCGGCGTCGACAGTCCCGCCGTCGCCGTCAAGGACGTCGACATCGAACTCGACCTGGAGCGTGCGCCGGACGACCGGCCCGCCTCCTCCTCCGGCCCGGTGCCCTGGCTGGTCGCCACCGGCGTCACCGTGCTCGCGGCGGCGCTCGGGCTCACCCTGGCCCTCCGATCCGGCTCCACACCCGCCTGCGCCGCCGGGCGGACGCTCGCCGCCGCGCCGCCCACCGGCACCGCCAACCACAGCGGCAAGGCGACCTTCTACGACTCGAAAGGCGCCGGCGGCAACTGCTCGAATCCGGCCGCGCCAGCCAACCGGCTCTACGTCGCGCTCGGCCCCACGGAGTACGCCGCGGGCGCCGCCTGCGGCGGCTTCCTCGACGTCACCGGCCCGAAGGGCACCGTCCGTGTCCTCATCATGGACCAGTGCCCCGAGTGCGAACCGGGACACCTCGACCTGTCCCGGGAAGCGTTCGCCCGCATCGCCGACCCGGTACAGGGCCTCGTCCAGGTCACCTACCGCGCGGTGGTCGACCCCCCACTTCCCGGCCCGCTGACCTTCCGGATCAAGGAGGGCGCGTCGCAGTTCTGGTTCGCCGTCCGAATCGGCAACCACGGCAACCCCCTGCGCGCCGTCGAGGTGCGCCAGGGCACCAGCGGCCCCTGGCGCGCCACGGCTCGGCAGGACTACAACTACTGGCTGCTGGCCTCCGGAGCAGGCCCCGGCCCGTACAGCGTGCGGGTCACCGACGTGTACGACCACCGGGTCACCGTGTCCGGCATCCGGATGACACCGGGCCAGGTGCAGACGAGTGTGGTGCGGATGTACGAGCGTGGCGTCGTCGCCACCACCAAGCGTCCGCCCGCGACGGCCCGGCCGCCAGCCGCACGACCCGGCGGTACGCCGACACCGGCCGACCGGCCCGCCAAGGTGGCCGTGGCGAGCGCGCCGGCCACCCCGGCCGCCGACGGGCCCTCCACCCGACCCGCCGGGGCGACCGCGCGCTGGTGCGGCTGAATCGTTCGCGGTGGCCGACTCGGCCCGGTGGCGGCCCGGCCTGCTGAGGGCTCGGCCTGCTGGCGCCTGGCCTGCTGGCGTTTCGGCCTGGTCGCTACTGGTCCCTCAGTCGGTCGGGGTCAGGTCGAGCCACATGAGGATCTCGTCGCGGTCGTCGTCCGGTGCCACGCGCAGCGCGCCCGGCAGTCGACCGATCTCCCGGTATCCGAGGCGACGGTAGAACCCGTCCAGCCCCAACCCGTCGCGCACCGTCACGTGCAGCGCCTCGTGGCCCATCGTGCGGCCCAGTCGGGCGGCCTCGCGCATCAGCGCCGACCCGTAGCCCGCGCCCTGGACGTCGGGGTGAACCATCACCCGCTTCAACACACACCAGTGCGCCTTGAGGGGGAACCGGTTGTCGGCGAAGACCAGCACGGCGGCGAGCCGATCGCCGTCGTACCCGATCAGGAGGCGGTCCGGCCCGTCGGCGATGCCCGCGAACGTCGGGTCGGCGATCGTACGGACATCGGCAGCGGTCACCGGAGGGACGAAGCCGACCGCGCCGCCGGCGTTGCTGGCGTCCACCCAGAGGGCGACGATCTCGGCGCGCAGCCGCGGGGTCAGCTCGGGATCCAGGACGAAACGCAGAGTCACGCGCCCATCCTGGCGGCTCGGTCGGGCTCGTGGCCTGCGACCGTGACGCGTTCGACAGCCGATCTGTTGTGGGGCCGACGGGATTCGAACCCGCACTGGTGCGGACCTAAACCGCATGCCTCCTGCCGTTGGGCTACGGCCCCTTGAAACTGAACTCCACCAGCGTCCACGGCCATTCCGGTCGACGAGGTAGTCGCCGGCCTATCCGGAAACCCGTTGGAGTGACCGCCTCAGGATCGTAGACCACCTCGGGCGCAATGGGTGCAGCCCGTCGTTGCCCAGCGTACGTGGAGGTCTGGCTGTGGCAGTTCGGGCACAGCAGCCGCAGGTTGCAGGGCCGGTTGTCGAGGAAGTCACCGTTGATGTGATCGACGTGCAACGTCAGCGGTCGACCCTGCCACGTTGATCCTGTCCCACAAGCCTCGCAGCTTTCCGGGAGACCGATTGTCGCCAGGGCGCGCTTGAGCCGAAATCCAGGAATTCGACGAGAGCCCTCAGGCAGCACGACCATCAGTTCATTGGGGGACAACCGGCGCCACCGTCTGCCCCGGTTGTGCGCCTGCCCAGTGAAGTGCGACGTGTCGATGCCGAACTTCTTGAGCTGTCGGCTGATGTGCGCGTGCGAGCCGCCGCTGACGCGTACACCGAGCAGCCGCATCACCTCGGTGATGTTGTGGGCTACGGCGGCGGCCTCGGCGAGCAACTCCGGTGTGTATTTGTACCGAACCATTCACGCACGGTAGTGCTGGTGTCCGACAGTCTCAGTCGAGCCCGAGGTCGCGGCGGAGTTTGGCGACGTGCCCGGTGGCCTTGACGTTGTAGAGCGCCCGTTCGATCTTGCCGTCGGCGTCGATGACGAACGTCGAGCGGATCACGCCGGTCACGGTCCTGCCGTACGACTGCTTCTCGCCGTACGCGCCGTAGGCGGTGAGCACCGTCTTGTCCACGTCCGACACCAGCGGGAAGGTGATGGCGTCGCGGTCGCGGAACTTCGCCAGCTTCTCCGGCTTGTCGGGGGAGATGCCGATGACCTCGTAGCCGGCCGCCTGGAGCGAGGCGAGCGAGTCGCGGAAGTCGCACGCCTGCTTGGTGCAGCCGGGGGTCATCGCGGCCGGGTAGGCGTACAGGACCACCTTGCGGCCCCGCAGGTCGGCGAGGGAGATCTGGTCGCCGGTGTCGGTGGGCAGGGTCCACTCGGGCGCGGGGTCACCGGGGGAGAGACGATCGGGCGCGGTCATGGCCCCGACCCTACCGTCGCGCCGGTAGGTGCCGGGGTCGGCGGCGCGCCCGCCGCGTCCGGCAAAGGTGATCAAGGCCATCCGTTGTTGCCAGAGTCTGGCAACAACAAGTCGCAGGAAATAGGCTGACCCCCGCCGGGCCCGGACGGGTTCGCTGACGCGTGGGAGGTCGCGTGGAAACACTGGCGATGCACATCTCGAACGGGATCATCAACGGTCCCGTTGCGGCGATCTTCGCTGCGCTCGCTCTCGTCGCGCTCACCTACTGCGTCCTGCGCGGCCGGCGGGACCTGGACGACCGGCTCGCCCCGATGGCCGGCCTGGTCGCCGCGTTCATCTTCGCGGTCCAGATGCTCAACTTCCCGATCTTCACGGCGGGCGTGAGCGGCCACCTGCTCGGCGGCGCGCTCGCCGCGATGCTGGTCGGGCCGTGGGTCGGCGCGCTCTGCGTGGCCGTGGTCCTCGTCGTGCAGGCGCTGGTCTTCGGTGACGGTGGCGTGGCGATGCTCGGCCTGAACATCACCAACATGGCGCTGCTCGGCACCGCCGCGGCGTACCTGCTGATCGCGCTGCTGCTGCGGGTGCTGCCCCGCACCCGGGCGGGCCTGGCGGTGACCGCGTTCGTCGCCGCGACGCTCAGCGTGGTGGTCGCGTCCCAGGGCTTCGTCGTGGAGTACTGGCTGGGCGGCACCACCGACCTCGGCAACAACCTCGCCGGGCTGGCCGGCACGATGGCCGGCGTCCACGTGCTCATCGGCATCGGCGAGGGTCTGATCACCGCGACGACCGTGCTCACCGTCGCGAAGGTCCGCCCCGACCTGGTGTACGCGCTGCGTTCCCGCCGTACCCCCACCACCCCCGCTGTCCCGGTCTCCGGAGGTGTCCGATGAAGAACCGTTCCTGGGCCTTCCTGGCCGGCGGCCTGCTGGTCGCCCTGCTGCTCGCCGGCGTCGTGAGCAACTACGCCTCGTCGCACCCGGACGGGCTGGACTCCTCCCTGCTCAAGGGCTGCACCGTCGACGCCGACGACACCATCGTCGGTGGCAGCTGCCCGGCCCAGCAGGCGAAGGACCACGAGTTGGGGGACAGCCCGCTCGCCGACTACGGCGTGCGGGGCGTGGAGAACAGCTTCCTGTCCACCGGCCTCTCCGGCGTGCTCGGAGTGCTGGTGACCTTCGCGATCGGCCTCGGTGGCTTCTGGCTGCTGCGCCGCCGGGGGACCACGCCGGCCACGGGTGACGACGGCACGTCCGCCGAGGGCGACGCGGTCACCGCCGGTCGCGGCCGCACCGGCACGAGCGACTGAGCAGGGGGTACGACATGGGTGCCGGTCACGGGCAGGTGCTGTACCGCGAGTCGTCCTCGCCGGTGCACCGGCTCCCGCCCGAGGTCAAGATCGTGGCGATGGTGGTCTTCACGGTCGCCGTGGTGGCCACACCGCGCGAGGCGTTCTGGGCCTTCGGGGCGTACGCCCTGCTGGTGGCGGTGGTGGCGGCGCTGGCCCGGGTGGGGCCGCGCTGGCTGCTCAGCCGCGCTCTGATCGAGCTGCCGTTCGTGCTGTTCGCCGTCGCGCTGCCCTTCCTGGGTGCGGGTGAGCGGGTCGAGGTGCTGGGTCTGCGGCTGTCCGAGGACGGTCTGCACGGCGCGTGGAACATCCTGGCCAAGGGCACGCTCGGGGTTCTCGCCTCGCTGCTGCTGGCCGCGACCACCACCACCCGGGACCTGATCGTCGGGTTGGACCGGCTGCACTGTCCGCAGATCCTCACCCAGATCGCCACGTTCATGCTGCGCTATCTGGACGTGCTGGTCGGCGAGGCGCGACGGATGCGGGTGGCGCGCATCTCCCGGGGCGACGACCCGCGCTTCCTCTGGCAGTTGCGCGGTTTCGCCGCCGGCGTCGGTGCGCTGTTCCTGCGCGCCTTCGAACGCGGGGAGCGGGTCTACCTGGCGATGCTGTCGCGGGGCTACACCGGGCGGATGCCCGCCGTGTGGCAGGGCGACGGCGCGGCGACAGCCGGTCAGTGGCTGATCGCGGCGACCGTGCCGGTGGTGGCGGCCTCCATCGCCGCGACCGCCGTCGTGCTGACATGATCGGTGTCGTGCAGACCGCCCTCTCGCTGGACGTTCGTGGTCTTCGGTACGCGTACCCGGATGGGCACGTGGCCCTGCACGGCGTGGACCTGGCGGTGCCGCGCGGCGACCGGGTGGCGCTGCTCGGCCCCAACGGCGCCGGCAAGACGACCCTGGTGCTGCACCTCAACGGCATCCTCACCCCGGCCGAGGGCAACGTCAGCGTCGGCGGGCTGACGATCACGCCGGACCGTGCGACGCTGGCCGAGGTTCGCCGCCGGGTGGGGATCGTCTTCCAGGACCCCGACGACCAGCTCTTCCTGCCCACGGTGGCGGAGGACGTCGCGTTCGGGCCGGCCAACCTGGGCCTGCGCGGGGCGGAGTTGGCGGCCCGGGTCGACGAGGCGCTCGCTGCCGTGGGGATGAGCGAGCACCGGGAGCGGGCCCCGCAGCACCTCTCGTTCGGGCAGCGTCGCCGGGTGGCGGTGGCGACCGTGCTGGCCATGCACCCCGAGATCCTGGTGCTGGACGAGCCGTCGTCGAACCTGGACCCGGCTGCCCGGCGCGAGCTGGCCGAGATCCTGCGCGACCTGCCGGTGACCCTGCTGATGGTCACCCACGACCTGCCCTACGCGGCGGAGCTGTGCGAACGCTCGGTGATCCTGGACGGCGGTCGGATCGCAGCGGACGCCCCAACCCGCACGCTGCTCGGTGACGCCCCCCTGCTGGCGAAGCACCGCCTCGAGCTCCCGTACGGCTTCACCCCCCACCCCTGACCCCGCCCCCGCACCCCTGCCCCCGCCCCCGCCCCCGCCCCTCTCCCCGCGATCTTGCACTTTCTGTCGCCGCATATGCCGCGAAGGCCGCACTTCGTCGACACAAAACGCAAGATCGCGGGGAGAGGGCGCGCGGGGTGGGTCACGGGGTCAGGGCGTGGGGGCGGGGGTTCGGGTTGCGGCCCGGGAGGCCGCGTGCAGCCGTAGGACGCCTGCGGCTGTCGCGCCGACGCCGGTGATCAGGACCACCGCCACCATGACCCGGGCGATCCCGGGCGACCACGGCACCGGGGCGACGGACCGGGTGAACACGGCGGCGTTCGCCACGCCCGCGAAGAGGGCCAGGCAGGCTCCGGCCAGCGCGATCACGAAGTCCGCAGCCGGACGGCGGGCCAGCGCGTACCAGCCGGCGGCGAGCGCCCCGAGGCCGGTGAGCAGCGCCCAGACCTGGCCGCCCAGCAGGCCGACGGCCACCCCGCCGACGCCCTGGGCGCCGGCGTCCAACTCCCGTCCCACCGGGTAGAGCACGGCGACCGCGCCGCCGACGAGCAGCAGCACGCCCACCGCGGTGAGCGCCCGGGCGCCGGGCGTGGAGGCGGCGGCGAACAGGCCGAGCGCGCCCACCGCGAGCAGTCCGACGATGCTCACGGCCCACCAGGTGTACGCGTCGGGCGGCGGCACCCAGTCCAGGGTGCCGCCGATCGCCAGTGGGTCGGTGCCGTCGCGCAGCGGTACCGTCCAGTCCCGGACCCGGTGCTCGCGTTCCGGCGCGGCGCGTACCTCCGCCGGTGGCGTCGACTCCTGCCACAGCGCCCGTTGGTCGTGCCAGCGTGCCGTGGTCCCGTCGGCGATGCGCCGCCAGGACGGTGGGGCGGCCGGGTCGGCGTCGGCCGGGAGGGCGGTGTCGCCGGCGAGGGTGCGGTTCAGGTACGTGGCGGGGGAGTGGCTGTTCTCGAAGACGCCGTCGGGACCGACCCGCAGGTACGGCTCTCCGGAGTAGCCGATCACCTCGACCGCCCGGCCGGTGTGGTTGGTCAGTTCGAGGCGGGCACCTGCCTCGATCACCCGTACCGTCAGGCCGGGCCGGGCCGGCGTCACGCCGGCGACGCGGGTGCGGTAGTCGGTGCCGTTCGGGGCGTCCGCGCCGTGTGCGGCGGCAGGCGCCGCGGTGAGCAGGGTCGCCGCGCAGGTGGCGGCGGCGATCAGTCCGGCGCGGGCCAGGGCGGTACGGATCACTTGCCGGCCGCCGCCACGGCCGCCGTGAGGCCCTGCGGGGTGCGGTCGGCCAGCGGCTGCCCGTTGACCAGGATGGTGGGCGTACCGGTGACGTCGCTGCGGCTGGCCTCCTCGGTGACGTGCTCGGTCCACGTCTTGTAGGTGCCCTCCTTCACGCAGCCGCCGAACGAGCCCCGGTCCAGCCCCACTCCGACGCCGATGTCGACGAGTTCGTCGTCGCTGAGCCCGGCGCTGCCCTCGGGTGGCTGCTTGGCGAAGAGCGCCTTGGCGTACTCACGGAACTTGCCGCCGACCGCCGCGCAGCCGGAGGCGGCCGACGAGCGGGTGGAGTACTCGGTGGTGGAGAAGCGGTTGAGGTACGCGACCGGGTGGTACACCACCTTCGCCTTGTTCTCGGATGCCAACTGCTCCAGCGTCGCGCCGCTGCTCTGCTCGAACTGGTTGCAGACCGGGCAGAGGAAGTCCTCGTAGACGTCGACGGTGACCGGTCCGCCGCCGGTCACGATGCCGGTGCCGGGCGCGTTGGCGCCGGGCGGGGTGGTGAAGCTGTCCGAGCGTTGGCTGGACCACACGCCCCAGCCGATGAGGCCGGCGATGACCAGGACGGCGACGGCGGCGGCGGACACCCAGACGGTGCGACGACGGCGTCGTTCGCGGGCCAGTTGCTCGCGGACGACCCTCGCTGCGTCCCGCTGGCTCCTGCGACTACTCATCCTCGTCCTCCACGGCGGGTTCGGCGGACAGCCATCCGTCCACCGATACGGGCGTACGGGGCCAGATCACCAGAAATCCGGCCAGTACCAAGAATCCCAGGTCCCGCAGGATCTCCGGGAGGTAACTCGGGGCCTGCCCCTCGGCGAGCTGGCCGCCGCTGCCGAAGCAGCCGCAGTCGATGGCCAGGCCACGCGCCCAGGCCGAGGAGATTCCCGCGATGAAGACCAGCAGCAGCGCGGCGGAGATGGCCGCGGTGAGCCGGGTGGCCAGCCCGAGCAGCAGCAGCACACCCAGGGCCAGTTCGACGAAGGGCAGCGCGGCGCCGAGCACGGTGGCGGCGTCGTACGGCAGCACCTGGTACGCGTTCACGGCCCGACCCGAGGCGGCCAGGTCACCGACCTTCGACGCGCCGGCGACGAGCCAGACGGCGGCGAGACCGAGGCGGGCCGCCGTGCCGAGCCAGGGCCGGACGGCCGCCCAGCGGGCGACCCGCGTGGGGGGTGCAGTCACGCTCATTTGTCGTTCCGTCTCCGCCGGAAGTTCCGGGCTCAGCCGGCGCGGGCGTCGCCGACCGCCTCGACCAGCTCGTCTCGGGCCCGGGCGACCCGGGACCGGATGGTGCCCACGGGCACCCCCTCGACGGCGGCGGCCTCGGCGTACGAGAGGCCGAGCAGTTGGGTGAGCACGAACGCCGCACGCCGCTCGGGGCTCAGCCGCTGCACAAGGTCGGTGGCGCCGAGCTGCCCGGCGTGGTCGGGGTGCGGACGGTCGGTGTACGCGTTCGCGGCCAGCCGCTCGTCGAGGCGACGACGTCGGATCACCGTCCGGAGGTGGTCGGCGCAGGCCCGCCGGGCTATCCCGAGCAGCCACGTCCGGGCGCTGGACCGGCCCTCGAACGCGGGGAGGGCCTTGAACGCCCGCAGGTACGTCTCCTGGGCGAGGTCGTCGGCGCTGTCCGGGCCCACCAGGGCGGCGGCGAAGCGCCAGACCTCGGCCTGGGTCAGCCGGACGAACATGGCCTGGGCGGCGGCGTCACCGTCGCGCGCGGTCAGGGCCGACTCGGTCGCCGGGTCCCGGGCGACGTCACCGGTCGGATCGGCCGGGCCGGTGGGGCCGGTGTCACGCGGGACGGGGATCACGACAAACCAGGTTACGCGTCGCGGCGTGTGCCGTCAGGGTCCTTTGGCCCTTGGATGGTCTGCGACACGTCGGGAACTTTTCCCCGTCGTCAAGCGACTACCTGCTCATGACACGCGACCCCTTCCGCGCGGCGATGGCGGCTGAGCGGAATTGAGCCGTTCGCCCGACTCGGTTCGCCGAGATCCAGTGGGGTCGGCGACCATGGCAGGCATGACTGTCGCCCCCCGCCGCTGGGCCGCCCGGTTGGCTGCCGCCGCCGGCCTCCTGGTCACCGTCGTCGCCCTGTTGATCGCGCCAGCCACCCCGGCCAGCGCCCACGCGGTGCTGTCGAGCAGCAGCCCGGCCGCATCCTCGGTGGTGCCGGCCGGTCCGTCCGAGGTGGTACTCACCTTCTCCGAGTCGGTGCGCAAGGTCCCCGACAAGGTCCGGGTGATCGCCCCCGACGGTTCCCGCGCAGACCGGGGTGAGCCGTCGTTCGACGGTGCCGTGGTGACCATTCCGGTCGACCCGGCCGCAGGCCGCGGCACCTACCTGGTGAGCTTCCGAGTGATCTCCGCCGACAGTCACCCGGTCTCCGGCGCGTTCACCTATTCGGTGGGCGCGCCCTCGACACCGCCGGTTGACTCCGGCAACGACAGTCGGGCCAACCCGGTGGTGGGTACGGCCGTGAAGGTGGCCCGGTTCCTCGGGTACGCCGGTCTGGTGCTGCTGGTCGGGCCCGCCCTGGTGCTCGCCGCGCTGTGGCCGCAGCGGCTCTCCCGGCGGGGGCCGGCCCGGCTGGCCTGGGCCGGTCTCGGCCTGGTGGCACTGGCCACCCTCGCCGACCTGTGGTTGCAGGTGCCCTACACCGCCGGTGGTGGCCTCTTCGAGGTGACCGGTGAGGGGTTCGGCAGCGTCGTGGGGAGCACCTTCGGCGCGGCTCACCTGGTCCGCCTCGGCCTGCTGGCCGCTGCGGCGTTCCTGCTGCGGCCGCTGCTGGCCCGCCCGGCCGGCCGCACCGACGCGATCATCCTGGCGGTGCTCGGTGTGGCGGCCCTGCTGACCTGGCCGCTGGCCGGGCACCCGGCGGCCTCCCCGGCGCCGGCGGTGTCCGTGGTGGTCGACGCGGTCCACCTGGGCAGCATGGCGGTCTGGCTGGGTGGCCTGCTCATGCTCGCGGTCTTCCTGCTGCGCCAGGCCGACGAGCGGGAGCTGAGCGCGATCCTGCCGATCTGGTCGCGCTGGGCGGCTCTCGCCGTCTCGGCCCTGCTGCTGGCCGGCACCGTGCAGGCGTTGATCGAGGTGGCCACTCCGAACGCCCTGTTCAGCACCACGTACGGGCGACTGCTGCTCGCCAAGATCGGACTGTTCGCGATCGTGATCGCCGTGGCCGCGTACTCCCGGCAGTTGGTCCGTCGGCGCGTGGCCGCGCAGCGGCCGGTGCCGGTGCGCCGGGCGGTCCTGGTGGAACTGGCCGTCACCGCCGTGGTGCTGGCCGTCTCCGCGACCCTGGTGCAGACCACGCCCGCGCGTACGGCGGCAGCCGAGTCGCCCGGCGTCGAGGCCGGCCTCTTCACCGCCACCCTGAACAGCTCGCTCCTCACGGTGCAGATCGAGCTGAGCCCGGCCGAGCGGGGCAACAACTCGGTGCACCTGTACGCCTACGGCAAGGACAACCTGCCGCTGCCGGTGGTGGAGTGGCGGGCGACCGCCGCGCTGCCGTCGGCCGGGATCGAGCCGATCGACGTGCCGCTGCTGCGGTTGAACGACAACCACGCGTACGGCGACATCAGCCTGCCGGCCGCCGGCGAGTGGCAGTTGAAGATCACCGCTCGCACGACCGACATCGACCAGGCCACGGTGACCGCCACCGTGCCCATCCGCTAGAGAGGCCCACGACACCCATGACCCGACTCCGGCGCACCGCATCCGCCGCTGCCGCCCTGGCGCTCACCGCCGTCGCCACCGCTGTGCTCGGCTTCGCCGGGCCGGCCTCCGCCCACGTCACGGTGAACCCGAAGGAGGCGACCCAGGGCGGCTACGCCCGGGTGGCGTTCCGGGTGCCCAACGAGAGCGACACCGCCTCGACCACCAAGCTGGAGGTGGTGCTGCCGGAGAACGCCCCGGTCGGCTCGGTGTCGACAATCCCGGTGCCCGGCTGGACGGTGGCCACCGAGAAGCGCAAGGTGGACCCGCCGATCGAGGTGCACGGCAGCCAGCTCACCGAGGCGGTCTCGAAGATCACCTGGACGGCCACGGGTGACGCCGCGGTCAAGCCGGGGCAGTTCCAGGAGTTCGGCGTCTCGATGGGGCCGCTGCCGAAGGTCGAGTCGATGGTCTTCAAGACCCTCCAGACGTACTCCGACGGCAACGTCTCGCGCTGGATCGACGAGCCGCAGCCGGGCGGCGAGGAGCCGGAGAAGCCCGCTCCGGTGCTCACGCTCACGGCCGCCGCGCCGGCGGCGTCGTCCGCCCCGGCCGCCGCGGCCGTCGCGGACAAGGACGATGACGACGACGAGGGCGACGGCGCCGCGATCGGCCTCGGCGTCGCGGGGCTCGTCGCCGGCCTGGCCGGCCTGGTCCTGGGCGGTTTGGCGTTCGCCCGTACCCGCCGGGAGCCGGTCGCCAAGTCCTGATCGCACCGCGCACCCGCTGGCCCGCCGGACAATCCGGCGGGCCAGCGTGCTTTCCGGGACCGGCACCGGTCGTGCCGTGGATATCCCCTGATCAGCCGGCGTACGTCGGTAAGGTCGGCCGGGTATCTGGCTACGGAGGGAGACGGTGCGAATGCGCTTCGTGCGGGCGATCGCCGGAATGCTGTTGTTGGTCATCGGAATTCCGGCGCTGTTCGCCGGCGGCGGGCTGTGGCTGGTTGCCCGGCACGCCGACCCCGGTGGGGCCTTCGCCGCCCGGTTCGAGACCGTCCGCACATCGGGCCACGCGGTCGTGGTCACCGATCTCGACCGGCTGCTGCGACGGGAGGCGCCCTTCGCGCGCGGCGCGCAGACCCGTCTGCGCCTCGACGCCCGGACGCCCGACGGTCCGGCCTTCGTGGGGCTGGCACCGACCGCCGAGGTGCGCCGCTGGCTGGAGCCCGTGCCGTACGCCTCGGTCCGCCGGGTGGCGCTGGCCCGGGGTCCGCTGCCGGTCCGCACGGACCCGGCGGTCCCGGTCGCGGCCCCGACCGCCGACGCGGTCCGCCCGCCGCTGGGTCTCCCCTTCTGGGTACGCGAGGGCGTCGGCACTCTCGAGTGGAGCGCCGACGACCTCACCGGCGAGCCGATGAGCCTGGTGGTGATGCGCCCCGACGGTCGTGCCGACCTGAGCCTGGACCTGCGCGCCGAGCTGCGCGCGGGTTGGGTCGTCCCGGTCGCCTGGGGTCTGCTCGCGGCAGGAGTGCTGCTGGTGGCGTGCGCGGTGCTGCTCCTGCTGCGCCCACCCCGTCCGCGCGAGGTGGTCTTCGTGGTCGAACCGGACCAGGTGCCGGTGCTCGCCGGCCGGCTCGGGGTCACGTCGCTCAGCGGCCTGGGCGTCCGGGACCCTCATCGCGCCAGGTCGATGCCGGCCGTACGGCAGCTCGCCCCGGTCGGCTCCGGCGCGGCCGAGTGGTCCCGATCGGCGATCGGCGCGGAACCGGCCCGGCCTCTCACCCTCGCCGACCTGGACGCTCCCGACGGGCTGCCCCGGCCGCCGGAGGCGGGCCAACTGCCGCGGCCGCCGGAGGTGGCGTTGAGCCTGGCGTGGCCGCCGAACGACGCAGAGCCCACGGCGCGGCCGGTGCCGGAGGACTGACGCGGCGAGTGGCCCCCCGCGCTGCCGACGCGGAGGGCCACTCTCACCGGGGGAGCGGTGCTGACCGAGCGACGCCTGAGGTACCTGGGTCCAGGTTATAGCCGATGGTCGTTACTGGGGATTTGTGTCCATTTGGTGCGACTTTTCCTCGATCCGGGCCGGGCGGGCCACGCGGACCGGCAGCGCCACCAACAGCAGCAGGCTGAGCAGGACGTATGCGTTCTGCACGACGAAGTCGCCCGGATTCTGGGTGCGGACCGGGTCCGTACCCCACCTCTGGAACGTCACCACGCCGTAGACGATCACAGCGGTGGCACCCACCGCGAGGCCGGCCGACCACCACCGTCGACGTGCCTCGTCCGGACGCTTCGCGCTCAGCGCCGCGTCGGCGAGCAGCACCACGGCCGGCACGAACCAGTAGATGTGGTGTGTCCACGTGATCGGACTGACCAGTCCGCCGACCAGGCCGGTCAGGGTCAGGCCGGTCAGCCCGTCACCGGCACGCGCGGCGCGGACGGCCCGCCACAGGCCGTAGGCGGCCACCACCGCCACGACCACCAACCACAGCAGCCGGTCCGGCTTCTCGGGCGCGGTGAACCGGCTCAGCAGCCCGAACAGTGACTGGTTGCCGACGTAGTCGGTGCGCCCCACCCGCTCGGTGTCCCACAGCTCCTGGGTCCAGAACCGCCACGAGTCCCCGGGCGCGACCGCCGCCGCCAGCAGGGTCGCCACCGCCGCCGTCGCGCTCGCCACCACGGCGGCCCGCCACCGGCGGGTGGCCAGCAGGTACACGATGAAGATGCCCGGGAAGAGCTTGAGCGCCGTCGCCAGCCCCACGCCGACCCCGGCCCAGCGTCGCGCCTGCGGCACGGCGAACAGCAGGTCGGCCAGGATCAGCACGACCAGCAGCATGTTGATCTGCCCGAAGGTGATGGTCTCGCGCGTGCTCTCCACCGCCAGCACCAGCAGCACGGCGGCGGTCAGGGTGAACGTGCGCGGCAGGCGGTGCCGGGCGATCACCGGCGTCACCAGCCACCGGGTGGTCAGCACCACGGCGGCCACCGTGAGCACCGTGAAGATCGCCACGGTGGCGCCGAGCCGGAGCAGCCCGAACGGCCACAGCAGCAGCGCGCTGAACGGCGGGTAGGTGAAGTAGAGCTCACCCTGCACCCGGTCCGGTTGGGCGTAGTCGTAGAGCGGGTGGCCGACGCGCCACCAGTCCACCGCGGACATGTAGATCTTGAGGTCGAGGAACTTGTGGTTCAGGCCAGGCAGGTAGAGCGCTGGCAGCACGGCGATCAGGGCCACCACCGCGACCAGGCGACGGACCGTGCGGCCGCCGGGATCGTCGTCCGTGACGGCGGGCGGTGCTACGGGTTCTGCTGGCACCCCGAAACCCTAGCGGGCCGGGTGGCCCGGAGCGCGCAGCCGCGGGGCGTGGGCTGCGCGTAGGCTGTCCCGGTGGCTGACCTCCTCGTCTGGATCGACTGTGAGATGACCGGGTTGGACCTCGGCAGCGACAAGCTGATCGAGGTTGCGGCACTGGTCACCGACCCCGACCTCAACGTGCTGGGTGATGGCGTCGACGTGGTGATCCACGCCGACGAGGCGGCGTTGGAGGCGATGCCGGAGATCGTCCAGACGATGCACGCCAAGTCCGGCCTCACCGAGGAGGTCCGCCGTTCGGTGGTCACCCTGACCGAGGCCGAGGACCTGGTGCTGGAGTACGTCAGCACCTTCGTCAAGGATCCGCGTACCGCGCCGCTGTGTGGCAACTCGATCGCCACCGACCGCGGCTTCATCGCCCGGGACATGCCCCGCCTCGACGCGCACCTGCACTACCGCATGATCGACGTGTCGTCGATCAAGGAACTCTGCCGCCGCTGGTACCCCCGCGTGTACTTCGGTCAACCGCAGAAGGGCCTGGCGCACCGGGCGCTCGCCGACATCCGCGAGAGCATCCGCGAGCTGGAGTACTACCGGCGCACCATCTTCGTACCGCTGCCCGGCCCGGACGTCGAGACCGCCAAGGGCATCGCCGCCGAGCTCTGAGCCGGCGCCGTTCGGCCGGCCGGCGTGGAACCCGCTGGACGTCGTGCGCGGGGGTGGGGCTATTATTGGTCCGCACGCCGCCCGGGGCGATCAACCGGGCGTCGGAGGCGTGGTGGCTGTAGCTCAGTTGGCAGAGCACCGGGTTGTGGTCCCGGTTGTCGTGGGTTCAATTCCCATCAGTCACCCCACATCTCAGGCCCCCTCTCCGGAGGGGGCCTGAGTCGTTGTGCCGACCCCTTCGGCGAATGATCCACTCCGTTTACCGAAATCCGGGGTGTCCCCGCTGACGGGACACCCCGGATTTCTGGAACCCGAGTCGATGGTGCGTGTGGATCAGGCGGTCGGGGTGGGCGTCGGGGTGGCGGCGTCGTTCGGAGTCGCCGGAGCGTCCGGGTCGTACGGCAGGGCGCTGCCCTTGACGTACTCGTCCCAGCTCATGTTCCAGTCGGTCCAGCCGTTGCCGTTCTTGAGCTTGGTCTCGGTGCCCTTGACCGTGATGGGGTCGCCGACCTGGGTGTTCTTGAACAGCCAGTCGCCGTTTGCCATCGACACGTTCACGCAGCCGTGCGAGACGTTGACGCTGCCCTGCTGGCCCTCCGACCAGGGAGCCGCGTGGATGAACTCGCCGCCCCAGGTGAGGCGCTGCGCGAAGTCAATCTTGGTGCGGTAGCCGTCCTCCGGCCCCAGCTCCTCGAACGTGTCGAAGACGGTCTTGCGCAGCTTCTCGATGACGACCATCGTCCCGCTGGACGAGGGGGTGCTCTTCTTGCCCAGGCTGACCGGAATGGTCTTGATGACCTTGCCGTTGCGGGTCACCGTCATCCGCTTGGTCTTGTTGTCCACCGTCATGATCAGCGACGGTCCGATCTTGATGTCCACCGAGAGGTCCGCGCGGCCGTAGTAGCCGTCGCCCATCGGCAGGCCACCGGCCTGCACCCGGTAGGAGACCTTGCTGTTGGCCTTCCAGAACTGCTTCGGCCGGTACCGGATCTCCGTGGGGCTCACCCAGTGCCAGATGCCCTCCTGGGCCGGCGTCGAGGTCACCGTCATCCGGCGCTGCACGTCGTCGCGGTAGTCCTCCGGGATCGCGCGGTCGAACTTCACGATCAGCGGCATCCCGACACCGACCTGCTGGTTGTCACCGAGGAAACTGCTCACCCGGATCTGCTTGTCGGGCTTGGCCATCGTGGTGAAGGTGCTGGTCGCGGTGGCGGGCCGACCGTCGTCACCGGTGGCCGTGACCGTGGCGGTGTAGCTGGTGCCGTACTCCAGGGCCCCGCTCGGCTGCCACGTCTTGCCGTCCGCCGCGAGCTTCCCCTCGACCGCCTTGCCGGCCGCGTCCTTGAGCGCGAAGGCGGTCTCCTGGGCGTCCTTCGTGCTGAAGGTGATGCCGGTGGACGCGGGCACGTCCTTGGCGTCCGCCGCCGGTTCGGCGATGGTCGCCGATGCCTTGGGCGCTGGGCTCTCGGCGCCGCCCTGCCACGAGGACGGCTTGCCGCCGTCGCTGTCGGTGCAGGCCGAGGTGAAGGCCAACGCCACGGCGAGGAGCCCGGCCGCGAGCACGCGGCGTCGCCCACGGGGCCGGATCAGCTGGTGCTGGCTAGCTCGCATGATGTCCTCACAGTCGTGGTCGCTGACCCATCGTCTCCTAAAGACGTGTCAGAACCGGTCCTGGTTGCCGAGGGTGAACAGAAACACGCCGATCACGGTGCCGGATTTTTGCTACTATCCGGCGTTTCGTGATCCGGGCTCGTCTTCCTGCCGGAGCTGAGGGGCCGCCCATCGCCGTCGTTACGTCGCGGGCAGAGCAAGGGTACGCGCCGGCCCGTGCCATCGGCAGGGCCGGCGCGATGACGCCTGTCGCTCAGAGCGCCGGGCCGGAGCCACCCTTGGGTACCGGCAGCGCGCTGCCCTTGATGAACTCCGACCAGCTCAGGCTCCACGCCGTCCAGCCGTTACCGGCGGCGATCTTGCGCTCGGTTCCCTTGATCGTGATCGGGTCGCCGATCCGGGTCTTCTCGAACAGCCACTTGGCGTTCGTCATCGACACGTTCACACAGCCGTGCGAGACATTCTGCCGTCCCTGTACGTGCTCCGACCAGGGCGCGGCGTGGATGTACTCGCCGCCCCAGGTGAGCCGCTGGGCGAACTGGATGTCGGTGACGTAGCGGTTGGCCGGGTCCGGATCGTCGCGGGTGTCGAAGACCGTGGCCTCCTTCTTCTCCATCACGACCAGCGTGCCGCTCGACGACGGGGTGCTCCTCTTGCCCAGGCTCACCGGGATCGTGCGCGTCAACGCGCCGTTCTCGTAGACCGACATCTTCTTGGTGGCGTTGTCCACCTTCATCACCAACGACCGGCCGATCTTGGCGGAGGCCTTGCGGTCCATGTCGCCGTACCTGCCGTTGCTCAACGGCACCCCGGCCAGCGCGATCCGTACGGTGAGGGTGGTGCCCGGCTTCCAGTACTCCGGTGCCCGGTAGTACGCCTGCGTGCCGTTGTCGACCCAGTGCCAGGCGCCCGGCTGCGGCGGGTCGGTCTTGACGAACATCCGCTTCTGCACCGCCGCCCGGTCCTTCTTGGGAATGCCCGGGTGGAACTCGGTGACCACCGGCATGGCGACGCCGTAGCTCTTGTCGTCGAAGAGGTACAGGCCAGACCCGATCATCGACTTCGGCTTGGCCATCGTGGTGAAGGTGCTGGTGCCCTGACTGCTCGTGCCGTCCGGCCCGCTCGCCGTCACCGTGGCCGTGTACTTCGTCCCCCACTTCAGGGGAGCGGACGGCACCCAGGCCGAGCCGTCGGCGCGGAGCTTGCCCTCCACGGTGCCGCCGCTGGCCGCGCTCAGGGTGACCGCGGACACCTTTCCGCCGCTCGGGAGCTTGGCGCTGATCTCCGTACTCACGGGTTTGTTCTTCGTGCCGTCGGCCGGGTTCAGCGTCAGCGAAGGTCCGCTGGGCGCGCTCGGCTCGCCGCTCGTCGACGGCGCGGCCGAGTCGGGTGCGGCACTCGCATCCGCCGACGTCCCGCCGACGAATTCCGGCTTCTTCTGCTCGTCGCCGCACCCGGTCAGTGCCAGCGACGCCGCCAGGGTCAGAGCGCCCACCACCGCCCCGGCTCGCGTGAACCGTGCCATCCCCACCTCTGTTCTCGCGTACCTGGCGGACATCGTGCCCCATCAGTGCCGAGACCCACGCCCCCGTCTCATGCCAGACAGCCTCTTTGTGGCTGTATGCCCGTTAAGCTCGACCGAAGGGGGGAGCCGGGTAACCGGATTGGAGCCCGGGTTGGCGGGGTGCTAATCTTCTCCCCGTTGCCGACGAGCGCCGCTAGCTCAACTGGCAGAGCAGCGGACTCTTAATCCGCGGGTTCGGGGTTCGAGTCCCTGGCGGCGCACCAACGAGCAAGGCCCCGATCTGGTGATTGACACCAGTCCGGGGCCTTTTTCGTGTACGCCAGCGTAGTCGGCCCACGGGCGCGTCGCTCCCACCTCCTCTCGAGCCAGTCGTAGCATTTCGTGGACGCACGAAACGAAGGCGGTTACGATTCTTTCGAGAAGGAGGGGCCATGACTGCAGCTGCGCTGAAGGAAGAGACGTACCTGCCAGAGGCCGATGGACAGGTTGCCCAGGTCCATGACTTCATGCAGGCCCATGAGATGGCGGGCCGGGGGCCAGTGGCGCCACGGTACTTCCTGGCTGGTGCTACCCCTGGCGACCGCGTCGAGCTTCCCGCCGAGGTCTACGGGATGCTTCGCCAGGTTGTTGAGGCGTTGCAGCAGGGCTTTGCGGTGACCGTGGCGCCGCGGACGCTGAAGCTGACGACCCAGCAAGCCGCCGACCTGCTTGGAGTCAGCCGACCTACCGTCGTGAAGTTGCTCGACGAGGGCAAGATTCCGTTTGAGCGATTGGGAACTCATCGCCGCGTTCTTCTGCCCGACGTGCTTGCCTACCGGGCACAGCGCAGGGCCGAGCAGTATGCGGCGCTCGAAGCAACCTCAATGGACATTGATGACGAGGAAGACCTCGACGTGGTAACGCAGCGACTGCGCGAGGCGCGGCGCGTAGTCGGACGACGCCGCAGGGGCCTGACAGAATAGGCGCGTGTTCACAGCCCTCCTCGATACCTGTGTTCTCTGGCCCGATCTGCAGCGCGACTTTCTTCTGTCCCTTGCTATCGAGGGTCTGTATCGTCCCGCCTGGAGTTCGGTCGTGCTCGAGGAGCTGGAATACGAGCAGCGGGCAAAGCTGATCGAGCGCGGCTATGAGGCTGACCAGGCCGCCAAGCGCGCGCGGCACCTTATCGAGCAGGTTCGCCAGCATTTTGACGACGCAGAGGTTGGCGGGTGGGAGGGACTGGAAGGCACGTACGGCCTTCCTGACCCCGACGATGAGCACCTGGTTGCTGCTGCGGTTGTCGCTAACGCGGGCGCAATCGTCACGCTGAACGTCCGAGACCTGCCTCCGGGCAATTTGCCCCGCGGGTTGCAAGTGCTTCCGCCCAAGGAGTTCGCAGCCAATACCGTCTCCCTTGATCCGGTCAGAGCTTGTGCTGCCGTGGCTGCCATAGCCGGGCGTTCTGGCAGGCTGGGCGCAGTCCAGACGGTGGAGGACATCTTCGAAATCCTCCACCGTCGTTACGACATGACGTCCGCGGTCGAGATGATGCGACAGGCGGCGGTTGAGTTGCAGGTGCTGCCTGTCGTAACCCGTGTCAATGAGCCGATTAGGCACCCCGATGCGTACGGATCGACGGCAGAGTGACGACGTCCTGCGAAGGTGCGAGCACCGTCCGCTGCCGCCGGCAGTGACCTCCGTCAGGTTTGGTCTGCAGATCGCAGCCGTGGCCACCGCTGCTCGGTCCAGGCCCGCAACAGCCACTCCGCCGGTCCGTAGCGGAACCGGGTCATCCACGCCGCGCTGGCGGCCACCTGCACGGTGTAGATCGCGACCGCGATGAGCAGGACGACCGCGGGTGCGACGGTGCCGGCGAGGCCCAGCCCGACGCCGGTGAAGACCAGCACGCACAGCAGCGACTGTCCCAGGTAGTTCGACAGGGACATCCGTCCGGCCGGCGCGAGTACGGCGACGACCCATCGCCCCCGGTCGGTCTCGAAGAACTCGAGGAGGCTGGCGGCGTACGCGGCCGCGAGCAGCGGCGCGGTGAGCAGACCGACCGTCAGCCCAGTCAGGTTGGCGCTGCCCCCTCCCGAGGCGAAGACCAGCGCGCCAGCCAGCCCGATCGGGTAGCCCACCCGCTGTACCCGGCGCAGGAGCTGCCGGTTCCCGACGACGTCGGTGAGGAGGCGCGACGCCCCGCCGCGTATCCGAAGAGGAACGCCGAGAGGGCGAGTGGTCCCTGGACGAGGAGCGTGCCGACCATCGCCGGCAGTTGGCGTACGTGTTCGACGATCACCGAGCCGATGCCGCCCTGTAGTGCCTCGGTGGATCGCTGGCCCGCCGCGAGCGCCGCCGCCGGGTCGGTGACCAGTTGGGTCCCGCTCGTGGCGGCAAGCGCGAGAAGGAAGCCGATCACACCGGTCAGCAGGACGGCGACGCGCAGCGCGGTCCCGACGCGGACTCTGCGCATGGCGAGCAGGACCAGGCCGAGCAGCGCGTACGTGGTCAGGATGTCGCCCTGGAACAGCAGCACGGCGTGCAGGATGCCGAGCACGAAGAGCCCGACCATCCGTCGCCGGAACCGGGGTGCGATCGCGACACCGCGCCGCGCGGCGGAGTCGAGCTGGAGGGTGAAGCTGTAGCCGAACAGGAAGGCGAAGAGCAGGTACGCCTTCATCGCGAGGAGCAGTTCGACCAACCATCCGACCGCGTGGTCGCTCCACGAGTCGTGGGCGGGATCGGGGACCAGGTGGAAGGGATATCCGGAGGCGAAGAAGGCGACGTTGACGAGCAGGATGAGGAGCAGCGCCACGGCGCGCAGGGCGTCGACGTTGGCGATCCGGGAGAACGTCCCGGGCGACCCTTCGAGCACCACCGGCGGGTCCTTGCTGGAGAACGTCACGACTACCCCCGTAAGCAACAGAGAACCGTATTCGCAGGCTATGAAGTGAGCCGTCCAGGTGACAGCCGGTGAGCGGGACTGTCGCAGGTGGGGCAGGCCCTACCCCGCAGCGACCGGTCCCCGACAGAGCACGGGAATCCCGTACCCGCGCCCCTACAGTCCCCACCATGAGACGGATGCTGCGACCGGCGATCGGACTCGCCGTACTGCTGACGGCCCTGGTGGCCGGGGCGGCGAGTGCCGCCGCAGCGCCCGGCGACGGCGGCCTCGGCCTGGTCCTGCGCGCCGGGCAGGCGGACTACCGCGCCGGTGTCCAGGTCCGCCTGGACCTCACCGTCACGAACTCCACCGGGTCGGCGTGCGCGCTGCCGACCACCGCCGTCGGCACCGTCCAGATTGCCGGGGTACGCCGGGACGGGCGCGACCTCACGCCGACGCTCGCCCGCAGCTTCCACGACGACGGGATCGCCGCAGCGGCCACCGCTGGTCTGACCACTGTCGAGCCCGGCGCGACCGCTGCCGTGACGCTGACCGGAGTACGGCTCGGTGACGCGCCCGGCGACGTCGTGCTGCGCTCGGTGGCCGCCACCGGGGACGGCGGTGGACTCGACTCGCTCTGGCCGGTGGGCGCTCCCGGCCGGTACGAGGTCACGGCCGGCTACGTGACCCTGCCGGTCGCCGGCGCGGTCGACAGCTGTCGGGGCGCGACGGCCCTGGGGACCACCACGTTCACGGTCGGTGACGGCGGTGGGTCCGGTCGCCGCTGGGTCTGGCTGATCGCTGGTGGACTGCTGCTGGTGCTGCTCCTGGCCGCGCTGGTGGCCCTGCTGCGGGTACGCCGCCGCCGGCCGACGGCCGCGACCGTTGCCGTCCTGCTGGTGGCCGTCGGCGCGCTGGTCGGCGGCGGTGCCCGTCCGGCCCGGGCCGACTACTCGGTCGACCCGACCTCCGGCGTGCCGATCAAGGGTGTCGACTTCCAGGCGGCTGTCGACGGCTGTCTGAGCGGGTTCGCCACGGCGGGCGGGGACCCGTCCGGCCTGTTGCCCCGGCTGAAGGACAAGAAGAGCCCGAAGGTGCGGATCATCCCCACCCCGGGCGGCTCCGGCGCGTTCGAGACACCGGACAGCCCCGACGGCAAGGGCTCGTCCACCGTCACCTGGAACCCGACCTCCACCGACCCGTACGACGACGGGGTGGCCCGGGACCCCTGCGCCGCGCTCTACCACGAGTTGAACCACGCGGACGACATCTCCCGGAACGCCGTCCCACCCGGCGAGTGCGGGAGCACCGGCATTCCCACCGCCGAGGTGCGGGCGACGTTGGCCGAGAACCGGTACCGGGTGGCGAAGGGCCTGCCGCCGCGCAAGGAGTACAAGGGCAAGACGCTGCCCAAGAGCCTCGACGAGTGCAAGAAGCCGCCGAAGAAGACGCCCCCGCCGAAGGGGCCGGCGAAAATGTGCGAGGACGGCGCCGACTGCGGCGGCAGCAACGGCGACCCGCACCTGGTCACCTTCGACCGGGTCGCGTACGACTTCCAGGCCGTCGGCGAGTTCACCCTGGTCGCGGCCACCGGTGGCGACCCGCTGGAGATCCAGGTCCGGCAGGCGCCGATGGCGGGCTCCCGCTCCGCCTCGGTCAATTCGGCCGTGGCGTTCCGGGTCGGCGCCCACCGCGTCGCGCTCACCCTCACCGACGGCGTCACCCGGGTGCACGTGGACGGCGCACCGGTCGCCGTGCCGCCCGAACGGACCGACCTGACCGGCGGCAACCTCACCCGCCGCCCGTCCGACACCGGAGAATCCGACGGGTACGACGTGACGTGGCCGGACGGCTCGGCGGCGGCGGTGGACCAGATCGGCAGGTACGGCTACCGGGTGCTGGTCCGGCTCGCCGACGGCCGGGCCGGGAAGGTACGCGGCCTGCTCGGCGACTTCGACGGCGACCCGGCCGACGACGTCGCGCCCGCCACCGGGGCGGCCCTCACCCAGCCCGTGCCGTTCACACAGCTCTACCCGACGTACGCGGACAGTTGGCGGATCACCGCGGACCGCTCGCTGCTGCACTACGACGACGGGCAGGACACCGGCACGTTCACCGACCGTGCCTTCCCCGAGCGGGAGATCACGGTCGGCGACCTCGACCCGGCCCGCCGCGCCACGGCCGAGCAGATCTGCGGCTGGGCGGGCGTCACCGCTCCCGCCCAGCTCGCCGAGTGCGTCTTCGACGTCGCGGTCAGCGGTCGTCCCGAGTTCGCGGTGGCCGGCGCCAGCACCGAGCGGGTCGCCCCGCCCGCCGCCCCGTCGATCACCGCCGTGGCCGTGGCGAGCGCCAGCCTGACCCCCGGCGGGGCACCACTGACGTTCCCCGGCCGGGCCGGGGACGCCGTCTTCGTCGACGTCATCGCGCCCGGAATGGGCAACCGCTGCTCGCCGTACGTGCTCACCGACCCGACCGACGGTCTGATCGGAGCGGGCTGCGCCATCGACGGCGTCGGGTACATCGACCGCGTCGACCTCACCGCCACCGGCACGTACGCCGTGCGGGTCACCGCCGCCCCCGGCGACACCGGACGAGCCGCCGTCCGGGTGTACGTGGCCCGGGACGTTAACGGCACGCTGCAGGCGAACGGCCCGGAGGTCACCGCGACCCTGGAGCAGCCCGGCGCGGCGGCCCGGTACCGGTTCACCGGGCGGCAGGGTGAGCGCGTCTTCGTCGAGGTGCCCACGAGCACACTGCCCAACCAGTGCTCCCCGCTGGAACTGCGCGACACCCAGGACCGGCTGCTGAGCAGCGGCTGCGTGATCAACGGCGTCGGCGAGATCGACGGCACACTGCTGCCCGCCGACGGGACGTACACGGTGGTGGTGGATCCGACCGGACGCACCACCGGCGCGACCACGCTGCGGCTGGTCAGCAGCCGCGACCGGGCGGCGACGATCACCGTCGGCGGTCCGTCGGTCGTCGCCACCGTCGAGCGACCGGGCGCGGTCACCAGCTACCGGTTCACCGCTGGCGCCGGCGCGTCGGTGAGTCTGACCGCGACCGCCACCGAACTGCCCGACCAGTGCGGTGTGCTGGAGTTACGCGCCCCCGACGGCAGCCTGATCAGCAGCGGATGCGTGGTCAACGGGGTTGGTGAGATCGGGCCGACGACGCTGCCGGCCGCTGGCGCGTACACGGTGGTGGTGGATCCGTCCGGGGTCGCGACCGGGCAGGTCACGTTGACGCTGCGGTGAGGTGGAGACGGCTACTGCCGTTTGGGGAGCAGCAGTTCCTGGTGGTCGAGTTCCCGCTCCAGGATCCGCAGTTCCTCGTCCGGCAGCCGCCCCGAGTCACGCCAGCGCACCAGCTCCTCGCGCTGCGCGTCGAGGGCCGTACGGCGGACCCGCAGCGCCGTCTCGTACTGCGGTGAGGTGGGCAGCTCGCCGGACCCGCTCTGCTCGAGCAGGTCGAGTCGGCCGCGATAGCGCGCCAGTCGGGCCAACAACTGCGTACGCGTGGTGTTGACGGCCACCGCGCTGTCCGGCTCGGCGGCGGCGACCTCGTCGAGGCGGGCCAGAGCCGCCTCGACCGCGGCGGAGCGCGCCTCGTTGCGTACCCGAGCCTGGTCGGTTTCGTTGGCACGCAGGCCGAGCATCCGCACGAGCGGTGCGAACGTCAGACCCTGCCCGACGAGCGTCACGAGGACGACCACGAAGGTGCAGAACAGCAGCAGGTCCCGGTCGGGAAAGGGCGACCCGTCGTCGGTGGTCAGCGGGAGGGTGAAGATCGCGGCCAGGCTGATCACGCCGCGCGTGCCGGACCAGCTCAGCGCCACCACCTCGCGGGAGCTGAGCCGGCGGGCGTTGCGGTCGGCCCGCGCCACCTGTCGGGCGCTGCTCGGCTCATCGGTGTCGTCCTGCTCGGAGACACCACCGAGGCGGGTGTGCAGGGACCGGGGGAGCGACTGGGTCATCACCAGCCAGGCCGGGCGTAGGAGCAGCACCACGCCCACGGACACCGCGACGGCGATGACGATCGTCGAGGTGTCGTACTGGCGTAGACCCTTCACCACCTCGGGAAGCTGCTGTCCGATCAGCAGGAAGACGAAGCCTTCGAGGAGGAAGTCGACAAGTCGCCACACGGCGTTGGTCTGGAGTCGGGCCGCCCCGGACCCGACCTGGGGCGTCTGGTGGCCGACGATCAGCCCGGCGATCACCACGGCGAGCACCCCGGAGACGTGCAGCGCCTCGCCCAGCAGGTAGGCGACGAACGGTGTCGCCAGCGAGATCGCGTTGGACATCAGCGGGTCCGCGGTGAGAGGTCGGGCCAGCCGTTTCGCCCAGGCGACAGCCACCCCGACGGCCACCCCACCGACCGCCGCCACCACGAACTGCGCGACGGCGGCGGGAAACGAGAACGTCCCACCGACGGCGGCGGCCACCGCCACGCTGAGCATCGTCAGGGCGGTGGCGTCGTTGAGCAGTCCCTCGCCCTGGATGATCGTGACCATCTTCGGCGGCAGGTTGACCCGGCGGCCCACCGCGAGGGCGGCCACCGGGTCGGGCGGGGCGATGGCGGCGCCGACCGCGATTCCGGCGGCCAGGGTCGCACCCGCGACGAACAGGTGGAACCCGAGGCCGACGAGCAGCCCGGTGAGGAGCACCAGCACCACCGAGAGGCTGACCACGATGCGCAGGTTCCGGCGGATGTCCAGCAGCGAGGAGTCCAACGCGGCGCTGTAGAGCAGCGGCGGCAGCACGACCATGAGCACCAGGTCGGGGTCGAGGCCGACGTTGGGACCGGGGAGCAGCGCGTACACGATGCCGATGAGCGGCAGCAGCGCGGCCGCCGGCAGGCCGGTGCGGGACGCCACCCACCGGACGGCGACCACGACCGCCACGGCGGCGAGTACGAACAACACCATCGAATGGGCGCTCACCTGGTGTCGTCCCCCTGGATCGGCGCGCGGGTCTCGGGTCGACCGGCGGTCGGTGGCCGGTGCAGCGAGCGCGTGGTTGAGCAGCGCAGGCTGCGACAGCACGCACGAGCCTACCCGCGAGATCAACGCAAGCGTTTGTCGCGACCGCGAGAACGCCCGCCGCGTTACCGCGACGGGTGGGTGAGGCGACCGTCGCGCATCTGCACGGCCCGGTCGCAACGCGCCGCGATACCGGCGTCGTGGGTGGCCATGACGAGCGTCGTACCCTGCTCGTCGCGCAGCCTCAACAGGAGGTCGACGATCGCGGCGCTGTTCTGACTGTCGAGGTTGCCGGTGGGTTCGTCGGCCAGCAGCAGGGCGGGCCGGTTGATCAGCGCGCGGGCGATGGCGACCCGTTGTTGCTGTCCGCCGGAGAGCCGTGACGGCAGGGCGGCGGCCCGGTCGGCGAGCCCGACCATCGCCAGCAGCTCGCGGGCGCGAGCGACCTTGTCGAAGTCGGTGCGGAACGGGATCAGCGGCGCCACGACGTTGTCCAGGGCGGTGAGAGTGGGCAGGAGGTGGAACCGTTGGAACACGAAACCCACCGACCGTCGGTACGCCGCCAACGCGCGGCCGGACAGGCGGGTCACCTCCTGGCCGCCGACGTCGATGCGGCCACCGTCGCTTCGTTCGATGGCGCCGACCAGGTGCAGGAGGGTCGACTTGCCCGAGCCGCTCGGCCCGGTCAACGCGACCGCCGTGCCAGGGGCGATCGAGAGGCTGACATCGTCGACCGCGACCAGTGGCGCGCCATCGGCCAGCGGGAAGGTCTTGCGCACATCGCTGAGACGAACCAGTGACGTGCGGGCCGAGGCGTCGGCAGGCGTCCGTTTCACGCGACCTACTCCTTCGTCGCTCACCCGTCGGCGAGCAGTTGGGCCGTGGGCAGTCGGCGGAGCACGGCGATCGGCACCACGACCGAGACGGCGGAGACGGCCACGCCGAACGTCAGCGCGGCCACCGCACACCAGACGACGGACGTGGTGACACCTCCCGCGAAGGCCGCCGCGGCCCCGAGCCCGGCGGCGGCGCCGAGCGCACCGCCGAGGATGCCCATGCCGACGGCCTCGACGACGACGAGGCGGTTCAGCATGGCGTCGGTCCAGCCGACGGCACCGAACAGCGCCAACTCGGGGGCACGCTCGGAGATGTTGAGGTAGAGCACGTCGGCGACGGACACGACGCCCAGCACGATGGTGACCGCGACGGCGATGTGGTCGACGGCGCGAGCCTGGAGGGTCACGGCGTCGCCGAGCAACGTGCCGGTGAGGGCACCGCGGAACGCGAACGTGATCGCCAACAGCATGGTCAACGCGGCCACGCCGATCGTCAGGCTCAACGCGCCGAGGATGGTCCGACCGGGTGTACGGACGAGATTCGCCAGGGCGAGGGTCGTCAGCCGACGCGGGGCGTGCCCGCGTAGGGCGAACCCCGCAACGGCGGGGCGGATGACCTCGGCCGGGTCGGGTCGGGCGGCTCGCCACGCCGGCCAGCCGCCGGCGAGCAGGGCGAGAGTCACCGCGGCGGGGATGGCGAGCAGGGTGTGACTCCAGGCGATGTTCAGACCGAGGCCCACCGCGATGCCGAGCGCGAGCCCGGTGCCCGCCACACCGGCGGCCAGGCCGATCCCGGCGATCTCGATGAACATCAGCCGCAGGAGGTGCCGACGCCCCCAACCGAGGCAGGTGAGAATGCCGAACTCGGTGCGTCTGGCGCGGATCGCCGCGGTGTTGGCGTTGAGCACGGCCAGCGCGCACACCGCGAGCACCAGGACGGACAGCAGCACGCTCTTGCGGTCGGCCGCACGCACGAGCACGGCGGCGACCCCCTTCTGCACCCACGGCTCGGCGACGGCGAGGTCGGGCCGGCCGTAGTTTCCCGCCGGGTAGTGCACCGTCATCGCGGTCGGCGACGAGCCCAGCGTGATGTCGACCTGGAGACCGGTACGCTGCGCGATCTCCTCCGCGATCAGGCGGACCCGTTCCCGGGACAGGGGGTCGATGCCCACATCCCCGGCCAGCCGAACCCGTACCACGCTGATGGGGGCGCCGGAGTTGAGCTGGTACTCCGGGTAGCTGGGCTCGGTGCTGTAGGCGCCGGTGTCGAAGACGGCCGGCAGGGCGGCCATCGTGGTGAGCATCAGCGGCGGTTGGCTGAGCAGGCCTGTCACGTTCGAGTTGGGGGCCAGGGGTCGGCCGCCCAACGCTCGTCGTGACGCGTCGTCGGCGCCGTCGGCCCCCGGATTGAAGTACGTGTCCATGGGCACCGCCGACAACGCGTCGCCCAGTGAGATCCTGGCGGGGTCGAACGTGCCCACCGCGCCCAGCGCGGCATCGGGCATCTGCACGTCCCCGGGTTGCGCCTCGTACCCGTGCGACAGGTTCCGATGGACGGCGACGCCGCTCCGCACGCTGGTGTCGGCGAACTCCATGGGCACGCGCCGGGACGACCCGCCGTCGTCGGCCCCCTGACCCCAGATCTTCAGGTCGTACGGATCTGGCTCGGCGCGCAGGCCGTCCCCGGCCGGCACCCTCTTCGGCGGTCCCACGGTCCAGAACTGGTCGAGCCACATGGTGTTCGCGGTCGCCAGGTCGTACTCGACGCCCAACTCGCCGGGCTGGAGCATCCGGTCGACCATGTCCCGGTACGGCTTCGCGAGTGGCGTCTTCGTGTGTGCGATCGAGGTGCCGGACGCGTCACCCAGCCCCGCGCGCAGGCGCTGGTCGTCGGCGGACGTCCGGACCAACTGCGCCGCGTCCGCACCGAGACGTTGTACGTCGACGGTGAGCGCGGTGTCGACCTGAGGCTGGTCGGCGATCAGGATCGGCAACACCGAGTAGGGATAGGGCATCCCGTCCAGTCGTCGTGACGTCGGCGCCTCGGCCGGGGTGAAGTACCGGCCGGAGGCGACCGCGTCGTCCAACCCCGCCAGCGCCGCCTCCGAGTCGGGGTCGATCGCGGCCATCAGGAACGGCACCGTCCACACCAGCGTGACGGCCGGCCGCGTCGCCCTGCCCTCGCGGTCCCTCGACCCCGGGCCACCGACGCAGGTCAGCGACGACCGGGCGCGTAGATCCGTCGGTGAGAGCCAGTCCTGCGCGCCGACAGCCTCTGCCGCGGGGCAGACCTTCACCCGTCGGCCGTCGGCATCGATTTCCTCCGGCGGCGGCAGACCCCCGCCGCTCGTCAACGCGCTGTTCGGCACCACGTCCAGCCGGTTGCGCGTCACGTAGAGGTACGCCGGGCCGTCCGGGATCTGGCTGAGTCCCGCGTCCGTCACCCAGGTCGGTTGGACCCGTAACACCTGACGCTCCGCGCTCGGGTCGAGGTGGTCCGACAGGTCGACCGTCAGGGGCACGGTACGCATCACGTACCCGATCATCGCCACCGGCGCGGCGACGGACACCCCGCGTACCCCCTGGATCTGGTGCCACTGGTCGACGGTGATTCCGCCACGCATGCCCGCCAACTGGCCCGACTGGACCATGTTGCGATCCCGCTCCAGGGGCAGCACCGCGTCCTTCGGTCGTACCAGGAGGTCGTAGACGGGACGGTAGTTGGCGTTCACCGTGCCCACCGCGTCCAGGCGTGCGGTCACCGCGGCCCCGGTCAGCAGGGTGAATCCCGCTACGGCGACGGCGATCATCGACAGCAGCGCCAGTGATCGACGCAGTCGTACCCGCCATTGCGACACGGCTATCGCCAGCATCGACGCTCCGTGTCGCGCATCAGTGGTCCTCCGGTGTGCTGCCGCCGGCCGGATGGCGATGTCCGGCCGGCGGCGGCGCTTTCGACGGTCAGCAGCAGCCCACGGTGTAGCTGACGTAGGACGCGTAGCAGTCCCTTGCCGTGTTGGCGTAGCAGCGCACCTGCCCCGCGACCACCTTGTTGTAGTAGTAGTAACAGAAGGGGCCGCCACACCCCGTGTAGGCGAGAGCGCAGACGTTGCAGGCCGACGCTGTCGCCTTCGGCAGCAACGCCGCCAGTAGCTTGTCGCTCAGTCGATTGATAATCATACGACCTCTCTCCTTCTCCGCCGGTACGGCGGTTCGTCGACAGTGCCCAGACTTTCATCGACGACTTACGATCAGCTAACGGTGCGCTAATGCTGTTCCGGTCTCCTGCGGCATCGCGTACGAGCTGTTCATGGCGGTGCTGCACGGCATTGGCGACGGCCGGAGAGGTCGCCGTCGGCAGCGGAGAAACCGGCGCTGTCAATGCTGGCTCGGTGTCCGAATGATGTCGATCAACCGGCCGATTCGTCGACCGGGCTGGACGCCGAGGTCCGTGGCCAGGATCTGGCACAGGTGGTCATGGGTGGCCAGGGCGGACGCGACGTCGCCGCGCCTCATGTGCGCCTCGATGAGGTGCTCCCAGGCCCGTTCCCGGTACGGCCACTCCCGTACGAGGGGTTCCATCGCGTCGATGACGGAGTTGTGGTCGCCGAGGACGAGCTGCGCCTCGGCCAGATCCTCCATGGCCCGCCAGCGGCGCTCGTCCAGCGGCGCGGCCAGACCCGCGACCCCGGCGGTCCTGGCATCGACGCAGGCGTCTCCCCGCCACAGTCGCAGTGCCGAGGAGAGGGCCGTGACCCGGTCGGTGGCATCTGCGGGGAGCCGCGCGGCGGCCGCCCTGTGCGTCAGCTCGTCGAAGCGGGCGAGGTCGGTCGAGGTGAGACCGGTGCACAGGAGGTAACCCGGTGGGCGTGTCTGCAGGACGTGCACCGCCTCCGCCCCGCCGAGCCGGACGAGGCTCCGCCGGAGAGCGGAGACGTGACCCTGGAGCTTCGTCGTCGCCGTCATCGGGGGGTGCTCGTCCCAGATGACCTCGACGAGCCGGTTGACGCCGACGACGGCGCCCAGGTTGAAGGCGAGGGTCGCCAGCAACGCCCGCCGTCCCAGGCTGCCGATGGGCATCGGCTGGCCTCCGACAGTCGCCTCGATGGGGCCCAGCAACGAGACGCGGAGCAGGGTGTGAGCGTTCACATCGAGGTCCGGGTGGTGACCGCGTCGTGGTAGCCGGACGCCTGGAGGTGGAACAGGTCGGCATAGCGACCGCCCGATGCCAGCAGCTCGTCGTGACGGCCCTGTTCGAGAATGCGTCCGTCGGAGAGCACCGCGATGTTGTCCGCCTCCCGGACGGTGTTGAGGCGGTGCGAGATGAGCAGACTGGTGTGGCTGTGGCGCAGCGCGACCAGCCGCCGGTTGATCTCGTGTTCGGTCTCCACGTCCAGACCTGACGACGGTTCGTCGAGGATCAGCATGTCGGCGCCCTCCCTGAGCGCGGCTCGGGCGAGAGCCAGTCTCTGCCACTGTCCCCCCGAGAGCACGACGCCCACTCCGGGCGCATCCCCGTCGCTGAAGGCGCGCGTCAGCATGGTGTCGTACCCGTTGGGCAGTGCGTGCAGCGTGGAGTCGAGGTCGGCGGTGGCGGCTGCCGCCCGTACTCGTGCGCGGTCGTCGAGCGCGCTGATGTCGCCGACCGCGATGTTGTCGTGGGCCGAGAACTCGTACGTCATGAAGTCCTGGAAGGTGGCGCCGAGGCGGGCGCGCAGCGAGGCCGGGTCGAGGGTGGTGATGTCGACGCCGTCCCAGCGGATGACACCGCGATCGGGTACGTGGAAGCCGCAGAGCAGTTTGACCACCGTGGACTTGCCGGCTCCGTTGTCGCCGACCAGCGCGAGGGACGAGCCGCGGGGGATCCGCATGGTGAGGTCGCGCAGCACCCAGTCGTGGTCGGGCGCGTACCGGAACCAGACGCCGTCGAATTCCACGCCTCGCTGCAGCGGCGGCGCCGGGGGCAGCGCAACGGCCCGCCGGGTCTCGCCGATCACCGCGGTGATGTCCACGTAGTGGCCGAAGACGATCATCGTCTCGCCGAGCATGGCGATCTGCCGGACCAGGCTCGACGCCGATGTCTGCAACGCGGCCAGTGCCGCGATCACGACCACGAGGTCGCCGACGGTGCCGTTTCCGTCGGCGACCCGTGCGACGAAGACGGCCAGCGCGACCAGGGACACGATGCCGGTCAGCGCCGCGAGGGTGCTGTCGACCCACAGGGCCACGCGGTCCTGATGGCGCTCCTGCGCCTGGGCCGCCCGCAGCTCGCGCAGGAGACGGCCCTGGAAGAACGCGCCGAGCCCGAACAGCCGGATCTCCTTCGCGGCGCGCATGTCCAGCAGGAGCGCCGCGTAGAACGCCTGCCGGCGGAACATCGGCACGGTACGTTCCAGCATCGCGCCCCGCATCCGGGCCAGGCGGATCTGGGCCACCAGCGTGGGTAGCACGGCCAGCACGACCAGCGCGCTCACCAGGGGAGACCACCGGACGAGCGTCACACCGAAGGCCACAATGGTGATCAACTCCTGTCCGATGCCCAGGATCATGCTGTTGAGCTGCGTCGGCGCGAAGCGGCTCGCCTCATGGGCCAGCCGGAGCTGGTCGTGGAACCTGCTGTCCTCCAACTCGGTCAGGCGCGGATGCGCCGAGACCGCGCTGAACAGTTCCTGCTGGGTCCGGATCGTCACCCGACGTTCCGCGTCCCGCTGCGCGTACTGGGAAACGTGCAGGATGACGGGTGACACGATGGCCAGCACGCCGAACCCGACGACACCGAGCCAGATCGTCTGCCCGGCGCTGCCCGAGAGGCCGTCGATGATCGCTCGGGTGAACCATGCGGTGGCGACCGCCGTGAGGCCGCCCACCACCATGATCACTATGCTGACCGCTGCCGCCCAGGGCGCCGCGCCGAAGTAGATTCCGAAGGCGCGCCGCAACAACGTCGACGATCGCCTCATCGGCTGCCCAATACCTCGCCCAGGTCGTGACTGCGAGCCACCAGTCGGCCGTCCGCGCCGAACATCACGAACGTCGGGGTGCCCTGCACCTGGAACGCGGCCATCACCGCGCTCGGGGTGTCGTCCATGACCAGGAGACCGGCCTTCTGCAGCGTCGGACCAAGGTTCTCGGTCGTCTCCTCGGGCGCGGTGAGGAAGCTGACCACCCGTACGCCGCTGCCGGTGATCTCCTCCGCACGGTCGGCCAGCTTCTCGGCCTGGCCGGGGCAGTGTCGGCAGCCGGCGGAGAAGAAGCCGATCAACGTCGGGCTGCCCACGATGTCGGCCCGGGACAGCTGGCCGTCCGGTGCCACGAAGTCCGGCATGGCGGTGCCGAGCGGTAGCCCCGAGGCAGGCGGTGATGTCATTTCGATGAGCTTCGCCTCCGTCTCGCGCAGCCGCCTGATAACTGCGGCGCTCAGCGCGAGATCGGCGAGGACGAGTGCTGCGAGAATGGCGACAGCAGTGGACAGAAATGCCACAGAGGGCTCCTTTAATCGGCGCACCACAAGCGCGTCAGTGCGGGTGCGCATTCGATTCTGAGACTGTCAGCGCGCTTGTGGGACTCCGCGGACGAGCCAGGTCAGATCATCGAGTCTGACCAGTGCCGTGGTAATGAAGGCCGCAATGGTTGAGGCCACCAGAAATTGTGCCGGTGTCAGCATGCCGAGCGACACGGTGGGCAGGGTCGTGGCGCCGACGAGGGCGCCTGCCGCCGCTGCGGCGAGCAGGCCGCTGCGCGCCACGTGTCGCCATGCGACGGGAGTGCTCGTCGGACCGAAACAGTGGCAGCCTGCCGTGGACCCCTGCCGGACCGCGTGCGCGAGCGCGATCACGAACGCGCCGAAGAGCAGCACCGCTGCTGCCAGACCGACGGCTGCGGTCCCCGGCCAGATCAGGAGAGCGAGGACGCCGACCTCGGCCGTGATCGAGGCGGCCGCGACCGGGCGGGACCACCGTGTGGACGTGACCCGCAGTTCCGCGGTCGCATCGGCGAACGCCTCGAAGCTCGAACGCCTGCGTACCTTGCCGATGATGGATATGGCAAGAACGCCGGCCAGCATCAGAATTGCCGCGATAACGGCGACACTCACGACTTCCCCCCGTTCCCCGTGGTGTTCGTGTGTCGAGGGGCGTGACTCACGTAGGCCCCAAGAACCTTCGCCGGGAATCCCGAGGATATAGGCGTGTGACGATGTTGTCAACGACTTGTTTTGACCACGTAAAGATGAGAGCAATACACCGGGAGGTACGTATGACCGACGAATCGCAATTTCTGCTCGTCATCCTGGGCGTCCTCGTGGCGCTTGTCGCGCTGGTTGGCGGGGCCGTTTCGGCGCGCCGGCGCTTCCTCGTCGTGAGCGTCGCGGGGGACAGCATGGTCCCCAGCCTTGTCCACGGCGACCGCCTCCTGGTACGTCGAACGCACCGGTTCCGGGCCGGCGACATCGTCGTCGCACACCATCAGGAGGGTGGGCCTCGCGCGGCCGCGCCCGGCTCCGGGGCGTCCGACTGGCTCGTCAAGCGGGTCGTGGCGCTGCCCGGTGACCAGGTTCCGCAAGCGGTCGTGCCGGTGGTCGGCGATCAGGTGCGACGGGTGCCGGCCGGCATGACCGTGCTGCTCGGTGACAATTCGGGGAGCGTCGATTCGCGCCGGTGGGGCTTCGTCCCAGTCCGTGACATCGAGGGCGTGATGGTCCGGCGGCTGGCGTCCGGCGGCTCGTAGGGCGGGCGGTCGGTATTGCGACCACATAGGCGCAGCTCTATAGTCTGGCGGATCACACATTCATGGCCGTGGTAATGCGGCCGGGTCGTCGAAGCGCTTCGACGACTCGTCGTCTCAGGCCCGTCAGCCGGGTGTCGAGCCTGGCCACGCCGGTCTTGGCGCTGAATCGCGCCTGTCGTACGACATGAGGAGAACCGCATGCGGAAGTGGCGCCTTCGGCGCGGAATCACCGCGCTCGCGCTCGCCCTGCTCGCCCTACCGACCGTCCCCGGCACGGCACACGCCGACCCCGCCTACCCGTTCCGGGATCCCCACCTCCCCGTCCAGGCCCGGGTCGACGATCTGCTCGGCCGACTCACCCTGGACGAGAAGATCTCGTGGCTGCACCAGTACCAGCCGGCCGTTCCCCGACTGGGCATCGGCCTGTTCAAGACCGGCACCGAGGCGCTGCACGGCGTCGCCTGGTCGACCGACATCGACAACAACGGGGCGGTGGTCAAGGCCCGCGGCACGTCCTTCCCGCAGCCGGTGGGCATGGCGAGCACCTGGAACCCCGACCTGATCCAGCGGGTCGGCTCGGCCGTGGGTGACGAGGCGCGTGGCTACCACGCGCAGAACCCCCGGGTCTGGGGTCTCAACCTCTGGGCGCCGGTGGTCAACCTGCTGCGCGACCCGCGCTGGGGTCGCAACGAGGAGGGCTACTCCGAGGACCCGCTGCTCACCGCCAGGATCTCCACCGCGTACGGCTCGGGGATGACCGGCGGAGACCCGGACCACCTGAAGAGCGCACCGACCCTCAAGCACTACCTGGCGTACAACAACGAGGTCCGGCGCGACGTCACCTCGTCGAACGTCCCCCCACGGGTGCTCAACGAGTACGACCGGGCGGCCTTCAAGCCGGCCATCGCGGCCGACGCGGCGACCGGCGTGATGGCGTCGTACAACCTGGTCAACGGCCGTCCCGCCACCGTGGACCCGGACCTGGCGACGGTGGTACGAGGCTGGACCGACCAGCCGTTGATGAACGTCACCGACGCCTGGGCGCCGAACAACCTCGTCGCCTCGCAGGGTTACTACCCCACCCAGGCGGAGGGGAACGCGGCCATCGTCAAGGCCGGCCTCAACAGCTTCATCACCGACGACACCAACGCCCAGCCGACCGTCACCGCCATCAAGCAGGCCCTCGCCGCCGGCCTGCTCACCGAGGCGGACATCGACGCCCGGATCTCCGAGACCCTGAACATCCGCTTCCGCCTCGGCGAGTTCGACCCGGGCGGCGGCCGGTACGGGGCGATCACCCCGGACGTCATCAACAGCCCGGAACACCAGCGGCTGGCACGTCAGGCCGCCGGCGAGGCGATGGTGCTGCTGAAGAACTCCCGGCAGGCCCTTCCGCTGAACCCGTCCCGGACCCGCAAGGTGGCCGTGCTCGGCCCGCTTGCCGACACCCTCTACACCGACTGGTACGGCGCCGACATGCCCTACGAGGTGACCGCACTCGACGGCATCCGTGAGCGGTTGGGCAGCTCGGCCAGCGTCGACGGGCTCGACGGGGCCGACCGGATCGCGCTGAAGGACCCGTCCACCGGCCGGTACGTGACCGCCACCGGCACCACCGACGCGGACCCGGTCGCCACCACCGGCACCGACGCCTCGCTCGCGGCCCAGTTCGACAGCGTCGACTGGGGGCAGGGCGTGGTGACGTTGCGCAACGCGGCCAACGGTCGCTACCTCGGCTACAACTGGGGGCCGTTCGTCACCCGCGACGTGCAGCCGAACGGCTGGTACGTGCAGCAGCAGTTCACGCTGGAGCCGCAGGCCGACGGGACTGTCGCGTTGCGTTATGCCGGCTACGAGACGACCGAGAGCTGGTTCGGCGTCAACACGTACGTCACTGTCGGCGACGACGGCGCCCTCAAGCTCGGCGCGTCCACCGCGGCGGACGCGACCCACTTCTCCCGCGAGGTGATCAGCAGCGGTGTCGACCGTGCCGTCGCGGCGGCCAAGGCTGCCGACACAGCGGTCCTGGTCGTCGGCAGCAACCCGTTCATCAACGGGCGCGAGGCGCACGACCGCACCTCGATGGCGCTGAGTGCCGGCCAGGAAGCGCTGGTCAAGGCCGTGACGAAGGCCAACCCACGTACGGTGCTGGTGGTGCAGACCAGCTATCCGGTCACGATCGGGTGGGAGCAGGAGCACGTGCCGGCGATCGTCTGGACCACCCATGCGGGCGCGGAGACGGGTCATGCCATTGCCGACGTCCTGTTCGGTGACCGCAATCCGTCCGGCAAGCTCACTCAGACCTGGTACCAATCGGACCGGCAACTGCCGCCGGACCTGCTGGAGTACGACATCATCTCGTCCGGTCAGACCTACCTCTACAGCACCGCGAAGCCGCTCTACCCGTTCGGCCACGGGCTGTCGTACACCGGGTTCCGGTACGGCCAGCTCCGCACGGACGCCCGGTCGGTCGCGGCGGACGGCACGATCACGGCCCGCGTCGAGGTGACCAACAGCGGGAGCCGGGCGGGTTCCGAGGTCGTCCAGCTCTACGCCCACCAGCGCACGTCGCGGGTGAAGACCCCGATCCGGGCGCTCAAGTCGTTCCAGCGGGTGGACCTCGCCCCCGGGCAGACCCGCACCGTCACGCTGCGGGTGCGGGCCGCCGACCTCGCGAACTGGGACGTCACCCGCCGTCGGTGGGTGGTCGAGTCGTCCACGTACGACCTGATGGTCGGCGCGAGCGCCGCGGACCTCCGGGCCCGGACGGCGGTCGCGGTGCGCGGTGAGGCGATCCCGGCCCGGGACCTGTCCCGGACGACCAGGGCCGAGAACTTCGACGGGTACGCGGGGGTCCGGCTCGTCGACGAGACGAAGGTACGCGGTACGGCCGTGGGTGCCACCGCCTCCGGCCAGTGGATCTCCTTCGCGAAGTCCGCAGTGCGTCCGGGCAGCCATACCTTCACGGCCAGGGTCGCCAAGGCCACGGCGGGTACCGGCACGATCCAGGTTCGACTGGGCTCGCCCACCGGACGACTGCTGGGTACGGCCACCGTGCCCAGCACCGGCGACGACTACCGGTACGTCAGCGTCAGCGCCGAGGTGGCCCGGGCCGCCGGCACCCAGGACGTCTACCTGGTGTATGACACTCCGCTGCGGCTGGCGGACTTCTCGCTGCGGTGATGCGTGCTCGGCGGCTGCGGGGCGCTCGGGCGCTCGGTGACCGTTGGCGGCTGGGCGGTACGACACGCCGAGCGGGGCGCTGCTGAAGCAGCCACCGATCGGGTCGGGCCGGGGTGCCTCGTGCGCCCCGGCCCGATTCATCGGATGATGCCCATCCGCACCTGGTAACAGTCGCGTCTTTTGCCTTCTTCATAGGCTTTTAGACATAGATGAGACCCAATCTCGTATTGCATTCGTCACACGTCTGACATACGCTCCGCGAGAGACTTCGTAGCGATTGGCAAAAGAGTGCGGTCGGGCGGCACACGCCCCCCGCCGATCCTTGGTGGCGTCGCTGTTCCCTGCTTGTCGCTCGATGCACGTACCAGGCACCACGTCGACGACAAGTGAGAAAGGACAGCACGTGACATCAGCCGTATCCACCACCCGCACGGCACTGCTCGCGGCGGCGCTCGTCGCCGCCACGCTGCCGGCCGTGGTGATCAGTCAATCGCCGGCCTCGGCCGCGGTCCAGGAGACCTACTACGTCGCCCCGGACGGCAACGACAGCAACCCGGGAACCCTCGCGTCGCCGTTCAAGACGGTGCAACGCGCCCGGGACGTCGTCCGCACTGTGAACGTGAACATGACCGGCGACATCAACGTGTACCTGCGCGGCGGCAGATATCCGGTCACCAGCACCGTCGAGTTCGGCGCCAGCGACTCCGGCACCAACGGGTACCGGATCAGCTACGCCGCCTACGCCGGCGAGACCCCGGTCCTTGACGGCGGCGTCCCGGTGACCGGGTGGACCCAGCACAGCGGCAACATCTGGAAGGCGCCGCTGGATCGCAGCACCAAACTGCGCACGCTCTACGTCAACGACAAGCGCGCGCAGATGGCGACCAAGACCATCAGTTCGGCGGGGTGCTACGGGACGTACAACGTCACCGCCGGCCAGGCGTCCTGGGCGTGGGAGTCGGGCTCCCAGTGCGACGGCGCGAAGTACAGCCAGAACGACTTCCCCGCCATCCCCCGCAACCAGGACGACATCGAGATCGAGACGGGCACGACCTGGACCACCGCCATCGTGGGAGTCCGTCAGGTGACCACCGACGGCACGAACCGCGTCGCCCTGTTCCAGCAGCCGGGTGCGGCCATCGCGCAGGGCGCGTTCAACGGCAACGCCCAGGTCGGCGGCTCCCACAAGCTCATGAACGCGTACGAGTTCCTGGACGCGCCGGGCGAGTTCTTCTTCGACAAGAGCAGCAAGACCGTCTACTACTACAAGGCCAGCTCCGAGGACATGTCGACCGCGTCGGTCTACGCGCCGAACAACGTCACCACCGTGCTGCGCGTCGCCGGCACCTCGACGAGCAGCCACGCGCGCAACATCACCTTCTCCGGCCTGACCGTGCAGCACTCCGACTGGAACCTGTTCAACGTCGCCGGCTCGTCCTTCAAGCAGGCGCAGCAGGGCAACCTCGGCGCGCAGGCGTACGCGAAGGGCAACTTCCACGTCTACTACTACCGCAACGTGGACGTCACTCCCGGCATCGTCCAGGTGCAGAACGCCGACGGAATCCTCCTGCAACGCAACCGGGTCCAGCACACCGGCGCCGACGGCATCAGCATGGTCAACGACGTGCAGAACACGCAGTTGATCGGCAACTACACCAACGACATCGCCGGGTCGGCCATCGACGTCGGCCATCCACAGCACGTCTACATCGGAGACGGCACGTCGAGCAACCGGGAGAAGTACCTCCCGCAGGTCGAGGGGCTGCCGAAGAACATCGACATCAAGAACAACTACATCTACGACAGCGCGGTCCTGTTCAACGGGCACAGCCCCATCTCGGCGTACTTCGTCGACACCCTCACGATCCAGCGCAACCGGATCGAGAAGGCTCCCTGGTCCGGCATCACGATGGGCTGGGGCTGGTGGAACTTCGACGGGTCATCGGGGTCGATCGTGCCCAATCGGCCGACCACGACGGCGCGGAACAACACCATCAGCTACAACCACATCATCGACACGGTCCAGCGCCTCAGTGACACGGCGCCCATCTACACGCTGGGCAGCCAGCCTGGGACCACGATCACCAACAACTACCTCCAGGGTGTGCCCTCGGGCCACAAGTACGGACTCCACCCGGACGAGGGCTCGGCGTTCATCACGTTCCGCGACAACGTCCTGAGCATCGACAAGAACGTCACCTGGATGATCAATTCCGACGATTTCGGTCGGAAGCACGACCTCAGCATCACGCAGATCTACGGACCGATCAACAAGGTCTCGAACAAGAACCTGCCGAACAGCACGGTCGCCGACATCCTCGTCTCCTCCGACTACGTCTGGCCGGCGGCGGCGTACGGCATCGCGGCGAACTCCGGCCTGGAGGACGCGTACCGGGACATCATCCCGGCCAGCAGGTTCTCCGCGCCGAACTACGTGCTGCCGGCCAGCACGTACGTCACCAGTGGCACGGCGACGATCCCGATCCGGAGCACCGGCGACGCCACCAAGTCGGTCTGGCTGGCACCGTACGGCACGACCACCTTCACGGCCGGAGCGACGATGACCAGGGCGGCCGGTAACGCCACGTCCATCGCCGTGCCGGCCACGCAGGGCGAGTACCGGCTCTACGTCGTCGACGCACAGGGCAACCGGTCCGCCGAGTCGACCTCCATCGTCCGGCAGCAGAGCGGCGGTGGCAGTCAGCAGGGCGGGCAGCTCGTGGGCGGCCAGTCCGGCCGCTGTGTCGAGGTCCCCAACTCCTCGACGACCAACGGCACCCAGGTGCAGCTCTGGGACTGCGGCAGCGGCACCAACCAGCGGTGGACCTCCACCTCCGGCAAGCAACTGATGGTGTACGGCAACAAGTGCCTGGACGCCTCGGGAGCGGGCACCGCCAACGGCACCCAGGTCATCATCTGGGACTGCCACGGCGCCGCGAACCAGCAGTGGAACATCAACGCCAACGGCACCATCACCAACGGCCAGTCCGGGCTCTGCCTCGACGCCAACGGCGCGGGCAGCGCCAACGGCACGAAGCTCATCCTCTGGTCGTGCAACGGCGGCGCCAACCAGCAGTGGACGCTGCGTAGCTGATCACCACCGGAGTCCGGGGCCAGGCCGACACGGGCCTGGCCCCGGCTACTTCTGGTAGCCGTAGTTGTCGCAGGTCCTGCGTCCCAGGACACAGTTCTTGGTGCGCTTGTTCATGGTGTTGACATCCCACATCACGAACGCGTCGCCGTGCATCGACGAGGCGCTCTTGCCCTCCTTGTCGGAGGCGAGGTAATAGCCCGCCGGGGTGCCCTTGGCCGGGTACTGGATGTCGAAGGTGATCGCCGGAATCCGAACCGGGTGGCCGGGCGGGCAGGTATTGCCGCTGCCGTACGCCACATGGTCCTTGTGGTTGGGGCTGTCCAGGTGCTTGCCGTCCCAGCAGTCGGGGAACTGCAGCATGAAGTGCAGCGTGGCGGTCCCGCCGCAGATCGGCCAGTTGCCGTTGGTGCTGCGGGCGACGCCGTCGAGGTCGCCGGGGCCGTAGAAGGCGCAGTAGAACTGGCCGGTCGCGCCGCGCGGTGTCGGTGTCCTCTTCTTGGCGTCGCCGGAGACCATGCGCAGGCCGTTGGGCATCGGCATCTGGCCTGTCGAGTTCTTCGCGAGCGAGCGGTAGTAGACCCGGAAGCCTGTGGTCTCGACCGGCTTCCCGGTCGCGTTGTCGAAGAGCGTGGGCACCCAGTACGCGGAGTGATCCTGGATCGGCTTGCAGGACGTGGCAGTGAACTTCGTCAGGTCTCCGGCGACGGTGTTCGCGTTGACCGCCTTGTTGCCGACGAAGGAGTGCATGTGTGAGGCGCCCGGGAGACCGGGGGCGACGATCGGGTCATCCGGCAGCCGGTGGCTGTACTGGCAGTCCGCCCGGAACTCCGGGAGGTCGCCGACACCGGCCGGGGCGGGGTCGATTCTCAGCGCCTCGTACGCGTCGGACTGCGCCTTCCAGGCCGCACGGTCGACGGGAACCCAGCCGGTGACGGGGGCCTTCGGTGCGGCAGTGGTCGACGGCGTCGCGCCGGTCGACGGGGTCGCGGAGACCGACGGTGTCGCAGAGGCCGGGACCCCCGTTGCGGGCGACTCCGCCTGCCCAGCCGACGGCGACGGGTATCCGAGGGCGTTGGCCGCGTTCGACGGCTCGGGCTGCGCCCCGCCGTTGCTGAAGTACACCGCCCCGGCCGCGACGACGAGCACGACTGCCACGCCCGCGGCGACGCTCAGTCTCTTGTGGGTGGCCCACCCCGGGGGACGATGACGCGACGGCGGCGGGCCTTCGTACGACACGGGTCACTCCCAACGAACAGACGACAGGGCTGACCCGAACGGTCACGGGCCGCCGTATGGTAGGCATTCGCCGCGCATGCCGGACAGGGTCTTTAAACACTCTTAATCAAGCCGGTCCGGGCGTACCTCTGGACGAAAAATGGGTAATGGTGGGCGATGGAGTCGACCTGGAAACCCCACGAGGAGCACGGCGGCCTGACGGACAAGGACAAGCGCGAGCTTCCGGAGAGCGTCTTCGCATTCCCCGGCAAGCGCAAGGAGCCGATGACCGACGCGGGCCACGTCCGTAACGCGATCGCCCGCTTCGACCAGGTGCAGGGTGTCACCGACAAGGACCGTGACCTGGCCTTCCAGAACATCCTCGCCGCCGCCGAGCACTACGGCGTCGAGGTCGCCGAGACGAACTGGAAGCAACTCGGCAAACTGCCGCACACGCCGAACCCCGCCCACTGAGCACAGCCCGGGGATGGGTTCCGAGGGTGGTTCGCGGGCGTGTTAGCGTGCTCGTCGTTGTCAGCGAGCGCCGCTAGCTCAACTGGCAGAGCAGCGGACTCTTAATCCGCGGGTTCGGGGTTCGAGTCCCTGGCGGCGCACCAACGATCAAGGCCCTGACCTGGTGGTTCACCCCGGGTCGGGGCCTTTTCGTGTCGTGTCATGTCGCGGGTGGGTGGTCGCTCGGCCCGCCGTCAGGACACCCGCCGTTCGTCGAGGCCGAGCCGCTGACGCTCGACCATGATGATCCGCCGGTCGAGCGGGATCGCCTCGTCGGCGAGGAGGTCGTGGTCGACGTAGCTGCCGTCAGTCGCCGACGGGTCAGCCATCTTCGCGATGCTGTCATGGGTATATGCGCGGATCAGGGCACTCTTGCGTTCGAGCATCTCCACCAACCGCTGATCCACGGTGTTTCTGGCCAGCAGGCGGTGAACCCGTACACCGCGGGTCTGTCCCATCCGGTAGCACCGCCGGATGGCCTGCTCCTCGTGTGCCGGGGTCAGTTGCGGCTCGGTGAGCACGACCACCGACGCCGCTGGGAGATTCATGCCCACCCCGCCAACGCCGATCTGGCTGACCAGGACCGCGTGCCCGTCCGTACCGCTGAAGTCGTCCACGACCTGCTGCCGAGCGGCGACGGGGACGGTCCCGGAGAGCAGGAACGTCGGAGTGCCTTCCTGCAGGCTCACGCGTACGCGGTTCAGAACCTCCAGGAAGTAGGAGAAGACCACGACCTTCCATCCGTTGTCCGCGGCCTCCTGGACGACCTCGCGCAGGCGCTCCACCTTCGCCGGCATGCGTGATCCGTCCGTGACCACGGCGGCGCGACGCATGTCGGCGAACCGCCGGGCCTCGACCGCCCGCTGGTAGGTGCGCGTCTCCGCCTGACCCATCTCGACCCAGTCTGCGACCTCGATCAGGTCCGGAAGTTCGTCGAGGACGTCTTTCTGGTTGCGGCGCAGGTACACGTTGGCGACCTTGCGGCGGAAGCTGGCAGCACCGGCCAGTCCGTCCGTGACGGTGATCGTGCCTGCCACCGCGGGGTTCAGGTAACGGATCAAGTTTCGGAACTCGTCGACCCGGTTCAGCATCGGTGTGCCGGTCAGGAAGAGGGCTCGGGGCGCCTGGGCGAGATACGCGGCGACGGCCTGGGACCGCTGGGCCGCGGGATTCTTGATCAGTTGCGCCTCGTCCACGATGACGACGCCGGGGCGGAGGTCTTGAGGTAACGACAGCCGGCTCAATGTCTCGAAGGTGGTGACGGCCACGCCGCCGTCGGCGTGCCATCGGCGGATCGCTTCGTCGCGCTGCGGCCCGTGTAGCCGGTGGGCGGGCAGCGTGCTGTGGGATGCGATCTCGTTGAGCCAGTTCACGATGACGCTGGCCGGGCAGACGACGAGGAAGTGACGCCCTCCGGCGGCAGTGAGGTGGGCGCAGACCGCGATGGCTTCGATCGTCTTGCCCAACCCCATCTCGTCACCGAGGATGCAACGCCGTTGCAGGAGCGCGTACCGGACTCCGAAAGCCTGATAGCCGCGCAACGTGACGCGTAACCTCCCGAGGTCCAGCCCGATCTGCGCGGCCTGGTTCTGCAGAGCCTGCGGCAGGTGTCCATGAGCGGCGGCACCGTCTGTCGTGCTACCGCTGACCCGCTCAAGCAGCGTGTTGTAGACCGCGGCGTGGCGTGTGAAGTCGGCCCACAGCGCATCCCGGCCGGCAGTTGAAGCGTGGGTGTTCAGTTGGTCCTGCCGGGCCAGGAGCGTGGCCGCTGCGTCTGCCTGGCGACTACTCACCAGTCGCTCCACCTCCGCTACCGCTGTCCAGGCAGCCGCCTTGGTGGCGGCCCGAGCGAACAGCAGCCCGCCTCTGTGTGTGGCGCGCCTCGCCCTGCGCAGGGCATCGTCCAGGTCGTCGGCGAGGGAGCCCAGGCGGGCGCTCCCATCGGCGTGCAACTCGGTGACGATGCGAAGCACCCACAGAGCCCGCAACAGCGGCTCCAAGGCCGGGTTCTTGCGGTTGGCATCCAAGCGCACCGAGGCACTCTGCTGGAAAAGGCGTCGAATCGCCTGCGCCGCGTCGGCTACGGCCGCAGCGCTGTGGCTTCCTACTCCTGGAAGGCGTACGAGATCACCGTGCGATGCGTGCAGCACGTCCAGGACTGTTCGATAACCTCGGCGCTCCAGGCTCGGCGCGATTCGCAGACCCGGCCGCACGGATCGGAGTTCCTGGATCGGTGTGCTCCGTAACCCCTCGACCACGGCGTCATGCTGTCCTTGGCGGTACAGTTCTGCCGCCTCAAGCTCCGCGGCTGTTCGAGCCGATCCGAACGCGGTGAGCTGCTCCTGCAGCAGGTGCCCACGACGCCACACCTCGAGTGCGGATTGTCGACTGAAGGTCACCTCTGTTACGTCTCGGGGCTCTGGTCGCGCCGCCTCCCGTTGACCCAAGCCTCTGCTCCTTCCCGCAGCATCCACCCTCCGTCACGCCAGCAGGTGAAGACAACGACCGCACGGTGTCAGAACGCTGATAGACAAGCATCATCTCGGTCCCGAGGTTGCCCGGCCAGCTTGTCAGGCACGACGACTGCGACGGCGGGGTGTTCCGCCCCATCTCACTTGTATCGATCCAACTCGATTGACTCAACATTGACAGGCAGTAATATGTCTGCGGGTTCGGTCCGTCCCGGGTCGATCGGCGGTGGGAGTCTCTGATGGGTGTGCAACGACGGCGCAAGCCGCGCTCTGCCACGGTGATGGGTGTGGCCGGATCGCTCGTGGTGGGGCTGCTGACCACCCAGGCCGTCGCCGGCCCGGCGGAGGCTGCCGCCGGGCTCGCCCTCACCGTGGACGTGTCTGCCGCTCGGCACGCGATCAGCCCCGACATCTACGGCATGAACGGGGGCGACCCCGCGCTCGTCACCGAACTCGGCACGCCGGTGGCTCGGTGGGGTGGTAACGCGACCAGCCGTTACAACTTCAAGAACCACACCTACAACACGGGTAGTGACTGGTACTTCGAGAACATCGTGGCCGGACCTGACAACACGGTCGAGGCGTTCGTCCAGCGGAACCGGGACCGCGGGACCAAGCAGGTGGTCGCCGTGCCGTTGATCGGATGGGTGGCGAAGGATTCGCCCTCGCAGCACCCGTTCGCCTGCGGCTTCCCGGCCACCCGCTTTCCCGAGCAGGACTCGTTCGACCAGTGGGACCCCAACTGTGGAAACGGCCGGCACGCCGACGCGAACCTGACCGGTGCCGTACCCACGGACACCTCGATCCCGGCCGACGCGTCGTTCGCGGGCGAGATGGTGTCCCATCTCGTGAACCAGTTCGGTCCGGCGTCCCGCGGCGGCGTGTCGATCTACGAACTCGACAACGAGCCGGTGCTGTGGAACTCCACCCACCGTGACGTGCATCCCGAGCCGGTGAGCTACGACGAGCTGGGCGGCAAGGGCACGGCGACCGCTGCGGCGATCAAGGCTGCCGACCCCCGTGCGGCAGTGCTCGGCCCGTCCGGCTGGGGCTACTGCGAATGGGTGGCGTCCGGCGTGGACGGATGTGCGCCGGGTGCCGACGCGGCGGCGCACGGCGGACTCAACCTCTCCCAGTGGTATCTGAAGAACATGAAGGACTTCGGCGACGCCCACGGCGGAAAGCGATTCCTCGACTACTTCGATCAGCACTACTACCCGCAGATCAGCGGCGGTAAGGACGCGGAATCCAACGCGCTGCGGCTGCGGTCCACCCGGTCGCTGTGGGATCCGACGTACGTCGACGAGTCGTGGATCGGCCCCGGTGGGGTGAACGCGCCGCCGTTGCAGTTCATCCGCCAGATGAAGGCGTGGGTCGCGCAGTACTACCCCGGCACCAAGGTCGCCATCACCGAATACAACTGGGGCGCCCTGGACGACATCAACGGCGCGCTCGCGCAGGCCGATGTCCTGGGCATCTTCGGGCGCGAGGGTCTGGACCTCGCGACCATCTGGGGCGAACCCGCGCCGACCGACCCCGGCGCGTACGCGTTCCGGATGTACCGGAACTACGACGGCGCCAAGAGCAGGTTCGGCGACGTGAGCGTGTCAGCGGTCAGCAGCGACCAGGGCCAGCTGGCGGTCTACGCCGCGCAGCGCTCGTCCGACAAGGCGCTCACGGTGATGGTGGTCAACAAGACGGGCGGCGATCTGACCTCGCGGCTCGCGCTCGCCGGATTCCAGGCCGGGGACAAGGCGCAGCGGTTCACCTACGGCCCGGCCGATCTCACCTCGATCGTCCGAGGTGCGGATCTGCGGGTGACCCGGGGTGGCATCAGCGCGACGTACCCGGCGAACTCCGTGACGCTGCTCGTCCTGCCGCAGCGCCGACACTGAGCCACCTGCTCCTGCCATGAGGCCCTCCGGGGCCGGCACTCGCGCCCTTCTGCTGGCAGCGAAGAGGATGTGGTGAGGTCTCGTCCACCGGCCATGCTGGCAGGCTTCGTGGTCGCTGAGCCCATCGGTACCCCGGACACGATCCTCGTCTGTATCCGGGGCAACTCCGGCTCGGGCAAGAGCAGCATCGGTCGCGAGCTACGACGCCGGCACGGCCGGGGCTGTGCCCTCGTCGAGCAGGACTACCTGCGCCGCATCCTGCTGCGGGAGCGGGACGAGCCCGGCGGGGCAGCGCCGGCGTTGATCGGGCAAACCGTTCGGTTCGCGCTCGACCACGGCTACCACGTGGTCGTGGAAGGCATCATGCACACCAGTCGCTACCGAAGCATGCTGACCGCACTGCGGGACGGCCACCGCGGCCGGTCACTGTTCTGCTATCTCGACGTGTCGCTGGCCGAAACCCTGCGCCGGCACCTCACCCGCCCGCAGGTCAATGAGTTCACCGCCGAGCAGATGAGCGGCTGGTACGCCGCTCACGACGTCCTGGGCTGGCCTGACGAACTCGTTCTGCCCGAGACGACCGGACTGGACGAGGCCGTTGAGGCCATCGCCGCTGCGTCCGGGCTACCCCAGACCGGTCGCGACGACGACCGTCCTCAGAATGTTTCCACTCCGTAGAGCAGTTCTGCCGGCTACCGCATTCGATCAAGCGCTTCGGCCAGTGATGCCGCGACGTCTGGCCGAGGGAAGTCCCAAACCCACGCAGGTCGTCAGGCTTTGGCGAACCTCGTGGTCAGTCGCTCGGTCGCTTTGACCTCGTACTTCATGTGGTAGCCGGCGGCGATCACCATCGCCTCGGCGACCTTGGCGGCGTGCTCGTGGCCCTTGACGGCGGCGTTGGTGGCCAGGTCGACGGGTTGCCCGGTGGCGAGGCTGCCGGCCAGGGCGAGCAGCCGTCGGTCGTCGTCGGACAGGTGCTCGACCGCCGGTAGCGCGAGGAGCGCCGGCCAGTCGCGGATGACCGCTACCTGGATGTCGTGGCCGTCGTCGTACTCGGGGATCTGCACGACGTCGACCAGGTCGGCGAAGCCGGGTTGGTCCGGCAGCTTGGTGGAGGTCAACAGGTGTACTGCGGCCTTCCTGGTGTCGGGACCGCCGATCCAGGCGCCGGCGCGGATCAGCGTACGCAGAGAGTCGGGGCTGAACTCGGAGGTGGACATGGCAGTGGCCTCCTTCGCCGGGAATGCTCGCTCTCGAGTACAGCAGACGTCGACAACTGTGGATTCCGTGCAGGCAACACCGCGCCGGATAGGTCCCCTCGCGCCGGGTATGCGGCGCGAATGTCTGCCCACCAGGGGTCGGAGGCCGACGGCGAGCCGGTGCGCCATCGGGAGTCCCGGATCGACCGAGTACGGGCGCGGGCACGCGAGGGGCTGCGCTCGCGTGCCTGGCGGCTGCGCCTGTTCGGTCTGCTCGCGGTGCAGGCCGGCATCGCCGCGGCGATCGCCTGGTTCGTGGCGTACCAATTCCTGGACAATTCTTCCCCGGTCCTGGCGCCGACGACCGCGGTCGGCATCGTGGCGGCCTCGATGGGGTCGCGCCTGCGGCGCACCATCGAGCTGCTGGTCGGTGTGACCCTGGGGCTGGCGGTCGGTGACACGCTGATGCCGTTCTTCGGCATCGGGCCCTGGCAGACGGGTGTGGTCGTCGTGCTGGCGATCGGGGTCGCCATCCTGCTCAAGGGCGGCGGATCGCTCCTCACCCAGGCCGGTGGCACCGCGGTGCTGATCGCCACCCTGGAACCGCCGCTACGCGACCTGTCCATCCCCCGCTTCGTCGACGCGGCGGTCGGTGGGCTGGTTGGGCTGGGGGTCGGTCTGCTCCTGGTGCCCATCCATCCGCAGCGGACGTTGCTGCGGCTGGCCGAGCCGGTGGTCGGGCCGGCGGCCGACCTCATCCATGAGTTGGCCGCGGCGCTGCGGACGCGCGATCTCGGTGACGCCGAGCGGAGCCTGCGCGGACTGCGGGAGCTCGATCCCCGCCTGGGCGCTCTGAACGACGGGCTCGGGGCCGCGCAGGAGGTGACGCGGCTGGCACCCCTGCGGTGGCGCGAGCGCGATTCCCTGGACTTGCACACCACGGCCATCAGGCATCTGGAGCGGAGCCTGCACGGTTGCCGCTCTCTGTGCCGGCGACTGACGACAGCCCTGAAGGACGACGAACCGATTCCCGAGGAGTTTCCGCAGGCCATCGACCTGCTGGCCGACGCGCTGCCGACCCTGCGTCGGGCGATCCAGACCGGTGCGGAGCCCAGGGAGGCGCGCGACCAGATCCTGGCGGGCATCGAGCTGGTCGGACGCGCGCAGGGAGCCGTCCGGGACTCCACCCGCCCGCACATCCATCGTCTCGGCTATTCCGGGTTGGTCGCGGTGGGGGAGTTCCGGGCGGCCGCCCACGATCTGCTGATCGCCAGCGGGATCGAGACCCAGAGGGCGGCTGCGCTGGTGCGGCAGGCGGTGGACCAGGACCACCAGGATCGAGCGGCGGGAACGGGGACGCCGAGCTCAGACCGCCCGGAGTGAGGCGAGGATGTCGAGGTAGTGCGGGTTGGTCATGACGCCCAGCACGTTGCCGAAGGGGTCCACCACCGCCGCCGTCACGAAACCCTCGTCTCCGTGGGGCGTGATCGGCTGGTACTCCGTGGCGCCCAGCGCCAGGAGCCGATCCACGGTGGCGTCGAGGTCGTCGACGTGCCAGTGCATGACCGCGCCCCCGGGCCCGCTCGCCGCGCCTGGGGGCGCGTACCGGCGGTCGATGATGCCCAGCTCCGCCTGGTAGTCGCCGAGGCGGAACTCGGTGTAGGCGGGACGCCCGTCGGGGCCGGGCCGCGAGAAGTACGCCTCCTGGCCCAGGAATCGGGCGTACCAGTCGGTGGCCGCCGCCACGTCGTCGGCCCAGATGTTCAGGGTGGCGAATCCGCGCAGGCTCATCCAATGTCCTTCCGTCGATGTCGTCAGGCGCCCACGCTATCGGCGGCCACCGACACCTCGCCCGGACGTCGGGACGGCGTTCGTGTAGCGCGCGGGTTCCCGGGTAGTCGTCGCCGTCAGCCTGACGAGGGGGTTCAGCGTGGGGACGACTTTACGGCGAGGCGCTCAACTCGTTGCACCTCGCCGACCGGAGCGGGTTGATGGCGTCGTACGACGGGTGGCGTAAGACGGCGAGCCTGATGGACTGGCTCTGCGACCACTGGGACCAGCCCGAGGACGGCATCTGGGAGACCCGGTCCGGCCGGCAGGTTTTCACCTACGGGCGGATGATGTGCTGGCTGGCGCTCGACCGGGCCATCCGCCTCGCACGGGCCCGGGGGCGTCCGGCGGACACCACCCGCTGGGCGGCCGAACGCAGCGCCATCTACGAGCAGGTCATGGCCCGTGGGTTCCATCCGGGCCGGCAGGTCTTCGTGCAGCACTACCGCACCGACATCACCGACGCCTCGCTCCTCGCGATGCCCGGCGTCGGCTTCATCGCGCCGAACGACCCGATGTGGCTGTCGACGTTGCGGGCGATGGACAACGAGCTGGTCTCGGACAGCCTGGTCTACCGATACGACCCGAAGGCGTCGCCCGACGGGCTCGCCGGCTCCGAGGGCACCTTCAGCATGTGTACCTTCTGGTCCGTCCAGGCGCTGGCCCAGGCCGGACGGATCGACGACGCCGAACTGACGTTCGAGAAGATGCTGACGTACAGCACGCCGCTGGGCCTCTACTCGGAGGAGATCGCGCCCACCGTGAGCAGATCGGCAACTTCCCGCAGGCGTTCAGTCACCTCTCCCTGATCAGCACGGCCCACCACCTCAACGCGCTCCTCGACCGCGAGCCGTGATGGCCGGCGATCAGAACAGGGTCAGGGGTTCGACAGGTGTCGGGTCGGGCAGCGCGGCGAGGCCTGGCACTCGGGCGCGTACCTCGTCGTGGAAGCGGCGGGCGAGCTGCGGGGCGTCGGCGTTGTCCGGCGTGTGGACGAACATGGTGGGGGAGCGGCCCTCGCGCAGCCAGCCGGCGGCGACCTCGACCCAGCGCTGCCACCCCTCGACGGTCCGGGTGTCGTCGTCGCGACCCAGGTAACGCACGATCGGACGGTCGGTCAGCGCGACGGCCCGCAGCGGCACCCGGGGCTTCTTGGTCCAGGCGTCGCGCTCGGCGTCACTTGTCGGCGGGCGGCTGAAGAACGCGGTGGTGTCGAAGGGAATCCACTCGGCCGACGCTGCGGTGAGGGTCTCCTCCAGCAGCCGGATCGCGCGTGGCTCGGTGAAGAACGCGGGATGGCGGACCTCCACGGCATACCGGTGGGAAGCCGGGAGCTGCGCGAGGAACCGACCGAGCATGGGTACGTCGGCGGGCGCGAACGACCCCGGCAGCTGGACCCAGAGGGCGTGCACGCGCGGGCCGAGGGGCTCGATCGCGTCCAGGAAGGCGCGCAGCGGCCCGCCGGCGTCGGTGAGCCGGCGTTCGTGCGTGATCACCTTGGGCAGCTTGAGGACGAACCGGAAGTCGGCATCCGTCTGCGCCGCCCAGGACGCCACGGTGTCCCGGGCCGGGGTCGCGTAGAACGTGGTGTTGCCCTCCACGGCATCGCACCAACTGGCGTAGTGCCGTAGGCGCTCTCCGGAGGGCAGCGAGTGGCCCGGCCACGACCGGTGACTCCACATCGCGCACCCCACGTGCAGACGCATGGCGGCCCTCCTCCGGTGTGCGGCCGCGCCCACCATAACCGGCACCCGTTCGACCGAAACCGTCAACCATGGGTTGACGAGACGGCAGCCGTCAACCTAAGGTTGACGGCATGACCGAACCATTCCAGATGAGCAACTCCGTCAAGCTCGACGACCTGATCCAGGCCATCAAGAAGGCCCACACCGACGCGCTCGACCAGCTCACCGACGCGGTGATCGCCGCCGACCACCTCGGTGAGGTCGCCGACCACCTGATCGGTCACTTCGTCGACCAGGCCCGGCGCTCGGGCGCCTCCTGGACCGACATCGGCCGCAGCATGGGGGTCAGCAAGCAGGCCGCCCAAAAGCGCTTCGTGGCGAAGGGCTCCACCGATGCGGCGGCGCTCGACCCGAACGCCGGCTTCGGGAGGTTCACCCCGCGCGCCCGCAACGTGGTGATGGCCTCGCAGGAGGAGGCCCGGGCCGCCGGAAACCCCGAGATCGGACCCGCGCACCTGGTGCTGGGCCTGCTCGCCGAGCCCGACGGGCTGGCCGCAAGGGTGCTGACCGGTCGGGGCGCCACCCCCGAGGCCGTGCGCGAGGCCGTCGGTGCCGCCCTCCCGCCGAGGTCCGACGACGTCCCCGACCTGATCCCCTACAACGCCGCCGGCAAGAAGGCGTTGGAGTTGACCTTCCGGGAGGCGCTGCGCCTCGGCCACAACTACATCGGCACCGAGCACCTCCTGCTCGCCCTGCTGGAGCAGGAGGACGGGACCGGCGTGCTCACCGATCTGGGCCTGACCAAGGAAGCCGTCGAAGGCGACCTGTCCGCCGCCCTCGCGGCCGTCGTCAAGGCGTCCGCGACCGACGACGAGGCCCGGTAGGGGCCGCACGTCGCCGCCCCCTCGCCTAGCCTCGGGTTGCCGAACGGAGACATGCCGGTGTATCGATGTCGGCGGGACGGGGGCAGTGGAATGCGACGTGCCGACGAACGGATGTCCCGCCGGGGCGCTGGAAATCGGGGGGTGGTGGGCATCCTCGTGATGGTCGCCGCCCTGGCCGGGATGTCGGCCTGTAGCCCCGCGGACAAGCCGGTGCTGGCGGTCCGGGCCGTCGATGGTCGGCCGGTGCTGCTGTTCGCCGAGTGCGCCGTGTTCGAGATGGAGCGGATCAGCGTCTTCACCATCGAGCCCACGCCGGCCGCGAGCTGGACCGTCGACCGCGAGGGCGACGCCGAGGTGACGAGTGTGACCGTCTTCGAACTGCCGCCGGGTTGGACGGTCGACGAACAGACGCTTGTCGCCTTCGATCCCGCCGTCGAATACTCGGCCGCTGCCTACGGCACGCAGCGCGACGCCATCCCCGTCCACTTCACGCTGGACGAGCTGACCGCGCTCGGGCCCGGAGACGTCCTGGTCCCAGAAGCGGCCGGCAAGCGGAAGGCGGTCACCGAGACCGCCTTCCGCAAGCGGGCGAAGAAGACCTGTTGACGTGCCCGTTCAGGAGACGTCGGGGAAGCCGTAGCGCAGGGCGTGCTCCGGATCGGCCGGGTCGATCTGGCGTACGCCCGCGTCGGCGAGCCGCTTGTTGACCTCGTCGAGCTGCTCGCGGACCAGTCGGGCCTCCTCCTCGGTGACCCTGCCCCGGTGCGGCTTGCCGGCGTGTTCCAGCGTGCCGTAGTCGATCTTTTCGACGCTCTTGCGGGCCTTGGGCGGGCGGACCCGCTCGGCCGTCTTCAGCAACTGGGCCATCGGGACGTCGGTGGCCATCGCATCGAACTCGCTTGCGGTGAGGACCACCCGTCGTGGTTCGCCACCACCGTGCCGGTCGTGGATCTCGACCACCGCCACGTCGAGCGCGGCGTCGTCGATGTTCTCCACCTCGCCCGGGGTGGCGTCGAGCTGCACGGGCCCGGCGACCAGGTCCGGGTGCTCCAGGACGACGACACGAACCACCTCGCCGTCCTGCTGCAGAACGGTTCCGGTGAAGTCGGAGACGTGGATCGTCTTCTTGCCCATGCGCGGAGCTTCTCCTGTCGTAGGCCGGGGTGCCGGACCTGGAAGAAATTACCCGACAGGTGTGCGAATACCGTCGCTGGTCCTCCTGCGGTGTGTCGTCCCCGACCACCGGACGAAGGGCTCAGCGCGTGTTGAGACCGTGCCGGCTGAAGCTGCCGACCGGCAGCTCGTTCAATGCCGCCCAGGACAATCCACCCGCCGTGCGGATCATCCGATACCGCGCCTGGGCCGGGACGTCCGCGGCGGCCTCCGCCGCCCGCCAGAGGCGCGTCGGGTGCTGGTGGAGGCGGTCGTTCGGCTGAATCGGCATGCCCATACCGTGGCAGACAAAGGTGTCCAGGTATGGAAATACCTATGACGGTCGATATGACGAGCCGATTCCCAGATCTCGGGCGGCACTTCGCCCTGACGCGATGGCCCGCCCGGTCGGGCGTCCAGGCGTACGGTGATCACGACGTTCGGGGGTGGTGACGGGGAGGTGGGCATGCTCGACCGGCGGTTGCAGCTGCACCTCGCCTCCTGGCTCGGCCAGTGGCCGGCCGGGTCCGGGCTGCACGTGGTCGCCTCGCATCGGCGGGCCGTGCCGGCCTGGGACGGCCGACTGCGTCCGGCCCTCGCCGTGGACACCGGTCAGAGCGCGGTGCTCTCCGTCGCGCCGGACCGCGTCGCCGCGATCCGGGCGTTGATCGAGCGCGCGCCGCAGCGGATGCTCGCGGCACTGCCGGAGACCGTCGGACACCCCGCCTTCTGCCTGCACGACGGCCCGTTCCGCTGGACTCTCTCCCCCGCTGCGCTGCCCGACGTGGGGGAGTGGACCCCGTCGACCGCACCCGGTCTACCGCCCTGGCTGCGGCTGTTCGACAGGCCGGTGCTCGTGGTCCGCGACGCCGACGGCGCCTACCTGGCCGGCGCCGCGATCAAACGTCACGACGCGTACGGACACGAGCTGGCAGTGGGTACCGTGCCGGCGGCCCGGGGTCGGGGCCTCGCGCGTCGGCTGGTGGCGCAGGCGGCACGGCGGGTCCTGGACGAGGGCGCGGTGCCGACGTACCTGCACGAGAGGGACAACCACGCCTCGGCCCGGGTCGCGGATGCGGCGGGCTTCCCGGACCGGGGTTGGCGGGCGTACGGGGTGTATCCGCGCTGAACGGCCCCACGGCTGGGTTCAGTGCGCGGACCGTGGATCCCGGGCCGGATCCACGGTCCGCAACCTGCCCCCAGGCCCCGGCTCTCTCCGAGATCGGCCGCGCCACCGACGCGCCGATCCGATATCGATCACGCTACGTATCGAAACTGCAAGCTGCAAGATGCGAGCTGTCGAGTCGGAGTGTCGAATAGTGGACTTGACCTGCTACGACGCCGGGCGACGCGGATGATCCGGTCAGTGACGCAGCGTGTGGATGAGGTCGACGACCTGTCGCGTCACCGGGCGGAGCACCCGCAGTCGCGACAGCGCCACGAGCCGGTCGATCAACGGCACCACGCCGTCGATCAGCTGCCGGGTCTTCACCTGACCGGGCGAGCGGTCGTGCACCCAGTAGAGGATGACCCCCATGTACCCCAGCCAGAGCAGTTCGGGGAGTTGAGTACGCAACTCCGCGTCGACCTTGGCGGTCGAGCCGGTCAGCACCTCGGCGAACAGGTCGATCGCCGCCAGCCGTGGACCGGACGACTCCGCGGAGAACGGACTGAGCGGTGAGGTCGGTTCCGCCGCCGTCTTGAAGAAGGTCGCCGCGAACTCGTGCGACGGGGTGAGCACGTCGACGGCGGCGTGCAGCACCCCCGCCAGCCGGGCGGCGAACGCCTCCTCCCGGTCGAGCACCGGTTGGGCTCTGGCCCGGAGCTCGGCCTGGGACTGTGCGTAAAACTCCTGGATCAGGTGGTCCTTCGAACCGAAGTAGTAGTACGCGTTGCCCACCGCCACGCCGGCTTCCTGCGCGATCGCCCGCATCGTGGTCTGGGCGTAGCCACGCTCGCGGAACAACCGCATCGCGGTGTCCCGGATGAGCTGCCGGGTCTGCTCGCCCCGGGCGGTCGCAGGCTCACCCGCAGTGGTCGTCGGCGCAGGTTGCTCGGTCATCGAGGTCACGGTATCCCGCCGGCTCGTCGATCGGCTCGGCCCACGGATCGCGAACCCGCTCCCGGATCGCCGAGGCGGCCGCCACCACCTGCCGGGCCAGCGGCAACAGGTGTGGCTGGGACAGCCGCTCGGCCGCCGACCGGTGGTCGGCCAGCGCCCAGAGGCAGGCGAACCACGCGCCGTCGCCCGCGTACACCTCGCCGGTGTCGGCCACGACGGTCAGGTCACGCAGCGTCGCGTCGTGGTCCAGGCCGGGGAAGCGCCGCCGGGCCTCGGTCGAGCCGGCCGGCACGAACTCCAGGGGTACGAGTTGGGCGCGGGACGCGAGCCACCGGCGCGCGGCGCGGCAGAGCGGGCAGTTCGCGTCGAAGAGGACGGTGAAGGCCCGGATCCCACCACCCCCGAACGCGGTGGGATCCGGAGTCTGGGAGGACCCGCTGACAGGCGAGGCGGTCATCGGGCCGGAGACCCGGTGCCCGGCCCGTCGGCACCGGGCGGTGCGGTGCCGGGCTGTGCGGTGCCGGGCTGTGCGGTGCCGTGTGGTGCGGTGCTGGCCTGTGCGGTGCCGTGTGGTGCTGGGGTGCCGGGCTGCGGTCCGACCGGGTAGGGGCCGGCCGGGTAGGGGCCGGCCGGGTAGGGGCCGGTCGGGTAGGGGCCGGCCGGGTGGGCGCCGTACGGCGCGGGTGGCACGGGGAGTCGACCGATCGGCGCGATGGGCGGGTGCGTGGCGAGCTGACGGAGCCGGTTGCGGCGGTAGCGGCCCAGCGCGAAGACGTTGAAGAAGTGCAGCGCGCCGAGGACCAGCAGCACCAGGCCGATCTTGAGCGACAGCTCCTCCATCGCCTGGCTCGTCGACGAGACCGAGTCGCGGTGCTTCATGGCGACCGTCACGTAGCCGAGGTTGAGCAGGTAGAAACCGACCACGAGCAGGCTGTTGACCGCTGCGGCCAGCCGTTCGTCGGCGAAGACCTCTTCGAGGAAGACCAGCCCGTTGCGGGACAGCGCCCGCGCCACCCAGATCGTCAGGCCGATGCTGACCGCGAGGTAGACCAGGTACATCCAGACCTTCATGTCCACGTGGAAGCCTCCTTTGAACATGTTCAACCGCTGACGGCATCAGCGTAGATGAGTAATTGAACGCGTTCAAGAGAGGGGCACCCACGATTGTGGTCGCTCCGACTCAGCCCGCCAGGCCGAGCGCCTCCGCAGCCGCCCGACCGTTGGCGTGGCTCGCGCCGTACGTGGTGACGAACGCGCGTACGCCGGTGGGTCGCCACGCCGCCGGCCAGCCCATCTCCACGACGGTCACCGGGTGCACGGCGGCCAGGGCGTCGATCAGCTCCGGACCGCCGGGCAGCCGGTGCAGATGGCGACCGACCAGCACGATCGGCCGATCCCCGGCCAGTTCGCGTACGGCCGCCTGATCGGTCTCGCTGGCGACCACGCGGATCTCGCGTGCGCCGTCGAGGTGTGGGCCGAGTCCCCACGGCACCCGCCCCTCGGCCATCGTGGACTCGGTGTGCACCTGCACCACCAGCGGCTGTTCCAGGCCGGTGAGCAGCCCCTCTACGCGTACCGCCCGGCGTGCCACCGCGTACCCCAGATCGGGCTCGGGGTCTGCCGGCGACCCGCCCGCGGCCCGGGTCCAGGCGGCGAGCGCGGCGGCGCGGCCGGCCGCCTCCTCGACCCTGGCGATCGGCAGCCGGCCGTCGCTGGTCGCCTCGGCGATCTCGGCGGCCACGCGCTCGACCAGCGCGGCGTCCACCTGCGCGCCGATGCAGAGCAGGTCGGCGCCGGCCGACAGCGCCCGCACGGCAGCCGGCCCGACGCCTCCGGCGGCCACCGCCGCGCCCTTCATCTCCAGGGCGTCGGTGATCACCGTGCCGGTGAAGCCGTACTCGTCGCGCAGCAGGTCGACCAGGACGGCCCGGCTGAAGGTGGCCGGACCGTCGCCGGTCAGCGCCGGCACCCGGATGTGCGCGGTCATCACGGCCTGGGCGCCGGCGGCGACGACCGCGGCGAACGGCGGCAGGTCGCGTTGGCGGAGCAGCTCCAGCGGAACGTCCACCGTGGGCAGCTCGTGGTGGGAGTCGGTGACTGTCGCGCCGTGGCCGGGGAAATGCTTGGCGCAGGCGGCGACACCGGCGGCCTGGAGGCCGCTGACGGCGGCGGCCGAGTGCGCGGCCACCAGGAGCGGATCGGCGCCGAACGAGCGGGTGCCGATCACCGGGTTGTCGTCGGCGGTGTTCACGTCGACGGTGGGGGCCAGGTTGACGGTGATGCCGAGCGCGGCCAGTTCCGCCCCGATCGACCGGTAGACCCGGCGGGTGAGCGCCACGTCGCCGACCGCGCCGAGGGCGGCGTTGCCGGGGTACGGGCTGCCGGTGGCGTGGGCCAGCCGGGTCACGTCGCCACCCTCCTCGTCGATGGCGAGCAGCACGTCCGACCGGCCGGCGCGCAGTGCCGCGGTGCTCGCCGCCACCTGTGCGGGGTCGTGCACGTTCGTGCCGAACAGGGTGTGCCCGGCAAGCCCGTCGGCCACCAGGTCGACCGCCCACTCCGGCGGGACCGCTCCCGGGTACGCGGCGAGCAACGTGCCCAGCGCGAGCCGGCGCAGTCCTGGATCGAGCCCCACGAGATCTCCCCCTTCGCTCCCCGTGGATACGAACGTGTACCCGCGGTGGTCGGCACCCTGCCGGGTCGGCCGAGCGCTCTGCCTCCGGGCGGCCGTTACGCTACGGCTACCCGTTCGCAGGTCGGTTTACAGTTAGCAAAGTTTACTAAAACTAGAGGACGTGGCATGAGTGCGACCAGGCTGCCCGGCACACCCCGCCTGTTGCGGGCGCTCAACGATCGTGCGGCGCTGGAACTGCTCCTCGAGCGTGGACCACTCACCCGGGCGCGCCTCGGCGAACTGACCGGCCTGTCCAAGGTCACCGCTTCGCAACTCGTCGAGCGTCTCGAGGAGCGCGGCCTGGTCAGTCGGGTCGGCGAGCAGGCCGGCGGTCGGGGGCCGAACGCCCAGCTCTATGCCGTGCGCCCGAGCAGCGCCCACGTCGTCGGGGTGGACGTCGGGCCGGACCGGGTGGTGGCCGCCTGCGCCGACATCACCGGCGCCGTCATCGGCCGGGTGGAGCAGTCGACGCGCGACACCGACGATCCCGTGGGCGTGGTGCACAACGCGGTGGTGCAGGCCGCCAGCAGCGCGCAGGCGCAGCTCAGCAGCGTCCGACGAATCGTGCTCGGCACGCCGGGCCTGGTCGACCCGCAGACCGGCGACATCACCTTCGCCTTCAACCTGCCGCGCTGGCACAGCGGTCTGCTCGCCGCGCTGCGGGACGACCTGCACACGCCGGTGGTCTTCGAGAACGACGTCAACCTGGCGGCGGTGGCCGAGGCGCAGTCCGGCGCCGCACAGGGCGTGGCCGACTTCGTCCTGGTCTGGGTGGGCGCCGGCGTCGGCCTGGCGATCATGCTGGGTGGACGACTGCACCACGGCAGTAGTGGCGCGGCCGGAGAGATCGGCTACCTGCCGGTGCCCGGCGCGCCCATCCCGCGCGACGTCTCGCGGCGCGCCAAGCCCGCCTTCCAGCAGGTCATCGGCGGCGACTCGGTACGCGCGGTCGCCCGCGAACACGGCTTCTCCGCACCGGACGCCGCCGGAGCGGTGCGTGCGGCGGTCGCGGCCGGCGCGGACGGTGGCCCGATGCTCGACGAGTTGGCCCGCCGGCTCGCGCTCGGTGTGGCCAGCACCTGCGTGGTGCTCGACCCACCGCTGGTCGTGCTGGCCGGCGAGGTCGGCCAGGCCGGCGGCGCGGCGCTCGCCGACCGGGTGCAGCGGGAGGTCGCGGCGATCACCCTGGTCCGGCCCCGGGTGTTGCCCACCGGCCTCACCGAGGAGCCGATCCTGCGCGGCGCGCTGCGGACGGCGCTGAACGCCGTCCGCGACGAGGTGTTCGGCTCCACCGTCGGCTGAGCCCGCTGGGGCGGTCATGTGAAGGAATATTTCACCGCTAACCGCCCGGCTGCAAGCTCTTGCCGCCGGGCGGCCGCTGCCCCCTCAGTTCAGATCACGGCGGCGGAAGGCGGCGAAGGCCAGCACGGTCAACCCACCGGCGATCACGAGCAGCACCGCCAGCGACGGTCTCCAGGTCAGGGTGTAGAAGCCGTCGCAGGACACCCCACTGACGTTGCGCCGGCAGAGTTGGGCATCCCAGATCCGCACCTCGCCGTCGAGCCACGCCCCGATGTACGTCGAGAGCATCAGCTGTTCCGGCCGCCGGGCGTCGACGATCGCCAGCACCAGCCGCGCGCCGAGCTCCCACACCACCGCGTACGCGGCGACCACTCCGAGCGCCGCCGACGTGTGCCGGCCCAGCGTCGCGATGGCGAAACCCGACGCGGTGGCCAGCAGCACCAGCACCAGACCACGGCCGTGGATGGCGCCCAGCGAACTCCAGAAGTCACCGCCGAGCTGCCCGGCAAGCCCGGCGGTCTGCCCGATCACCCAGAAGGTGGCCAGGTAGGCCACCGAGGCCACCACCGCCAGCGCCAACATGGCAGCCAGCAGGGTGCCCAGCTTCGTGCCCAGCACCGTCAACCGGCGTGGCCGCCACAGCAGCAGGTTCACCACCCCACCGGAGTTCAGGTCTGCCCCGATGTACGAGGCGCCGACCAGGAAACCGAACAGCACCAGGAACGCGATGAGGAAGAACAGCAGCGGCTTGGCCTGCTCGGCGAAGTTGAACACCCCCGACAGGTAGTCGGACGCGATCGGCAACCGGTCCTGCAGGGCCGGGTCCATGTCCGAACAGTCGGCGGGCAGGTATTCCTGAGTGTCGGGGGTCGAGATCCCGTCCCGCTGGGCCAGGCACTGCTGGTAGCTGACCTCCATGTTCTGCCGCGCCTCGATGGCCTGCTGCCGCGCCGAGGAGAGTTCGTCGGCGCTCGGCCGATGCGACCCGGCCAGCGTGGTCGCGGCCGTGATGCCGAACGCCAGCACCAACAGGACGATCATGAGCTGCACGAAGCGGCGTGCGGAGAGCCGCTCCAACTCGGCCCGGACCAGGTTCACGCGTCCACTCCCCGTACGTCGAGATCGATCACCGGGGTGCCGTCGGCACCCCTGGGCCCCGCCGCCTCGTCGACCTGGCGGGGCACCGAGGGGTGTTCGCCGGCCCCGGTCAGCTCCAGGAAGACACTCTCCAGGTCGGGCCGAAGCGGCGTCAGCTCGGCCACCCACAGGCCCTGCTCACCGAGGACGCGGCTGATGGCCGTCGGGTCGGTCGTCCCGCTCACCACCAGCGCCGTACCGTCGGCGACAGCCGTCAGGTCCGCCGTGCGCAGCAGGTCGGCCGCCCGCTCCGGCTCGTCCACCCGGACCAGGAACTCGTGCCGGTCATGACCCGCCAGCACCTCGTCCACCCGGCCGGCCGCCACCCGCCGCCCCCGCGAGATGATCGTGACGTGGTCGCAGATCAGTTGGATCTCGCCCAGGATGTGGCTGGACACCAGCACGGTCACCCCGGCCGCCGAGAGCGACCGCATCAGGTCGCGCATCTCGCGGATGCCCGCCGGATCGAGGCCGTTGGCCGGCTCGTCGAGGATGAGCAGCCGCGGGTCCTTCAGCAGCGCGGACGCCACCGCGAGGCGCTGCTTCATGCCCAGCGAGTAGCTCTTCACCCGGTCGTCGCCCCGGTCGCGCAGACCCACCAGGTCCAACGCCTCGTCCACGCGGGAGATCGACACCCCACCGGCGCGGGCCAGCAGCCGGAGCGTACGACGGCCGGTGAAGTTGCCGAAGAACTGCGGGCTCTCCACGATGGCGCCGACCTGACCCGCCACCCGGGGCAGCAGCTCCGGCGACGGCTCGCCGAGCACGCTCATCCGCCCGCCGTCGGCACGGACCAGCCCGAGTAGGGCGCGCAGCGTGGTGGTCTTACCGGAGCCGTTGGGCCCCAGGAACCCGTGGATCTGTCCGGCCTCGACCAGCAGGTCGAAGCCGTCGACCGCCACCCTGTTGCCATTGCGCACGCTGCGGAAGGTCTTGCGCAGACCCTCGATCTCGATGACCGCGCTCATCCGCGCGGCTCCCAACCTCGACCGGGCATGGGCCGTCCCTCGGGTGTGGTGATCAACGACACGGTGCCTCACCCTATGGCCAGAGCCCCGCCCATGGGGGGCGCGCGGGCGCTGCGTGGTTGGATGGTCCGGTGACTGGTGACCTGATCCCCGGCGCTGCCGGCGCCGCGCCTGCCGCCGCACCCGTGGACCCGGATCTGGTGGTCAGCCTCGACAGCGTGGGCGTACGCCGCTCCGACAACCCCCTCTTGCAGGACCTGACCTGGCGCGTCGAGCTGGACGAGCGCTGGGTGGTGCTCGGCCCCAACGGCGCGGGCAAGACCACCCTGCTCAACCTGGCGGCCGGCCGGCTGCACCCCACCACCGGCGTCGCGTACGTCCTCGGTGAGCGCATCGGCCGCACCGACGTCAACGAGCTGCGCACCCGCATCGGCCTCGCCACCGCCGCGCTCGCCGCGTCCGTGCCGGCCGACGAGCAGGTCAGTGACGTGGTCGTCACCGCCGCCTGGTCGGTGGTCGGGCGCTGGCGGGAGAGTTACGAGCACGGCGACGTGGCCCGGGCGCGGGCACTGCTCAGCCAGCTCGGTGTCGGCAATCTCGCCGAGCGTCGCTACGGCACCCTCTCCGACGGCGAACGTAAGCGCGTCCAGATCGCGCGGGCACTGATGACCGACCCGGAGCTGCTGCTGCTCGACGAGCCCACCGCCGGGCTCGACCTGGGTGGCCGCGAGGACCTGGTCTCCCGGTTGGCCGAGCTGGCGTACGACCCGGACGCCCCCGCCATGGTGCTCGTCACCCACCACGTGGAGGAGATCCCGCCCGGGTTCACCCACGCGCTGCTGCTGCGCGAGGGCGCGGTCGTCGCCCAGGGCCTGCTCGCCGACACGTTGACCGGCGACAACCTCTCCAAGACCTTCGGTCTGCCGCTGGTGGTCGAGCGCTCCGGCGACCGCTACACCGCGCGCGCCGCCTGAGCGGGTGACCGTGTCGCAGACCCGGGTGGCGGTGGTGGGCAGCGCCAACATGGACCTGGTCGCGATGGCCCCGTCGCTGCCCCGGCCGGGCGAGACCATGCTCGGCACCGACTTCGTGATGGTGCCCGGCGGCAAGGGCGCCAACCAGGCCATCGCCGCCGTCCGTGCCGGGGCCTCGTGCGCGTTCCTCGGCGCGATCGGCTCCGACGCGTTCGGCGTGACGCTCCGCGCCCGCATCACGGCGGCCGGCGTGGACACCGGTCACCTGCGGGTGGTGTACGGCACGTCCGGCGTGGCGCTCGTGCTGGTCAACGCCCAAGGGGAGAACGCCATCGTGGTCACCCCGGGGGCGAACGACACGCTGGTCGGCCTCACCGACGAGGAGCTGGCCACGGTACGCGGTGCCGACGTCCTGGTCGCCCAGCTGGAGATCCCCGTGCAGACGGTGACCGCCGCCGCGTTGGCCGCCCGCGCCGCCGGCACCCGGGTGGTCCTCAACGCCGCACCCGCCCGGGATCTCCCGCCGGAACTGCTCGATGCGGTTGACCTGCTGATCGTCAACGAGGGCGAGGCGCACGCGTTCACCGGTCGCGGCCGCGAGGAGCCGAGGGCCCTGCTCGACCTGGTGCCCCGCGCGGTGCTCACCCTCGGTGACGCGGGCGCCTGGTACGTGGACCGGGAGGGCGTCGAGGTGCACGTACCCGCCGTCCAGGTCGACGTCGTCGACTCCACGGCGGCCGGCGACGCGTTCACGGCCGCGTTGGCGGTCGGCTGGGGCGAGGGGCGGGACGTCGTCGACGCCGTACGCTGGGCGGCGGCGGCCGGCGCGGCCTGCGTACGCAAGCTCGGCGCCTCGGTGGCGCTGCCGCAGCGGAGCGAGATCGACGCGTTGTACTCGCCGGGCTGAGCCGTCGTCGAGCGCCGCGAGCTCCGCCAGGCCGTACGGGGTGTGCAGGCAAGCGGGCCAGCCTCGATGAGGCTGGCCCGCTTCACTTCGGCTCACAGCATGGCGTGGCTGGTTTCCTGCTGAGCAGCGCGCCGCAGCGCCCTCGACATCTCCTCAACGTTCAGCCCAGAGAGGTAGTCGATTAGAAGTGACCGCGTCTGCTCGACTGTCGTGGGCATGGTCGCAGGGCCGAGCCCTGAAGGCGGGATGACGGCGCGGAAGCGGGGGTCGTTGATCGCACTGCCAACCAACCGTTCGGCGACCCACAGCGGCACGCGCTCCTTCAGCACGAAGGTCAGGTGCACGCTGGTCTCGACGGCATTCCGCGAGTGCGGGTTGTGCACCCAGCCTCGCGGCAGCACGAGGATGTCACCGGGGATCAACTCGACCGTTTGGTACGGGCCATCCTTCTGCCACTGCTTGACCCAGCCGTCCTGCCACAGGTTCGTCGACATCAAGTGGTCGCGGTAGGGCGCGTCGACCTTGGGCTTGAACAGCTCCCAGGTCTTCGTCCCCTGGAGTTGCACCACGATCCCGAGGTACTGGTCCCAGTGGTAGTCGAGGCCCTGCTTGCTCGGCGGTGTGATGAAGGCCGTGACGTATCCCGGGCAGCCGGTCTCTGCCTGGATGCCCGTACAGACTGCGCTCAGGGGCGGGAACCACCGATTCAACTCGCGGAGCTGGATGGTGCAACCCTGGTCGAGCAGGAGTTGGACGGAGGCTGGGGCAACCCGGTCATCGGCGGTAAAGCGGGCCGGGTGCAGCCCTTCGCCCCGATGGAACACGTTCACGTAGCTGCTCGGCGCGCAGCCGGCGTCGAGGAAGCCTCGGATCGTCTGCGCGTTGACTTCCGGTCGGATCGGGCTGCCGCTCGGCAGCTTCAGCGTGTACGGGTGCTCGGGCCACTCGCTGAGAACGATATTGGCGGCCTCGTGGCCGAGGATCATTTCGAGGGACATGTGCTTCTCCCATGAGCGAAAGTCAGTTCGGTGGGAGGGGGCAAGGCGTCCTGGTGTGGTGGCGGTGCGGGCAGCAGATGACCGCGTACTCGATGGTCCTGTTGCCGCTCAAGCTGAGCGTGTACTGCCAGATGGCATCGGCTCCACCCGCCAGACCTGAATGGGTGTGCTCGATGCGGGCGGCCTCGTCCAGATAGCTGAGCGCCGAGTCGGGTGGCTGCTGGGCATAAAGTCTCGTCAGCCAGCCCAGCGCTCCCTGCACGTCGGTCCAGGTCCGCTCCTGCGCCGTCTGAAGGCGGCGCAGAAGGTAATAGCCGGTCTCCAGCGGTGGCACCGTGGCCCGGAGGAACGTGTCGCCCGCCGTGGTGCCGGCGATGCCGGGTCGTCGTTCATGATCGTGCTCCCGGCTGAAGAACTGGTGTGGACCGGTCCACGGCCCGTAACCGTGCCAATGGTGCGTCACCAGCGTCATTGTTCCCCCTGAGTACGGGCTGGCCGCGTAGCGCACGCGGCCAGCCCTGGTCGATCAGACGATCTCGCCGGCCTGGTACGCGGCGAAGAAGCTGTCCAGCTCGTCGTGGGTGAACCGCAGGGTCGGCGTGTCGGCACCGAGCTTCGAGTCACCCAGGATGATGGCGTCCTCGCTGCCCGGCAGGATGGCGGCTGCGACGCAGCTCTCCATCGTGTTCGTGATGCCGCCTCCGCAGAGCTTGCGCAGGTTCACGCCGGAGGCGTCGACCTCGTACAGGTCGAGCGGCTGTTCGATCGCCATGAGACGATCTCCTTTCGGTGTACTGCCATGCGGGGATTCGGTCCCCGCGCCGGTGGCGCACCTTCACCCCGGTCTGGTCGTCTGCTTTCCACGGGAGGCGGCCAGGCCGGGCGTCTCGGGGTGGTGGGAACCTATGCGCCGCTGGCCAGGTTGGGGTGCTCGGCGGCGTCCTCGCGGAACGGTCTCCAGGACACGAAGCGCGCGAACAGCTCGCTCGGGCTAGGGCCGTCGTGTGGATTCAGGCGGTAGAGATCTCTCGTGGCCTCGTAGTACAAGCCGGCCAGGTAGATCGTGAGGCCGGGGACGTTGTACTCGAATTCACGCCTCAGCCTGAGCCTGGCCTCCGGGCAGGGCCACTGCTGGCCATCAGCCCGGCAGAACCACATCGGGCGCAGTGGGGTGTGCGGCTTCTCCTCGCCATGCGCCCGGGGGCGGTCTGCCTTCGGGCCAGCGAGCGGCGGATGCATCTGCGTGGTGAGGGTGCTCATGCGTCATCTCCTGCCTGCGGGTCACCAGTTCGGCGGCCAGCGTCCAATTGATCTGCGTCGGCTCGTTCCATAAGGGGTTGAAGGGCGGTATGGGACCGGCAGTAGGTGGCGTGCCCTGGCCACCTACTGGCTGCTCAGGTGCGCTCGCTGCCTGCTTGCGGCCGGTGCGGCAGGAGGGGCACGCACACTTCCGACCACCGGGGAAGCGTCTCGATCGATGCGGTCTGTGCCGTGGAAGGACCAGGTCGGCGTCGTCATCGCTGAGCATCGCGCCCCTCCTGCCTGCTGAGGGAGCCCAGGCCGCGACCTACTCATCCCCTCCACGACCTGAACCCCGAATCCTGTGTGCGGGCCGCTCCACCACGGGGGAGGTGGGGCGGCCCCGGCGAACCCGCAGTAGCCCATTCACTGTGGAGCGAGTTCGCTTGAGGACACTCTCCGTCGCCGAGCGTGATCGGGCAATGATTTACGATGACACATGTCATTCTGGTTGTCCCATTCCCGCGAACCAGCGAGAATCAGTCGCAGAATCGATGGATGGCTTGCTCCAATCTGAGACAAGGGGGCCGCATGACCCATGCGGGGTCTTCCATACCGCGCAGACAACTCGGGCGGTATCTGAAGCAGGGCCGCGAAGAGGCCGGACTTTCCCTGGAAGCTGCCGGCGAGGCGCTGGAGTGGTCTCGGTCCACCATGTACCGGATCGAAGGCGGCGGCTCAGCGGTCAAGGCACGCGACGTGATGGCCATGTGCGTGCTGTATGGCATGTCCGCCGAGATGACATCGGCGCTGATCGCGCTGGCCGCTGAGACCAAGGCGAACGGCTGGTGGCACGCCTACGGCGACACCTTGCCGACCTGGTTTGAGCTGTACGTCGGGATGGAATCGGCAGCGTCGCGCCTGCGGCACTGGGAGCCGGACTCGCTTCCTGGGCTACTTCAGACGCGGGCCTACGCCGAACACCTGCTTCGGTCGCACCCGGAGCTGAAGGAGCAGGAAGTCGGACGCCTGGTCGAGCTCCGCATGGAGCGCCAGAAGATCCTCAAGCGAAGGCACCCGGAGCCTCCACGCCTGGAGGTCATTGTGGACGAGAGCGTGTTGCGCCGGCCGTTCCCTGCCATGGCGGACCAGCTCAGCCACCTTCACAACCAGGTAGCCGCGGAGATCGCGACGATCCGCATCGTGCCCCGGGTCGCGCCGCCCAACTACGCCTTGACCGGCGGTGGTTTCGTCATGTTGGAATTTCCATCTATCGGAATCCGAACACCGGAGCCCACGACGGTATACAGCGAGTCACTGACTGGCGCTTTATATCTCGACAAGCCAGCAGAGGTTGCGGCTTACTCTGTGAGGTGGAGAGCGCTCGAAGGTCTGTCGCTCGATGCGGACCGATCGGCCGACCTATTAGCCACGATCGCCAAGGAGATGTAGCAATGAGTAACCTAACCGGAGCCGTGTGGCGCAAGAGCAGCCGCAGTGGGGGCAACGGCGGGCAGTGCGTGGAGGTGGCCGACAACCTCTCCGGCATCGTCGGTGTGCGGGATAGCAAGGACCAGTCCGGCCCGGCACTCACGTTCGACCCGCAAGCCTGGAAGGCGTTCGTCAGCTTCGCCAAGCAGTCCTGACGGAACGCAGAGAAGGCCCCTCAGCGTGATGGCGGATGCTGGGGGGCCGTCGTCGTTGCGGGTTGTCTTCGCCTGCCGGCCGGCGCTTTGGTAGCGGGCAGGCCCCGGTTGCACAGTTCGCCTTGATGCCGTCCGCCGCCCGGCTCACCTTGGCGATGCGGTACTGGCCCTCGGGCACGTTGGCCGTGAAGCTGACCACTGCCGGTGGAGACGGAGAGCGGACTGACCCGCCGTCCCGTCGACGACCTGACCGCACCGACGGCGGCGATCACCTGCGACTGCTGATCCGGCCACCCGGCCCGCCCGGACCGGGCGCGGGTTCAGCCGAGGGGTTCGTCGCTCAGCTTCTCGCCCCGCCGGCGCAGCATGCCGAGGCCGGGGATGCCGGCCACGGCGAGCTTGAGGTCACGGGTGACGTCGAGCAGGTCGTGCAGGTCGGGCCCCACCCGGTCCAGGGTCGCGAGGATCGGCAGGATGTCGGCCGTCAGGTGCTCCTTGAGCTTGGGCAACTCGTCGATCAGGTGGATCGCCGCCGTGATCTCCTCGTGGCTCAACTCCTCGACGAACTTGCCGGCCATCGGTGCGGCCCGCCGCAGCGCCGGCTCGTACGCCGCCAGCAGTTCCGCCGCCGTGGTCGCGGCCCGCGCGGCCGTGTCCACGGTGACCGCGGCGGTGCCGGCCACCACGTCGGCCTCGGCGACCACCGTTCCCGCGACACGGGCGACCTTCTCGGCCTCGTCGACCACCACTGCGGCGGCCGTGGCCACCTCGGTGGCCGTGTCGATGGCGGTGGTCGCGGCGGCGCTGATCACCGCCACCTCACGGACCGCCGCCTCGGCGTCGGTGAGTACCTCGTCGGTCCGGTCCAGGGTCGTCTCGATCCGATCCACCACGCCGTTGATCCTGGTCAGCAGGGCCTCAACGCCGTCCAGCACGGCGAACGCGCGGGCGGGCACGGCGGCGAACGAGGCCGCCGAGCCGAGCGCCTGGTCGAGAGCGAAGCGGGTCAGGCCGACCACCGCGGTGGGTGTGGGGAGGGGAAGTGCCATGAGGCCAAGTGTGCGTCGGTCCTGCCACAACCGCTCGTTCGCGGCTGCCGGGTGCGGTCCGGGGCGGGGCGCGCGGCGGTAGGGTGCCGGCATGTCGGCCGCCCCGCCGCGCCACCCGCCGAGAACCCGGACCGTCGTCCTGCTTGCCGTGCTCGCGGCGGTCGCCGCCGCGCTCGGCACGGCGGTGCTGGTACGCGCCGACGCCGGCCTCACCGTGCGGCAGGTCACTGTCGACGCCGTACCGATGACCGAGGTACGCGGCGGCCCGCCGAACCCGGACGCCCGGCGACCCGGCGTGGTGATCGCGCACGGCTTCGCCGGCTCGGCGCGGCTGATGCGTCCGATCGCCGACACGGTCGCTCGTCGAGGAGCGGTCGCCCTGCTGATCGATTTCGCCGGGCACGGCGCCAATCCGGCCGGACTCGGTGCCGGGACGTCACCCGCGACGCTCGCCGCCAACCTGGACGTCGCCGTCGGACACCTGCGATCCCAGCCGGACGTGGACCCGGCCCAGATCATGCTGGTCGGCCACTCGATGGGCGCGGGCGCGGTCACCCGGTACGCGGCCGAGCACCCGGAGATCGCCCGCACCGTGGCGATCTCGCTGCCCGAGGCTGGCGAACTGCCCCCGGGACGACCGACCGAGCTCCTGTTGATCGTGGGCGGCGCGGAGTTCCCCGCGTTCCGGCGAGCAGCCGACGACGCCGCGAAACGGGGCGTGACGGTGGGCCGCCGCCCGGCCGCGGTGGTGCCCGGGGTGGAGCACATCTCGGTGCTCTTCGCTCCGCGTACCCACGAGGAGATCGCCGACTGGCTGCCCAGCATGGACGGGAACGCACCACCCCGACCGTTCGACCGCCTCGCCGGAGCGGCGCTGCTCGTGTTCGCGTTCGCCGTCGGCGTCGTCCCGGTGGCGGCTCTGTTCCTGGGCCGGCGGACCGCCGTGACGCTCTCGCCGGCACGGCGGTCTGCCGTGGCGCTGCCGTCGGGTCGGCCGGTTTCGAGTGCGACGGCGCTGCGGGGTTTCGTCCTTCTCGGGCTGGCCGTCCTCGCCGGAGGGTTCGGGGCGGCCGTCGCGGCGATCCTGCCGACCAACCGCCTGCCACTCGCGGTTGGCGGACACGTCAGCGGCTTCCTGCTGGTCACGGGCATCCTGACGATCGGCGGTCACCGCTGGCTGCCCGCCGCGACACGCGCGCCGGAGATCGCCGACGAGCCGGTCGCCAGCCAGACACCGGCACGGGCCATCCGCGCGGCGCTGGCGCTGGCGGCGTACGCGATTCTCGCCGTGGCGCTGCCGATCCACCTCGGGCTGACCTCGGCGCGGCCGGTCGGTGCCCGCTGGTGGTTGCTTCCGCTGGTGCTGGGCGCGTGCCTGGTGTTCCTGCTCGGCGTCGAGCGGATAGCGGCGGGCCGGACGTGGCGTCGCCTGCTGGTCGTCGCGGTCACCGTGGTCGTGCTGAGCACGTCGGCGGTGGTCGGCCTGGCGCCCGGGTTCGTGCTGCTGGTGGTGCCGCTGTTCGCCGTGCTGCTCGGCTGGTACGTGCTGTGGGCCGCCGTGCTCGGTCGGTACGCGCCCGGGCGCTGGCTGCCGGCAGTCGTCGGCGCGGCGCTGCTGGGCTGGCCGATCGCCACCACGCTGCCGTTGACCTGACCGGCGGGGCGGCTCTACCGCGCGGCGCTGGCGACGCGCAACGCCCACCAGATCAGCGGTACCTGCATCGGCACCCGCCCGTAGGCGATCGCCCGTCTCGCCGGCCGCCGGTGCCGCCAGTCCACCGCCATCTTGACGTTGGCCGGCAGGACGGCGACGAACAGCGCGGCGGCGGCTCGGCCACCTGTCCGCCGGGTGGCCGGGTACGCCACCGCCGCGGCCACCGCCAGTTCCGCGAACCCGCTGGCGTACGTCCAGAGGCGGGCCGGACCGGGCAGCGTACGCGGCACGATCGGGTCGTAGTAGCCGGGGCGCAGCAGGTGGGTGACGCCGGCCGTGGCGAGCAGCCCGGCGAGGGCGACGGCTTCACCGCGTCGGGTGGTCATCGATGGTCCCCCTGCTGTTCGACGGCACGCTGCACGGCCCGGTAGATCTGCCCGAACCGTAGCGCGTCCGGCGTGCGCAGGAGCATGTGCTCCTGACCGTGGTGCTGCACCCACAGCTCGTGCACGTGGCTGCCGCGCTCGTAGGAGCGGTCCAGCCAACCGAGGGGGATCTCCAGGAAGGGCGCCAGCGCCAGAGCCCCCACCGCGCAGGCGGCGAGGATGATCAGCGCCAACTGCCAGTTGCCCCGGTCCTGCGCGGACCACGCCAGCGAGACCACGCAGACCAGTGCCACGAGGGGTGGCAGCGACAGCAGCAGGACCAGTACGCCGCGTCCCAGCACCCGTCCGCGTACGGCGAGGGTCTTCGGCCCTCGTTGATGCCAGACGAACGTCACGTCGCGCAGGGCGATCACCTGACCGCCCGCCCGGATCGACTCGGATGTCACCTGCACCGCGTCGTCCCGGTAATAGAGGGTCATCACTAAGCCTAACCACCGCCAGGCAACCCCGCGCCCCCGCCCCGCACGCCCGCCGCGCCCCTGCCTCGCCCCTGCCTCGTCGATCTTGCACTTTCTGCTGCGACATAAAGGGGCATAGCAGTTGCTTTTGACAGCAGAAACTGCAAGATCGGCGGGGGAGAGGGCGGGGGAGGGGGAGAGGGAGAGGGCGGGGTGCGGGGGAGAGGGCGGGGGAGGGCGGCTAGCGTCGGGCGGCGGGGCGGGCGGGTTGCGTCGCCTCCATGGCGCGCTGCATCGCCCGGTAGATCTGCCCGAAGCGCAGCGCGTCGCCGGTGCGCAGCAGCCGTACCGGCTGCCCCCGCCAGCGGGCCCAGATCTCCAGTTGGCGGCTGCCCTTGGCGTACGAACGGTCCAGGTGTTCGAAGAGGAAGTCGGCGACCGGGCCGACGGCCAGCCCGACCAGCACCGAGGCGCCCACGATCGCGATCGTCACGGTGGGTGATCGGTGCAGCCAGACGGCCACGCCGATCCCGAGTACCGCCGCGATCAGCGGACCGGCCAGCGCGGCGCCGATCGCGCCCCGCCCGGCGAGCACGCGCCAGGAGCGGCTGCCGCGCCGGTGCCAGACCATGGTGATCTCGGTCAGCGAGTAGCTGCGGCCGTCGACCTGGACAGCGGTGGAGGTGACCCGTACCGACCTGTCGTCGTAAAAAGTGATCATGGCTGGACTCCCGCCCGAGGGGCTGACACCACAGTACTTACCCCAACGAGCCGGGTCGTAAGGTTGGCACGCGACTTCGACGAGGAAGTGAGGGCAGCGTGGGCGAGTTCGTTCGGCTGGAGACCACTGACGGCATCGGCACGATCCGGCTGGAGCGGCCGCCGATGAACGCGCTCAACACCCAGGTGCAGGAGGAGTTGCGCGCCGCCGCCACGGCGGCCACCGCCGATCCCGAGGTCCGTGCCGTCATCGTGTACGGCGGGGAGAAGGTCTTCGCCGCCGGGGCGGACATCAAGCAGATGGCCGACATGTCCTACGTGGACATGGCCGATCGTGCGGCGGCCCTGTCCAGCGCGCTCGGCGCGATCGCCCGGATTCCGAAGCCCGTGGTGGCCGCGATCACCGGGTACGCCCTCGGCGGCGGCTGCGAGCTGGCGCTGGCCTGTGACTGGCGGGTGGTCGCCGAGGACGCGAAGCTCGGCCAGCCGGAGATCAAGCTGGGCATCATCCCCGGCGCGGGCGGTACGCAGCGGCTGGCCCGTCTGGTGGGTCCGGCGCGGGCGAAGGATCTGATCATGTCGGGGCGGATGGTGGACGCCCAGGAGGCGCTGCGGATCGGTCTGGCCGACCGGGTCGTACCGGCCGGCGAGGTGTACGACGCGGCGGTCGCGCTCGTCACGCCGTACCTCAGCGGGCCTGTGCAGGCGCTGCGCGCGGCGAAGCTGGCGGTCGACGGCGGCCTGGACATGGACCTGAACTCGGGCCTGGCCTGGGAGAGTCAGCTCTTCGCGGCGCTGTTCGCGACCGACGACCGGCGCGAGGGCATGACTGCGTTCGTCGAGAAGCGCAAGCCGGACTTCACCGGTCGCTGACGACCGGGCCGACGGCGAACCGAGAACGGTTCACATTGTGCCTACCGGCCAGTAGCGTGTGACGTCGGCCAGGTTCGACGAGAAGGAGCGGCGATGACGGAGCGGATCGAAGGTCACGGCGGGGAACTCGCACTCGCGGCATTGCGGGCGCACGGGGTGCGTGAGATGTTCACCCTCTCCGGTGGCCACGTCTTTCCGCTCTACGACGCCGCGCACAAGACCGACTTCCCGATCTACGACGTGCGGCACGAGCAGTCGGCGGTCTTCGCTGCCGAGGCGGTGGCGAAGCTCCAGCGTCGCCCCGGTCTCGCCGTCCTCACGGCCGGCCCGGGTGTCACCAATGGCATCTCGGGCATGACCAGCGCCTTCTTCAACGCGTCCCCGGTGCTGGTGCTCGGTGGTCGCGCGCCCGCGTTCCGCTGGGGCTCGGGCAGCCTCCAGGAGATGGACCACCTGCCGCTGGTCGCCCCGGTCACCAAGCACGCCGAGACGGTCTTCAGCACCGACGACATCCCGCGTGCGGTGGACGCCGCCCTCACCGCCGCGCTCACCCCGCACCGCGGCCCGGTCTTCCTCGACTTCCCGTTGGAGACGGTCTTCTCGGTTGCCGACGCGGACCTGCCCGCGCCGACCGGCGTCGACGTCGTCGAGCCGGACCCGGACGAGGTCAGCCGGGCCGCCACACTGATCGCCGGCGCGCAGCGACCGGTCATCATCGCCGGCTCGGACGTCTACGCCGGCGACGCGGTGGCCGCGCTTCGCGAGGCCGCCGAGGCGTTGCAGGTACCGGTCTTCACCAACGGCATGGGCCGTGGCTCGCTGCCACCGGAGCACCCGCTCGCCTTCGCCAAGGCCCGCCGCGCCGCGCTGTCCGGCGCCGACGTCGTCGTGGTGGTCGGTACTCCGCTGGACTTCCGGCTCAGCTTCGGCGACTTCGGTGACGCCAAGGTGGTACACATCGTCGACGCGCCCAGCCAGCGCGCCACGCACGTGCAGCCCGCCGTGGCCCCCGCCGGCGACCTGCGGCTGATTCTCTCCGCGCTGGCCGACCACGCCGGTGACCGGGCCGACCACACCGACTGGATCGCCGACCTGCGGGTGGCCGAGGACGCGGCGAAGGCGCGGGACGCCGCCGAGATGGCCGCCGAGACCGACCCGATCCGGCCGGCCCGCATCTACGGCGAGCTGCGCCGGGCACTCGCCCCGGACGCGATCACCATCGGTGACGGCGGTGACTTCGTCTCGTACGCCGGGCGCTACCTGGAGCCGTCGCAGCCCGGCACCTGGCTGGACCCGGGCCCGTACGGCTGCCTGGGCACCGGCATGGGCTACGCGATGGGCGCCCGGGTCAGCCACCCGGACCGGCAGATCTGTGTGCTGATGGGCGACGGCGCGGCCGGATTCTCGCTGATGGACGTCGAGTCGCTGGTCCGCCAGAAGCTGCCGGTGGTGATCGTCGTCGGCAACAACGGCATCTGGGGGCTGGAGAAGCACCCGATGCGGGCCATGTACGGCTACGACGTCGCCGCCGACCTCCAGCCGGAGCTGCGCTACGACACGGTGGTCAGCGCGCTCGGCGGTGCGGGGGAGACCGTCGCGAAGGCCACCGACCTCGCGCCGGCGCTGCAACGGGCGTTCGACTCCGGAGTGCCGTACCTGGTCAACGTGCTCACCGACCCGACCGACGCGTACCCCCGCTCGTCGAACCTGGCCTGAGTCGCACCCGCCGCCGTCGCTCCCCGAGGGGGCGACGGCGGCCGGGCCCTAGACCTCCGGTCGGTCGCCCTCACGGGGTGGCTCACCGTCGCGGCGGCGCAGGTCGTCCTCACGCCGCCGTAGATCTTCCTCCCACCGGCGGAAGAGTTCCTCGTCCTGCTGCTTGGCGCGGTCCTGCACGGACCGGAGGAACTCCGGGTCGTCGTCCGGAGCGAGCGGGCGGCGGGACTGCCGCTCGGTGGCGCCGGTGCCGCCCGGCCATGGCCGACGGGCCGGGGTGCCGGGCTCCCGACCGGCGACGAACCAGGCGATCGACCCGACCAGGGGGAAGAACAGGATGATCAGCACCCAGGCGATCCGGGGCAGGGCGCGGATCTGACCCTCCTCGGCGGACAGGCAACTGATCAGCGCGCAGACGGCGAGGACGATCTGCGCCAGGAAGAGGAGAACGTACAGCCGGGCCATGCACCCATCATGGCGCACGCTGTCCCGTCAGCGTAGTCCGCGAATCATCAGCAGCACGCCGAGCAGCGCGAGCCCGACGGTGCCCAGCGCGACCAGCGGTAATGTCCGGCCGCCGGTGCCGGCCTCGCCGACGCCTGTGGCACGGGGCCAGCAGAGCGCGAGCAGGGCACCCCAGACCAGCACGGCAGCGCCGACGACCAGCGCGCCGAACGGCCCGCCGTTCGCCGCCAGCCGGACAGCGAGCGCGGTCACCACGGTCAGCGTCAGCAGGGTGCGCCGCCAGGCCAGCCGGGTCCGCTCCGGTTGCAGCCCCGGGTCGCGTCCGGCGCTCACCGTCCCCCGACCGCCCGGGCCAGGACCGCGAGCACCAGCAGGACGGCGCCCGCGCCCACGGCGAGGGCGAGGACGGCGGGGAAGCGGGAGGCGGGCAGCTCCCGGCCGAGCCGGATGGCCCGTTCGGTACGCGCCCAGTGGTCGACCGCCCGGATCGCGACGGTGCCGCCGAGTAGCAGCAGCGCGACCGCGATGACCTCCCGCAGGTGGCTCATCGGCAGCGGCGGCAGGAACTGTGCGGCGGCCAGCCCCCCGCCGACCAGCGCGAGGCTGGTGCGCAGCCAGGCGAGGAAGGTCCGCTCGTTGGCGAGGGAGAACCGGTAGTCCGGTGTCTCACCGACGGCGCGCGCCTCCGCCGGGTCGAACCAGCGCCTGATCGCTTCCCACACGCTGGGAGATTATCCGCTTCCCCCACGCCTTAGCCTGGTCTGGTGACCGATCTTGATGTGAACACCCTGCGCGCCGCCTACGACAACCAGCTCCGTCCGGAGATCCCGGACCCGGTACCGGCCGGCGTGACCGTCGAGCGGGACGGTCCGCTCGTGCGGATCACCGGGCTCGACGCCGGCGGTTTCCTCACCTACCGCGACCTGGGTGGGCTGACCGGCGATGCGCTGGACGAGCTGATCGCCCGGCAGGTGGCGCTGTTCCGCGAGCGCGGCCAGTCGGTGGAGTGGAAGCTCAACGAGCACGACGAGCCGGCCGACCTGGCGGACCGGCTGCGCGCCGCCGGCTTCGTGCCGGAGGACCGGGAGACCGTCGTGGTCGGGCCGGTCGCGCCGCTGGCCGCCGCACTGCCGGTGACCCCCGAGGGAGTACGCCTGCGTGAGGTGACCGCCCGCGAGGATCTGGAGCGGATCGCCGCCATGGAGGAGGAGGTCTGGCGCCAGGACCGCTCGCACCTGGTGACGGGTCTGGCCAAGGAGATCGACGCCGACCCGAACTCGATCACCGTGGTGGTGGCCGAGGCGGACGGGACGGTGGTGAGCGCCGGTTGGGTGCGGTTCCCGGCGAACACCGGCTTCGCCACCCTCTGGGGCGGTTCGACCCTGCCGCAGTGGCGGCGCAAGGGCATCTACCGGGCGTTGGTCAACTACCGGGCGCGGCTGGCCGAGCAGCGGGGTCGGACGCTCGTGCAGGTCGACTGTTCCGAGGACAGCCGGCCGATCCTCCAGCGACTCGGCCTCGTAGCAGTCACCACCACCACCCCGTACGTCTACACTCCGTGATCATGGAGCAGCGGTTGACCGACGAGGAGCGCCTGACTCTCAAGACGGGCGCGTTCGGCGCTGTCTTCCTGGTCTCGAACGCCGACCCGGGGATGCTGGGCGTGATCCGGGAGAGTGTGGCCGCCTCCGGCGCGCTGGCCGACGCGAGCGGCGTGGTCAAGGACGCGCTGACCACCGGCCCGCTGCCCCGCCTGCCCCGGGACTCCCAGTTGGAGATCGAGTCGGTGGTGCTGCCGGCGCTCGGTCGGGCGGTACGGATCCTGCGGGAGAAGTCCCCGGCCGACGTCGAGGCGTACCGGTCGGTGGTGTTGAACGCCGCGGACCGGGTGGCCCACGCGCACGACGGGGTGGCCCCGGCCGAGGCCGCGGTCATCGACCAGATCCGGGGCGCGCTGGCCGATCCGGCCTGACCACGCCGTACCGGTGACCTGTGTCACTCTGCGTGCCCGGCGGCAGTAACCTACTGGCAGGTAACATTGCGGGCGTGGGCAACTGCACAGCAGCCCACGGTTGACCGGGCGTCGACCGACACGCGAGGCTGCGGCCCAGACCGGGCGAGCCAATCGCAACACCACACAGGAGGGTCGTCGAAGCGCGATGAACATCGTCGTACTCGTCAAGCAGGTGCCCGATTCGGGCGCGGACCGCAACCTGCGCAATGACGACAACACCGTCGACCGCGGTTCGGCGAACAACGTGATCAACGAGATGGACGAGTACGCCATCGAGGAGGCGCTGAAGATCAAGGAGGCGCACGGCGGTGAGGTCACCATCCTGACCATGGGTCCGGACCGGGCGACCGAGTCGATCCGCAAGGCGCTCTCCATGGGCCCGGACAAGGCCGTCCACGTGGTGGACGACGCTCTGCACGGCTCCTGCGCGGTGGCCACCTCGAAGGTGCTCGCCGCCGCCCTCGGTCAGCTCAACGCCGACCTGGTGATCTGCGGCGCCGAGTCCACCGACGGCCGCGTCCAGGTCATGCCGCACATGATCGCCGAGCGGCTCGGCGTCGCGGCGCTCACCGGCGCCCGCAAGCTCACCGTCGACGGCGCGACGCTGACCGTCGAGCGGCAGACCGAGGAGGGCTACGAGGTCGTCACGGCCTCCACGCCGGCCGTGGTCTCCGTGTGGGACACCATCAACGAGCCGCGCTACCCCTCCTTCAAGGGCATCATGGCCGCCAAGAAGAAGCCGGTGCAGACATTCTCCCTGGCCGACCTCGGCGTCGCCCCGACCGAGGTGGGCTTCGACGGCGCGACCAGTGCCGTCGTCGAACACACCAAGCGCCCGCCGCGCTCCGGCGGCGCCAAGATCACCGACGAGGGCGAGGGCGGCGTCAAGCTGGTCGAGTTCCTCGCCACCGAGAAGTTCGTGTGAGAGGGGCTGAAGACATGTCCGAGGTTCTCGTCGTCGTCGAAGCCACCAGGGAATTCGGCGTCAAGAAGGTCACTCTCGAAATGCTCACCCTCGCGCGTGAGCTGGGCACCCCGAGCGCGGTGGTGCTCGGTGGCCCCGGCGCTGCCGAGGCGCTGAGCGCCAAGCTGGGCGAGTACGGCGCGGAGAAGATCTACGCCGCCGAGAGTGACGACATCGACGGCCACCTGGTGGCTCCCAAGGCGACCGTGCTGGCCGAGCTGGTCCAGCGGGTGCAGCCGGCCGCCGTGCTGCTGGCCTCCGCCCAGGAGGGCAAGGAGATCGCCGCCCGGCTCGCCGTCAAGCTCGACAACGGCATCCTGACCGACGTGGTGGGCCTGGACGCCGACGGCACCGCCACCCAGGTCGCCTTCGCCGGCTCCACCATCGTCAAGTCCAAGGTCACCAAGGGACTGCCGCTGGTCACCGTCCGCCCCAACTCGGTCACCCCCGCCCCGGCGGCGGCCACCCCGACGATCGAGCAGCTCACCGTGTCGGTCACCGACACCGACAAGCTGGCCAGGGTCGTCGAGCGGGTCGCCGAGCAGAAGGGCTCCCGGCCCGAGCTGACCGAGGCCGGCATCGTCGTCTCCGGCGGCCGTGGCGTCGGCAACGCCGACAACTTCAAGCTGGTCGAGGAGCTGGCCGACCTGCTCGGCGGTGCCGTCGGCGCGTCCCGGGCGGCCGTCGACTCCGGCTTCTACCCGCACCAGTTCCAGGTGGGTCAGACCGGCAAGACCGTCTCCCCGCAGCTCTATGTGGCGCTCGGCATCTCCGGGGCCATCCAGCACCGGGCCGGCATGCAGACCTCGAAGACGATCGTCGCCGTCAACAAGGACGGCGAGGCGCCGATCTTCGAGCTGGCCGACTTCGGCGTGGTGGGCGACCTGTTCAAGATCGTCCCGCAGGCCGCCGAGGAGATCCGCAAGCGCAAGTGAGCAGGTGACGAAAAGAAGTGGCCGCCCGGAACCGGGCGGCCACTTTTTCGTGGGGAGCTGATCGGCGGGCCGGGGAGCTGAGCCGGCCCGCCGATCAGCCCGTCAGGGTGCCCCTCAACAGGCTGTCGCCGGAGTGGCGGGTGTTGTTGTCGTACTGCTCGGCGGACACGTCGACCACCGAGTAGCTCTTGAGGTCGACGTTCGGGGGTAGGGGCAGCGACGCGTCCGCATCGCCACCCAGGGTGCCGATCGAGAACATCTCCATGGTCGTCGGGTTGATGAGCCAGACCTCGTAGTACCCCGGCACGCGCGGGAGATTCGCCACATGCAGATGTAGTTGGCCGCCCTGCAGGACCCGCGCGTCGCCCTGGGCCGACTTCGGCGTCGAGCCGAACGCCGCCAGCGGCGCGCTGGCCAGCACCGACGGCGTTTTGGCCGGCTCCGGTTCCCTCGGCCGCAGCACCGAAATCGTGCCCACGACACCGATCGCCGCCGCCGCGACGGCGGTCACCGCCGTGGCTGCCCAGCGGGACCAGCCCCGACCCCGGCGGGGCCGGCGCGTCGGGTCCAGTCGGGTGACCCCCTCGGCCGCCGTCGCGCGGGTCTGCCCGGGCACCTGCTGCCGGTCGACGCCGGTCAGGACCGCTACGGGTGCGTGGACCCCGGTGCCCTCGGCCGCCCGGATCTCGGCTTCGATGCCCTGCCAGATGTGCTCCGGCGGGTCGGGCAGGTCACCGAGACCCTGCGTCTCGGTGCCGAGCCCGGCCACCTGCCGCAGGGCCGTCAGTTCCGCGCGGCAGTGCGCGCAGGTGTCGAGGTGGGTGCTCTCCCCGTTGTCCGCATCGCTCTCACCGAGCGCCAGAAAGACCAGCCGCTCGTGCTCCAGGTGCTGCACCATCCACCTCCCATCTGCGTTTCAAGCTCGCCATGCCGCGTCGGATGTGACTTTTCACGGTGCCCAGCGGCACCCCGGTCACCGCGGCGATCTGCTGGTGGGTCAGGTCGTCGTAGAAGGCCAACTCCAACATGCGTCGCTGATCGTCCGGTAGGCGCGCCAGCTCGTCCGCGATCACCAGCCGATCGACCACCCGATCCGGGTCCGGACCGGTCTGCGCCGGTTCGGGCAGCTGCTGGATCGTCTCCACCACCCGTGTCTCCCGCGCCGAGGCCCGCATCCGGTCGATCACCTTGCGCCGGCCGATGCCGAGCAGCCAGCCGACCAACGAGCCCTTGGCCGGGTCGAAGGTGTCCCGGCCCAGCCATGCGCCCACGAATGTCGCCTGGGTCACGTCCTCGGCGTCGGCCCGGTTGGCCAGCATCGAGGTCGCCAGGTGATGGACGGCCCGGCCGTAGCGGTCGTACGCCTCACGCAGCGCCGTCTCGTCACCGGCACCGAAGCGGACCGCGAGGTCGTCCGTCGGTGGGTCGGGTTGCGGGGGCAGCGCCGTCACGGGGCGGCCCACCTTCGATGGGGCATGCCCGACTGTAGCTGCCACAGCCCTCGCCCCACTTTCCCGGTCAAAGTCATCTCACCTGCTCTTCGTCCGCCTCCGGTGCTCCGGATGCGGTCGGGGCGAAGAAAAGAAATCGCGTCGAGAGCGCATCCACCCGTCGCGGAGCCGGCGTAACCCGTTCTGCAAGCCAGGCCTGACGAATCAGCATCAATCACCAGGAGGCAGTCATGCAGCTCTCGTACTTCCGTCGGGTCGCCGCGGGCGGAGCCGTCGCCGCGCTGGCCTTCGCCGGTGTCGGCGCGTTCACCGCCACCCCCGCGTACGCCGCCACGTCGAAGGTCTCCGTCGTCCACGGCATCCCGGACACCCCTGTCGACGTCTACGTCAACGGCAAGAAGACGCTGGACAACTTCAAGCCCGGCGACGTGGCCGGCCCGCTGAGCCTGAAGGAGGGCGAGTACGACATCGCCCTCACCAAGCCCGGCGAGCCGGTCGGCAGCGCGATCCTCAAGGTCGACGACGCCAAGGTGCCGGGCGGGGCGAACATCAGCCTCGCCGCGCACCTCGACGCCGCCGGCAAGCCGAAGATCACGCCGTTCGTGAACGATGTCTCCACAGTCGACGCCGGCAAGGCGCGGCTGATCGTCCGGCACACCGCGGCCGCCCCGGCGGTCGACGTACGGGCCGGCGGCACCCCGGTCTTCAAGGGCCTGACCAACCCGAAGGAGGCCAAGGGCGACGTCGACGCGGGCAAGGTGAAGGCGGACGTGGTGCTGGCCGGCACCGACACCGTGGCCATCGGCCCGGCGGACCTCAACCTCGCCGAGGGCACCGCCACGATCGTCTACGCGATCGGCTCCGCCGAGGGCAAGAGCCTCGACGTGGTGACCCAGACGATCACCGGCCTGCACTCCGCGCCGGGCGGCGTGCCGAGCGGTGACGGTGGCCAGGCGGGTACCGGCGTGGGCACCTGGTGGTACGTGCTCACCGGTGCCGGCGTACTCCTGCTCGTTGCCGGTGGGGCGCGGATGGCGACCGCGCGGACCGGCCGCAGGTGACGGTGCGCGACCGCGGCGCGCTGGCGGCCCTGGCCGCCGGCGTTGCCGCGCTCACCGTCGCCACCCTGGTGGCGTGCAACTCCCAGCCGGCCGGAAACGTCGGCGCCCAGGAGGCGACCGCGCTGGCCAGCGCCTCGCCGTCCATCGCAGCGCCGACCGCTGCGGTCCCTCCGGTTCCGGTGATCGCCGGTGACCTGCCCGCCGGGGCGGAGATCGTCCCGCCGGTGCGGCTGGTCATCTCGGAGATCGGTGTCACCGCCACGGTCAACGCGGTCGGCATCAACGCGCGCACCAACGAGTTCGAGGTGCCCCCCAGCGTCGACCAGGTCGGCTGGTACCGCTACGGCCCCGGCCTGGATGCCGATGCCGGATCGGTGGTCATCGCCGGGCACGTGGACAGCGCCACGCAGGGCAAGGGGGCGTTCTTCCGGCTGCGCGAACTGGACCGGGGCGACACCCTGACCGCTACCGGCAGCGACGGCAAGGCCCGGCGCTACCAGGTCGTCGCCCGGGAGGAGTACGCCAAGACCAGGATCCCGTTGGACCGGTACTTCGCCCGGGACGGCAAGCCCCGGCTGACCCTGATCACCTGCGGTGGTCCGTTCGACGCCAAGGCCCGCAAGTACCGCGACAACATCGTCGTCACTGCGGTGCCCGCCTGAGGGGGCAGCGTCCGCTTCGTGCCGGGGTGGCCGTCCCACCCCGGCACATAGCGTGGAGTCCCCTCCGGCATTCGCCTCCCCAGGCATCGGCCGTACGCTGAAGGGTGATGGCTTACCTGGATCACGCGGCTACCACTCCCATGCTCGACGAGGCACTGGAGGCGTACGTCGCTACCGCCCGCGAGGTCGGCAACGCGTCCTCCCTGCACGCGGCCGGTCGTCGTGCCCGCCGCCGGGTCGAGGAGTCGCGCGAGCGGGTGGCTGCGGTGCTGGGCGCCCGGCCCTCCGAAGTGATCTTCACCGGTGGTGGCACGGAGAGCGACAACCTGGCGGTCAAGGGCATCTTCTGGGCCCGTCGGTCCGCCGGCCCCGACCGTCGACGGGTCATCTCCAGCGCCGTCGAGCACCACGCCGTGCTCGACTCGGTCGACTGGCTGGTCGAGCACGAGAGCGCCGAGGTCGGCTGGCTACCGGTGGACTCCACCGGCCGGCTCGACCCGGACGACCTGCGCGCCGAACTCGACGCGCACGCCGACCAGGTGGCCCTGGTCACCGCGATGTGGGCCAACAACGAGGTCGGCACCCTGCAGCCGGTCGCCGAACTGGCCGCCGTCGCCGCCGAGCACGGAGTGCCGTTCCACACCGACGCCATCCAGGCCGTCGGCCAGGTGCCGGTCGACTTCGCCGCCAGCGGGGCCGCCGCGCTCACCGTCACCGGGCACAAGCTGGGCGGTCCGATCGGGGTGGGCGCCCTGCTGCTCGGCCGGGACGTGGCCGCCGTACCGCTGCTGCACGGCGGCGGCCAGGAGCGCGACGTCCGCTCCGGCACGCTGGACACCGCCGGCATCGTCGCCTTCGCGGTCGCCGTCGAGACGGCGGTCAAGGGCCAGCAGGAGTACGCGGCCCGGGTGGCCGCCCTGCGCGACGACCTGATCGAGCGCGTCCGCAGGGCAGTGCCCGAGGTGATCTACAACGGTGACCCGACCGACCGGCTCCCCGGCAACGCGCACTTCTCCTTCCCGGGCTGTGAGGGCGACGCCCTGCTGCTGCTGCTCGACGCCCACGGCATCGCCTGCTCGACGGGTTCGGCCTGCTCGGCCGGAGTCGCCCAGCCGTCGCACGTGCTGTTGGCGATGGGCGCCGACGACGACCGCGCCCGTTCCTCGCTGCGGTTCACCCTCGGCCACACCAGCACCCAGGCCGACATCGACGCCCTCGTCGCAGCTCTCCCAGCAGCCGTGGAAAGAGCCCGCCGAGCCGCCGCCCACCGAACCCCCCGCTAACCCCCCGCCCCCTCCCGTCCCCTCCCGTCCCTCCCGTCCCTCCCGTCCCCGGCGTGGTCCCGGGGGTCTGTCCCCGTCGATCATGAAGTTATTGCCCTGCTGATCGGCGTGTCGGGGCAATAACTTCATGAT
>NZ_JBEXIL010000013.1:0-159294 GCF_040608555.1 Micromonospora sp. NPDC005172
GCCGAGCGACGCCGACGCAGCAGGAGTACGACCACAGCGGTGAGGACGAGCAGCAGGAGTACGCCCGCCGGCGCGCCCGGGCCCGGCTGATCCATCCGGTGGCCGGCCCCGCCGGCCACGTCCCGGCTCCGGCCGCCCCGCGACGACGGCGACCGGCGTCGGTGCTCCTCAAGCGGAGCACCGGCCTCACCACCACCACATCCCCGGTCGCACCATCGCAGAAAAGGGGGGATCGCCGTGAACGATCTCTTCACCTGGGCAGCCCTGGGCAGCCTCGCCGGCGCGAGCGCCGCCACCCTGCTGGCCACCAACGTCATCGGCGGGCTGATCGGCCCGAGCGGCGACAAGCTCCGCAAGTGGATCGCCATCGCGATCGCGCTGCTGCTGTCCTACGTGTCGGCGGCGTTCGCCGACGACGCCGGCGGCGAAAAGTGGATCATCGCGTTCTTCAACGCGCTGGTGATCTTCTCGGCCGCGCTCGGCGTCAACCAGTTCCCACCCGGCAACCGGCAGGCGACGCCCACGCAGGTCGCCAGCGGCCGTGAGCCCCGCGTCTTCCGCTCCTGGGTCTGAGGGGGTGACGTCATGATCTTCGGCATTCTCAGCGCGGTGATCCAGATGGCCGCCGGCGGCGTCCTCGGCCTCCTGGCCGGCGGCCCGATCGGCCTGCTCATCGGCGCCGTCGTGGGCCTGCTGGTCGGGGCGGCGTTCGGCTGGGCGGTCACCTCCGCAGGGGTGTACGCCCCGGACGCCCGCGGCATCTTCCTCTTCGTCGTCGACCACACGTGGAGCCTGCTCAACACCGTGGTCGGAGCCATCTACCTGGTCGCGCACCTCGTCTTCGGGCACTCACTCGACCGGCCCACCTCGTCTGCCAGTGGCCGGGTCAGCCTGATCGAGGGCGTGTCCCCGCGCTACGCCACCACCATCGGCACCGTCTGCGCCGGCTCCAGCCCGAGCATCCAACGCCACGAGGACGTGCACATCTTCCAGGCGCGCCTGCTCGGGCCGCTCTACATCCCGCTGGTGCTGGCGAACTACGTGCTGTTCACCATCGCGCCGATCTGGCTGCTCTACCACGACCACACCAACGCGCCGATCAACCGGTTCACCCGCTACTTCGAGATCGGCGTCTACCCGCACGTGTGGAACGAGGCCATCGCGTACCGCATCCAGGGGACGCCGCCGCGATGACCGCCGACGGGCGCGGACCGATCGAGGCGGCCACCGCCGCGCTTGTCGACTGGCTGACCAGCGCGGCGGGGGAACCCGTCCCGATCGGCCCGCCCCACGCCGGTGACGACGCCGACGGGCTGACCCTGTGGCCCCTCGAACTGCGCCCGGCCCGGCAGACCCGGTCCAGCGGCGCGGTCCGCGAGCCGTACCGGTTCACGGTCCGCTACCTGCTCTGCGTGGCCGGCCCGGCCGCGTTCACCGCCCTGGACCGGGTGCTCACCGCCGCGACCCGCGACGGCACCTGTGACGTGGTGCTGGAAGCCGGCGCGGCGGAGCTGTGGAACGCGTTGGGCGTCGCGCCCCGCCCGGCGCTGCTGCTCGACGTACCGGCTCAGGTGGACCACCCGACGCCGGCCGCGCCCCCGGTCCTGCAACCGCTGCGGCTGCGTCAGGTCGCGGTGCGCGCGCTCGCCGGCCGGGTCGTCGGTCCGCAGGACCAGCCCCTCGCCGCGATGCGCGTCGAGGTGCCCGGCACCGCGTCCGCGACCCGCACCGGGCCCGACGGCCGGTTCCTGATCGCCGGGGTCCCGCACGACCCCGAACATCCCCATCCGGTACGGCTGCGGCTGAGCGGGCGCGGACTCGTGCTCACCGCTGACGTCGACGCGGACGACGACGACATCGTCATCGTCTGCGCGCCACCGCCCCACTGACGCCCACCCGCACAGGAGGATCGATGCCCAGCTACTTCTCCCCCGGCATCTACGTCGAGGAGGTCCCCAGCGGCGCACGACCGATCGGACCGGTGAGCACCAGCATCGCCGCGTTCGTCGGCCTCGCCCCGAACCGCGGCGCTCACCTGGGCAAGGCCGTGCCGGTCAACAACTGGTCCGAGTTCCTGCGGCTGTTCGCCGAGGGGGACGAGGTGGAGAGCACCCCGCTCGCACGGGCCGTCTTCGGTTTCCTGGACAACGGCGGCGCCCGCTGCTGGGTGGTCAACGTCGGCGAGGGCGGCGCGATCACCGGCACCGGCAAGCAACGCGGCGGCCTGCAACTGCTGGAGGCCATCGACGAGATCTCCATCATCGCCGCGCCCGGCTTTTCCGACGTGGTGTCCCACGAGGCGCTGATCAGCATGGCCGAGCGCACCCGCACCATGGTCGCGATCTGCGACCCCGCCCCCGACATCGACGACATCTCCGCGTTGACCCGCGTCGCCACCCCGTCCTCCGGCAAGCCGCCGAAACCCGCCGAGGGTGCGGGGCCCGCCGCCGGTCCGGGCGGCGGGGAGGGACCGCCGGCGTACCGGCCCCGGCAGTCCGAGTACGCGGCGTTCTACTACCCGTACCTGCAGGTCCGTGACCCGATCTCCGGCGAGCTGGAACTGACACCGCCGAGCGGGCACCTGGCCGGCATCTGGGCCCGCACCGACGCGCTGCGCGGCGTGCACAAGGCGCCGGCCAACGAACCCGTACGCGGAGCCGTCGACCTGGGCTACCGGGTCACCCGACCCGAACACGACGTGCTCAACCCCAAGGGCGTCAACGTGATCCGCTACTTCGCCGGCGAGGGCATCCGGGTCTGGGGCGCCCGTACGCTCGCCGCCGAGGCCAGCGAATGGCGCTACCTCAACGTACGACGGCTGAGCATCGCCATCGAGCAGGCCATCGCCAACGGCACCCGCTGGATGGTCTTCGAGCCGAACGACTTCACCCTCTGGCGCTCGATCCGGCGCGACATCGGGGCGTTCCTGACCCGGGTGTGGCGCGACGGCGCGCTGCTCGGGCGCAGCCCCGAGGAGGCGTTCTTCGTCAAGTGCGACGAGGAGACCAACCCGCCGGACGTCCGCGACGCCGGCATGGTGATCGCCCACATCGGCATCGCCGTCGTCAAGCCCGCCGAATTCGTGGTGTTCAAGCTCAGCCAGTGGGCCGGCGGCACCGAGACCGAGACGATCGGAGGCTGACATGGCCACCCCCACCACCCCGCAGCCCGGCGCGCCGGTCGACCCGTACCGGGCGTACAACTTCCGGTTGCTCATCAACGGCGTCACCAACGGCCATTTCACCGAGATGAGCGGCCTGGAGGTGAACATCCCCGGGCAGCCGTACCGGGAGCACGGCCCGGGACCGACCCGGATGGTTCCCGGCCAGGCCGAGTACGAGCCGGTGACACTGCACTTCGGCCTCACCGCGTCCCGTGAGCTGTGGGACTGGGTGAACGCCACCGCCAAGGGCACCCTGAACCGCCGCAACGTGTCGGTGGTGCTGCTCGACTCGGTGGGCACCGCCGAGGTGCTGCGCTGGAACCTGATCGACGCGTGGCCGACCCGGTGGCGCGGCGCACACCTCAACACGGTCGGCCACGAGATCGCCATCGCCTCGCTGACGCTGCGCTACGAGGGCCTCGAACTGGAGGCCGGCGGTGCCGCCGCGCCGACGCCCGCGTAGCTGGCTGGCCGGTCGCCTGCGCTCGGCGGCCGGCGCGGTGCAGCGCCTCGCCGGACGCGTCGAGTTCACCGGCCTCCCCTCGGCACCGCCGGCGGACGTGCCGCGTCGCTTCGGGGAGCCACCGCGACACTGGCTGGACCTGGTCGCCGCGCACGCCCCCGGCCTGCTCCGCGAGCTGGACGTGGACCTCGACACCGCGGCGCCGACGCACGACCAGGCCCCACCGGCACCGGCTCCCCTGCGGCGGGACCGCTCCGGCGACCCGGCCGCAGGAACGTCGCGGCCGATCACCGACCGGACCGACGGGCGGGCTGCCGCCACGACCGGCCGGTCCGACGACCCACCCGGCACGGGCGACCCGCGCCCGGCCGCCCGGCCGCCCGGCCGTGCTCGTGATCATGCCCGGCACGGTCCCGGGGCCGGTGGCACCGGTAACCCGGGAAGCAGGTCCGACCGGTGGCCCCCGCTCATCCGGCCGGCGACCCCGGACAGCGCGGGGTCGACGAGCAGAGTGGCCCGCTCCGGCGGCGCGGGGCCGGCGACCGAAGCTCCCCGCTCCGGTGGTGCCGGGTCGGCGAGCAGAGCCGACGGCTCCGGCGGCGCGGGGTCGGCGAGCGGCGCGGCCCACGTCGGCGGCGCTGGTTCGGCGAGCGGAGCAGCCGCCGGCGGCGGCACGGACGGCGGCGGGCGTGACGGCTCGACGAGCGGGAGCGGACCGTTCGGGGCTGGCAGCGTGTCGCGGGCCTTCGGAGCGCTCGGCGTCGGAGGGACGATGTCCGCCCCCGTCGCCCCGGGCCGGGATGAACGGACTGCGGCACACCGACGCCCCACGCCCGGTCCGCGCGAGATCCTGCACGATTCCGGCGCTTCTCCTGATGGGTCCGTGACGTCGGCACGGCCGCACGGACGCGACGTCGAGGCGTACTGGCCCGGCCTGCCGGACGAACCGGGTCGGCCGGGCGGGCTCCCCGAGCAACCCGCCGGCGGGCGCTCCCCGCAGCACGGCAGCCTGCTGCCCGAGCGCCACGCCAGCCGGCATCGGGCCGGCCGAGACCGGGAGCCCGCGAGGAGCGGACCGCAGCAGGCCCCTCGACACCCGTACGACGGCACCCCACGGGGCGCAGAGGTGCGGCGGCGGGAACCTCGATCGGGGAACCGGACGTACCCGGTCGAGGTCGAGAACAGCGAGCGGTGGCCGGTGAGCGCGGCGTTCCCGTCGTCCGCCGTCGCCCCGGGGGCGGACCCGTGGCCGGCTCTGCCGGATGACCGACCGCTGTGGACAGTACCCGGCCGGGTGCTCGACACGGGGCACGAGCGTCGGCTGGACCGCGAACAGGCGGGTGGCTGATGGAGCGCGTGGCCTTCCTCATCGACTCCACCGGGGAACGGGTGGACTGCCTGCTCAACCCGGAGACCGTGCAGGCGACCCGGCTCGCCGGCGTACGCCATCGGGGTGCGGACGGCGCGCAGCTCACCGGCGCCGGACTGGCCGACGACCCGCTGGTCTTCACCGGCGGCGGCCGTACGGAGCTGGTGCTGGATCTGCTCTTCGACGTCGACTTCGTCCAGGCGCAGGTCCGTCCGGCCGACGTACGGGTGCTCACCCGGCCGCTGTGGATGCTGGCGGAGAACTCCACCGCCGAGCACGGCTGGCTCCGTCCACCGTTGATCCGACTGGTCTGGGGCAAGACCTGGAACGTGCCGGGCGTGATCGTCGCGGTGGCGGAGCGGTTCGACGCGTTCACCGGTACGGGCTCGCCACGGCGCTCCTGGCTGCGGCTGAAGTTGGTGCGGGCGGCCGAGACGGCCGACCAGGCGCAGGCCGGTTTCGCCGAGGAGCTGGCCGCGGCGAACACGCCGGCCGCCGCACCGGGCAGCGCCGTGGTCGCCGCCGGCGACGGCGCCGCCGAGCCGGGCCAGTCCGGCGTGCGCTTCGACCTGTTGGCCAACGACGCGCTCGGGTCTCCGCTGCGGTGGCGACTGCTGGCCGAGCACAACAGGATCACCGACCCTCTGGCGGTGCCGGCCGGTACGACCCTCGCGGTTCCCGCCGCCGGCTCGGGCGTCCCCGGGCCGGAGTCGACGCTCGGCGCGATGGCGCGGGCGGTGGCCGGTGCGGCGTCGTCCGTGGGCGCCTCGCTCGTCACCGCGGCGGCGAGCTGGACGGCGTCGACGGGCACGACGCCCGCCGCGCCGAGCAGCACCGGCCCGGGCGCGGGGAGCACGCCGTGACCAGCGTCGCGCCCCGCGCGCTGACCGTCCTGCTGGACGGCGTCGAGTTGGGTGCCGCGGCCCGCCAGCGAATCCGCTCGCTGCGGGTGGCCGCCCGGCTCGACCAGCCCACCCAGGCCGAACTGGTGCTCGCCACCGCCGCCGGCACCGCCGCTCTCGACCCCGCCGTGCGCCCCGGCACGACCCTCGACGTGCGGCTCGCCGACCATCCCGACGCGCTGTTCGTCGGCGAGGTGACCTGTGTGGAGGTCCAGTACGCCGCCGACGGCGCGGTCGTGCTGCGGCTGCGGGCGTACGACGCGTTGCACCGGCTGCGCAAGCGGCAGGACCTGCGGGTGTTCACGTCGGTGACGGCGGTGGAGCTGGCCCGGGACCTGTGCGGCGAGGTGGGGCTGACCGTGACGGCCGAGGACGACGGACCACGGCTGGAACGGCTGGTGCAGCACCGGCACAGCGATCTGGAGCTGCTGTGCGAGGTCGCCGGGCGGGCCGGGCTGCACCTGGCCGCCGACGGCGACGGCGTACGACTGGTCACCCTCGCCGGCTACGGCGAGCCGGTCACGCTGACCCTCGGCGCGGACGTGCACACGCTGTCGCTGTCCACGAACGCGGACCAGGCCAGTGGCCCGAGCGCCGCTCTGGGGTGGCATCCGCAGCGGGCCGAGCCGATCAGCCAGCGGGCCGACGAGGCGCGCTGCGGTCGACCGGCCGGTGACCGTCCGGACCCGGCCGACGTGGGGGCCGACGGGGTACGCACCGCCGTCGACCAGCCGGGACGCAGCGACGACGAGTTGGCCGCGCTGGCCCAGGCGCGACTGGACCTGCGTGCTGCCGCGCTGGCCACCGCCGAGGGGGTGGCCGAGGGTGATCCGGCGCTACGACCGGGCCGGCGGATCGACCTGACGGGTGTGCCCGGCCCCCTCGCCGGGGCGTACGTGCTGACCGAGGTGGTGCACACGGTGGACGGCGACGGGCACCTGACCCGGTTCTCGACCGTGCCACCGGAGGCCGGGCCACCGGCCGCTGTGCCCACGGCGGCCGGCGGCGCGGTGGTGACCCTCGGCACCGTGACCGACGTGGCCGATCCGGACGGACTGGGCCGGGTACGGCTGACCCTGCCCGCGTACGGGGACCTGGACGCCGGCTGGCTCGGCGTGCTGTGTCCCGGCGCGGGGCGCGGCAAGGGACTGGTGGCGCTCCCCGATCCGGACGACACCGTGCTGGTGGTCCTGCCCGGCGGCGAGCCGGCCTCGGGCATCGTGCTGGGTTCGCTGTTCGGGGCCGTCGAGCCGTACGACGCGGGCATCGACGACGGTCGGGCGAGGCGCTGGACGCTCCGCACGGCCGGCGGCCAGTCGATCGTCGTGGACGACGTCCAGCGCAGCCTGCGGCTCGGCACCGAGGGCGGCAGCTGGCTGGAACTCACGCCCGACCTGGCCACCCTGCACGCGGCGACCGACCTGGTCATCTCCGCGCCGGGTCGGGCCATGGTGGTCCGCGCCCGCAGCGTGGACTTCCTGCACGCCGAGGCGACCGAGGACCCGACCACCGCGGCGCAGCAGGCCCGTTCGCTCGCCCAGGCCCACCACGAAGGAGGCGGCTGATGCGGTGGATCCACCGCGACTCGGTGATCACCTGCGACCACGACGGCCGGGTCGAGAACCAGCCCTCGCAGCGGTGGGTGACCGTCACCGCCGTACCGGTGCTTGTCGACGACGACCCGGAGGGACGCAAGATCGTCGCCTGCCCGAACTACGGCCCGACCATCAAACCGTGCGGCAAGACGCTGTCCGTCCGCGTGGGCTACAGCGACTGGCTGCGCGTCGACGGGCACCGGGTGGTGCTCTCGCACCTGGAGGGGTTCACCGACGGCACGCCGCCGGGCGCGGTCCACCACACCGTCCGCGATCCCCGGCAGCGCTTCCTGGGGGCGGACCGGTGAGGGCGTTCCGGTTCGTCGGCGCCGGTTTCGACGCCGGCCGTAGCGGCGGGTTGGCGCTCACCGCTGCCGGCGGCCTGGCCATGACCGAGGGCGACGAGAGCGTACGACAGGCGCTGTTCCTGTTGTTGTCCACCACGCCGGGCGAGCGGCTGATGCGACCCGGGTACGGCTCCCGGCTGCACCGGCTGATCTTCGCGCCCAACGACGACACCACGGCCGGGCTGGCGATCCACTACGTCCGACAGGCCATCGCCCGCTGGGAGCCCCGCGTCGAGGTCATCGACACCGACGCGGGGCCGGACCCGGACGAGGAGTGGCGGCTGGTGATCCGCCTGGACTACCGGGTGCGGGCCAGCCTGACGCCCGGTCAGTTGGTGTTCTCCGTGGACCTGCTCCCCGCCGACGACGAACCGGGAGAATCGTCATGACGCTGCCCGTGCCGCATCTGGACGACCGGGGATTCCTCGACCTCGTCACCGAGGCCCGCGAGCGAATCCGCCAGTCCTGCCCCGCCTGGACCGACCTGTCGGCGCACGACCCGGGCATGGCGCTGGTGGAGGCGTTCGCGCACCTGACCGAGGTGATGATCTACCGGCTGAACCAGTTGCCGGAGAAGGCGTACGTGCAGTTCCTGAACCTGCTCGGCGTGGCGCGGCACGCGCCCACCGCGGCCTGGGCGGACGTCGTGTTCACCCGGGCCGGCACCGACCGTGGTGCGGTGCGGATACCGGCCGGCCTGCGGGTCGCGGCGGCACGCGGCGCGGACCCGCGGCCCGTCGTGTTCGTCACGACCGAACCGGCGATGCTGCCGGCCGGGGAGTCGTCGGTGACCGTCCGCCTGCACCACTGCGAGCCCGTCGACGCCGAGCTGCTGGGTGTCGGCACCGGGCAGCCGGGCCAGGTGCTACGCGCGGCCCGCGCCCCCCTCGCGCACACCGGCGAGTCGCTGGACCTGCTGCTCGGGGTGGAGGTGCCGACCGGCTCGGTGGAGTTGGGGGCGGCGGCCCGCGAGCACGAGGGCCGCACGTTCGAGATCTGGCAGCGGGTGGACAGCTTCGCGGGGCTCGGCCCGCAGGCCAGGGCGTACCTGGTCGACCGCTGCTCGGGAACCGTCACCTTCGCGCCGGCGCTGGACCTGCGACCGTCCGCCGGCCAGAGCGCCGGGCCGACCCCGGTGGCGGCCGTGCCGCCGGCCGGGCGGCAGGTCCGCCTCTGGTACCGGGCCGGCGGCGGTCCAGCCGGCAACGTCGCCGCCGGCACGCTGACCAACCTGCGCGATCCACTACCCGGGGTACGCGTCGACAACCCCACGCCCGCAGCGGGCGGCCGGGAGATGGAGGCGCTGGAGTCGGTGCTCCTACGCGGCCCGTACGAGTTCTTCGCCCAGCAGCGCGCGGTCACCGCCCGCGACTTCGAGGTCCTCGCCACCAGCACCGGCGCGGTGGCGCGGGCCCGCGCGTTCACCCGCTCGGCCGTCTACAGCTTCGCCCGCCCCGGTGAGGTCGAGGTGGTGCTGGTGCCGTACGTGCCACCGGAGGCCCGCCCGGGCGGCCGCCTGCCGGTGGCGGTGCTGCGCGAGCACGAGGTGCCCGAGGCCCGGCACCGCGTCGAGGCGGACCTGGAGCAGCGCCGGATGGTCGGCATCCGCTCGCGGGCCAGTTGGGCCCGGTTCAAGGCGGTCTCGGTGCGGGCGCGCGTGGTGGTGCGCCGGGAGGAGGACGTGGACGCGGTCCGGCGGCGCATCCACGACCGGCTGCACCAGACGCTCAGTCCGCTGCCCACCGCCGTGAACCCGACCGGGTGGCCGTTCGGTGAGCCGTTGCGGGCGTCCAACGTGTACCGGCTGTTGGAGCACGCCGAGCCGGGCGTCCGGTACGTCGAGTCGGTGCGGTTCGTGGTCGACGAGGCACCCGACGCCAACGTCCGCGCCCTCGCGGTCGACGCGTACCAACCGCGCACCTGGTACGCCGGGCGTGGCCCGGTGCTGTTCCGTTCCAGCAACGCGGGCTCGGGCTGGGAGCCGGCCGGCCGGTTCGACGACGACGAGACGGTCCTGCGGGTGGCGCCCGCTCCCGCCCCGGTCCGGCCCGGCATCGTCGCGCGTCCCGGCTCGGTGGCCGTGGTGACGGTGCGCGCCTCGGGCGGCTCCCGGGTGCGCCTGAGCACCGACCTCGGCGAGACGTGGTCGCTGCTGACCGACCTGGACTCGCGCATCTCCGACGTGGCGTGGCTGGACCGCGACGGCGCGGGGGCGCTGCTGGTGGCGACCGACACGGGGCTCTACGAGGTGTCACTGCTGCCCGGCGCGGTGCCGTTGCAGATCCTCGTCGACCCGTCCGACGCCGACCGGGGCTTCTACGCCGTCCGCGCGTTCGTCTCCGAGCGCGGCGCGCCGGGGGTGGCCGTCGCGGCGCAGGCGAGCTTCGGGGTGTACCTGTCGACGGCCGGCGGACGGCCCGGCAGCTTCGCGCACGTCGGTCTCTCCAACGTGGACAACCGCGTCCTCGCGGTGCAGTACGACGGCCCGGCCACGCTGCTGTGGAGCGGCGCGGGCGAGCCGGACCCGAAGAAGCCCGGCCAGGGCTGTCACCGCACCCGGCTGTTCGAGTCCGACGTCAAGTGGCAGTCGGTGCAGGCCGGCTGGCTCGGCGGCACGTGCCGCGATCTCGCGTTCGCCGGGCAGCAGGTGGTGGCCGCCACCCAGAGCGGTGGCGTGCTGCGGCTGGACACCCTGGCCGCCCAGCCGCAGTGGCAACCGGTGTCGGTCAACTGCGGGCTGCCGCTGCGCGACCGGACCCGGTTCGTGCCGGTGGACGCGGTCGCGGTGAGCGGCCCGACGACAGCCGGCGCGGGTGGTCCCGCTGGCGCGGGTGGCGCGGCGGCGGACCGGCTGGTGCTGGCCGGCGGTGAGCGCGGCGTGTACCGCAGCACCGACGCGGTCACCTGGACCGCCAGCGCCAACCAGGCCACCGCCGACGTGGTGACCGTCCCGGACACGTGGCTGCTCTGCTCCGGCGAGCACGACATCGAGGTGGTGCGCCAGGATGCGACGCTCGGCGATTGAGCGGCTGCTGCCCGCCGCGTACCAGCGGGCGTGCGTGCCGGGCAGCGTGCTCTGGGCGCTGCTGGACGTGATGGAGGGGCTGCACGCTCCGGACGAGGCGATCCTCGCCGAGGTGGACGCCCTGTTCGACCCGTACCGGGCGCCCGACGACATGGTCGTACGCCTGACCCGCTGGGTGGCGATGGACCACGTGGCGGCGTCGCACCGACCGGACGCGCCGCTGCCCCTGCCGGTCGGGCAGCTGCGTGACCTGGTGGCCCACGGCGCGCTGCTGGCCCGCTGGCGCGGCACCCCGTACGGCATGCGCCGGGCCCTCGAGGTGGCCACCGGGGTGAGCGGCTTCGCCATCGACGAGCCCGACGAGAGGCCCTTTCACATCGTGGTGCGGGTGCCGGCGGTCGCCGCCGACCACCTCGCCGTGATCAGCCGCATCGTCGAGGCGGAGAAACCCGCGGCGGTCACCGCCGAGATCGTCCTCGCCGCCCCGCCGCCACCGGATCAGCCGACCGCGGCACCGTCCGCCTAAGGAGCCGTCATGACCACCGAATGGGCCGTCGTCGCCGCCGCGTCACAGTTCACCCTGGACGCCGCCAACCACGGCGAACTGACCTTCACCGTCTCCAACCCGGGCCTCGCGCCGGACACCGTCGTCTTCGACGTGGCGCCCGGCGACGGCAGCCAGCGGGCCTGGTTCACCGTCACCGAGCCGCAGCGGACGGTGCCCGGGCAGGGTTCGGTCTCGTTCCTGGTCCGCCTCGCCGTGCCGGCCGGCACCGCGCCCCGCCGCTACGACATGACCGGGTTCGCGTACTCGGCCAACACCGCGCCGGAGGAGAGTTCCCGCTCCAGCGGCCGGGTGACGTACGAGGTCAAGGCGGTCGCCGCGCCGAAGCGGACGCCGTGGCCGTGGATCGCGGCGGCGGCGGCGCTGGTGCTCGTGGTCGCCGGAGTGGTCGGCTACCTGCTGACCCGCCCCGACGGCACACCGACGCCCGGCGCGCCACGGGTCGTGACGGTGGAGGCGGAGAGCCTTGTCGACGGCGCGCGGGTGGAGTCCCCGGCGAAGACGGCGGCGGCGGTCGGGGCGCAGGTGAACTGCTGCGACGTGACCTGGTCGGGCGACGAGCAGCTGTTCTTCTCCGGTCTGGCGCCCGGTGACCGGGTGAGCGTCACCGTCGAGTTGCCCGGCGACGCGCTCTGGCGGTTCTCCACCGCGCGCACCACGTCGTTCGACTACGCCAACACGATCTGGCAGGTCGACGGCGTGCAGCTCGGCAGCACCTTCTTCGGCTTCACCCCGACGGTGATCCTCCAGGACTTCACCGACGTGGGCACCGTACGGCTGGGGCCCGGCCGGCACACGCTCACCCTCGTCGCCGTCGGTAAGACGCAGGGCTTCGACAGGTACTTCGCCGGCGTGGACCAGATCCGCTTCACCGAGGTGACCGGGACGGTCGCGCAGCGATGAGCGGTCGGCAGAAGGTCGTCCTGGTGACCCTGGCGGTGCTGCTGGTGGCGTTCTTCGCGCTCGCCGTCGGCCTCGGCGGCGCTGACCAGGGCCGCGCGAGCGATCGGCCCGGCATCGTGGAGCGGTTGGGTCGCCTGTCCGGCGCGAGCACCACCATCGACCCGGCGAGCGTACGGGCCGACTGTGACCGTACCGGCGACGTGCTCACCTTCGTCGGTGGCTGCGCGGTGGATGTCGCCGATCCGGGCGAACTCCGGACGCTGGTGCTGCGCAGCGGTCGCTCGTTCGTGGTGACCGCGCCGGCGCCCGGCGACGCCGATCTCACCGTGCGCTCGGAGGTCGAGCCGGACGACGGCGGCGAGGCGGTCGCCCGGATCGCCGTCGACAGCGCGACCACCGTGCTGCTGGGCTGCCCGGGAGGTGTCGGATGCACGGTCACCGTCGCCGCGGACTGACGGGTCGACCGGCCGCCCCGGGTGACGTGCCGGTCGCACGTCACGACCGCGAGGAGCCTCGCCATGGGTGACCTGCGCAAACCCTTCCTGGTGCTGGCGTTCGTGGCGATCACGCTGGTGCTCCTCGTCGAGGTCGGCTCGTCGCTGCTCACCGGGGGCGGCGACGCCACCGGGGCGCTGCTGGTCGGCGCGGCGGACCTCGGCGTGGAGGTGGACGCCAGCGGGGTCAGCGAACCGTCCGGGCGGGGCACCAGCTATCTGGCGCTGATCGACGCGGTGGCGGTGTGGACCACCGGCCTGTTCTGCCTGAGCCTGGTGGTGCCCGAACGGGTGCAGGGCCGAATCCAGGGTGTCGCCACGCTGATCTTCTCGATCCTGCTCATCCTGGGCTCGCTGGTCCTGCTGATCATCGCGTTCGTGGAGCTGATGATCATGGTGTCGTTGTTCCTGGCCGTGCCGTTCGGCACGCTGGCGTACCTCGCGCTGTGGGGTTTCTTCCCGGTCGGCGACGCGGCGGTGCTGCTCGGGCTGGCACTGCTGCTCAAGCTCGTGTGGGCGGGGCTGCTGGTGCTGGCCCAGCCCCGGTTCCTACAGAACAAGGGCCTCGTCCTGATGATCATCACCACCCTGTTGTGCACCGTCGTGCTGGAGTTCCTGCACAATCTGGTGCCGGTGATCCTGGTGAGCATCGTCGACGACGTGGCGGCGCTGGTCTTCGCGATCGTCGCGATCATCTGGGGCCTGGTGCTGCTGATCGGCTCGATCCCGGCGATAGTCAAGGCCATCCGGGTCACCGCCGCCGCCGTACCCGCCGCCCTACCCGGTCGATCATGAAGTTATCGTCACCGCGCCCGGCGTGTCGTGACAACAACTTCATGATCGACGGTCGTCGGCGAGGGTCGCGCACTGGTCGGGAGGCAGGGTGCTGTCGCAGATCCATATCTGGTAGTGGCCCTTGCGGGTGGTACCGGCCGGCAGCACCGCCGGACGGTCGAAGGCGAAGGCCACGCAGACGCCCGGATACATCGCGGTCCGCACGAACCACCGGTCGCCGGGCCCGAGGCCCGTGAAGACCAGGGTGTACGCCCCACCGCCCGGCCCGGTGCCGGTCAGCGCCAGCCACGGGGCCGCGCTGCCGTTGACCGCCTCCTCCCCCGCCGCCTCGGCGGTGAACACCGTCGCCTCGCCCCCGGCGGCGACCGCTCGCCAGAAGAACCCGCCGTAGCCGGCCCCGCCGGGGCGGCCGTTGGTGGCCGGGCTGCCCAGGTGTACCGCCCGGCCGGGCGGTGCGGTGAGCGTGGAGTCCAGGTCGAGCCGCCAGGTGCCCGGTGTCACGGCCGACGCGGCGAGCTGACGCCGCTCGGTGAGCAGCACCCCACCTCGCGGGTCGCGCCACTGGAGCCGGTGGGTCAGCAGGTCGGCCGACCGCCGCGTCCAGCCGGTGTGGACGATCCGCCCGTGGTCGTCGCGCCAGGTGTAGCCGACGTCGCGGACGTAGGTGCGTCCACCCCAGAGGTTGGTGCCGTCGACGTCCTGCACGGCGAGGGACGCCCCGAGGTGCCAGACGTGGTCGGCGGGGAGCGCGTCCGTGACGACAGTGCCGCCGAGGGTGCGTACCGGGTGCAGGTACGGCCGGGGACCGTGCCGCGCGTCCAGCACGGGGTCGACCACGTACCGGGCCACCTCGGTCCCACCGACGAGCAGCCGCGCCGGCTCCGCACCGGCCGGGGCAGGGTCGGCAGCGTGATCGGCGCTCACGGCAGCTCCGGGCGGACGGCGGCCGGCTCGCGGCTGCCGACGCCAGCGGGGGCCGGCCGGCGGGCGGCGACGGCGTGCAGGGCCGCCACTGTGTATCCGGCGAGGATCGGCACGGCCACCGGCGTGACCAGGACGGCGAGCAGCCCGGCCACAGCCGTCACGCCGGTCAGGGCCAGCCAGTGGGCGGGCGCGTCGAGGCAGGCGCGGGCGGAGGACCGGGCCGCGACCCGCCACCGCCCACCCCCGTTGCGTCCCGCCTCGACGACGACCAGTCCGGCGTACCCGGCCAGACCGGCCGCGACCAGCCCGGTCACCGCCAGCGCCGGCGGGCCACCGGGCACCCGCCCGGCGGCCAGCGCCACCAGGTCGGCCGCGAGCAGCCCGAGCGCGGTGAACGCCAGCAGGCTGACCGGCACACCGGGCAGCACCGACCGGGCGAACCGGCGCGCGGTGGCTCGCGCCGACGGCCAACTGCCGGTACGTGTCCAGTCGTGCACCGCCGCGCTGGCCGTACCGGCCGCCGCCGCGGCGGTGAGCAGCGGTGCCGCCGCGAGGGTCAGCAGGATGCCGAGCAGCGCGAGGTCGGCGGCGTCACGGGCGACGTCCCGCCAGTCCCGCCGCCCCTCGACGTCGATCGGCTCAGCCCTTGATGCCACCGGTGTTGATCCCCTCGACGAGCATCCGTTGGAACGCGACGAAGAACAGGAAGACCGGCAGCAGCGACAGCACCGACATGGCGAACATCGGCCCGACCGCGCTCTGACTCGTCGAGTCGATGAAGAGGGTCAGCGCCACCGGCACCGTGTAGTCCTTCAGCTGGGACAGGAAGACCAGCTGGCGGAAGAAGTCGTTCCAGGTCCAGATGAACGAGAAGATCGCGGTGGTGACCAGGGCGGGACGGCTCAGCGGCAGGATGATGTGCCGGAAGATGCCGTACGGGCCGGCGCCGTCGATCCGGGCCGCCTCGTCCAACTCGCGGGGAATGCCCCGCATGAACTGCACCATGAGGAAGACGAAGAACGCCTCGGTGGCCAGGAACTGCGGGATGAGCAGCGGCAGGTAGGGCCACTCGCCGCCGACCAGGCCGAGGGTCCGGAACAGGATGTACTGCGGCACGATCAGCACGTGCTGGGGCAGCAGCAGCGTGCCGATCATGACGGCGAACCACATCCCGCGCAGCCGGAACCTCAGCCGGGCGAAGGCGTACGCGGCCAGCAGGCAGGAGAGCCCGTTGCCGACGACGGTGAGCAGGCTGACCAGCGCGCTGTTGAGGAAGAACCGGCCGAAGCTGACGTCGAAGTTGGACCACCCGGCGGAGTAGTTGCCGGGGGTGAACCGCTCGGGGAGCAACCCGATGTTGTTGACGATCTCCTCCTGGGACTTGACCGAGGTGCCGACCATCCAGATCAGCGGGTAGAGCACCACGACCACGATCGCCACCAGGATCAGCAGTCGCAGGATCGGACGGCCGCCGCGCATCACCGGTCCTCCCCGTCGGAGTAGTGCACCCAGAACCGTCCGGTACTGAAGAAGATCGCCGTGAGCACCGCGATGGCGAGCAGGAACACCCAGGCCATCGCCGACGCGTAGCCCATCTCCAGGTCGGTGAAGCCGGTGATGTAGAGGTTCAGCGTGTACATCAGGGTGGAGTCGACCGGGCCGCCGGTGCCGTTGCTGAGCACGAACGCGGCGGTGAAGCCCTGGAAACCGTTGATCGTCTCCAGCACCAGGTTGAAGAAGATCACCGGTGAGAGCATCGGCAGCGTGACGTTGCGGAACTGGCGGAACCGGCCGGCCCCGTCCACCGAGGCGGCCTCGTACAGCTCGGTGGGCACCTGCTTGAGCCCGGCCAGGAAGATCACCATTGGCGCGCCGAACTGCCAGATGGCCAGCACCATCAGCGTCTCGAGGGCCCAGTCCGGGTCGTTCACCCACGGCCTGCCCTCGATGCCGACGAGGCTCAGCAGCGAGTTGAACGCCCCGTCGCGGTTGAACATGTTGACCCACACGATGGCCAGCGCGACGCTGCCGCCGAGCAGCGACGGCAGGTAGAACAGGCCCCGGAACAGCCCGACGCCGCGCCACGCGCGGTTGAGCAGCAGCGCCACCCCGAGCGCCGCGGCCAGCTTCAGGGGTACGGCGACCAGCGCGAAGGTCAGGGTGACCCGCACCGCGTGCCAGTACGACGGGTCGGCGGTGAACATCCGCTCGTAGTTGGCCAGCCCCACCCACTGGGCCTCGGAGAACGGGGTGAGGATGTCGTAGTTGGTGAAGCTCAGGTAGAGCGACAGCAGCATGGGAACGGCCGTGACACCCATCAGGCCGATGAGCCACGGCGACAGGAAGACGTACCCCGCCAGACCTTCGCTGTGCCCGCTGGTGCCGGGCCCACGCCGCGCGGCGTGGGCCCGGTCGGGGCCGCGTCGGGCCTTGACGGGCGCCGTGGTCAACGCCACGAGCAGCTCCTCTCCTCGCCCGGTGGGGGCGGGTCAGGCGATGGCGGCCTTGCACGCCTCGACGAACTGGGCGGCGGCCTGCGCGGGTGTGGCCCGGCCGTACTGGGCGCTCTCGGCGGCCTTGACCAGCTCGGACTTGACGGTGCTGTGTCCCTTGATCGGCACCTGCGGCGACGCGCCGAACTTCTGCGTCAGCTCCGCCTCGACGGCGATCGACTGCTTCATCGCGGGGTCGGTGGTGTCGTCGCTGACCACCCGGCGCAGGTCCAGGTTGGACGGCAGCCCACGGTCCGTGCCGAGCAGCTTGACGACTTCCTGGTCGTTGTTCAGGAAGTTGATCACGTCGACCGCGACGTCCTTCTTCTTGCTGCCCTTGAAGACCGACCAGTACATCGAGGCCCGGGCCCACTGCGCGCTGGGATCACCGGGGTACGCGACGACACCCAACTCGTTCTTGGTGTTCTTCTTCAGGTCCGGCATCTGGTTGGCCCAGACCCAGGACGTCGCGGACTTGCCGGTGACCACCAACTGCTTGGTGACGTCGCTGGAGTTGCCCTCGTGGATGACGTCGGCGGTCGGGGTGGCCTTGCGGTCCCGGGCGCCCTTCCACAGGTCGAACCACGCGGTCACGTCCTCGGCGGTGAAGCCCAGCTCCTTGCCTTTGTAGAGGTCCTTGCCCTGCTGGCGCAGCCAGACCCAGAACGCCTTGTAGTCGGCGCTCGGGTCCTGCGTGCCGGGCACGCCGGTCTTGCGGGACACCTCCTCGGCCCAGGCGATGTGCTGCTCCCAGCTCATCCCGGTGGTCGGCTCGGGCAGGTTGTGCGTGGTCAGCAGCGTCTTGTTGTAGACGAGCCCCTGGGTGTTCTCCCCGGCGGCCAGGCCGGCGAGCTTGCCGTCGACGACGCCGTACTGCCAGAGGCTCTTGGGGAACTTGGAGGTGTCCAGCTTGCCGGACTCCTGGTACGAGGTGAGGTCGAGCGTGGTGTTGCGGGCCGCGTACTCGGCGAGGTAGTTGTCGTCGATCTGGAACAGGTCCGGCGGGTTGCCACCGGCGGTGAGCGTGGCGAGCTTGTCGAAGTAGCCCTGGTTGGCCTGCCAGGTCTTCTCGAAGGTCACGTTGGGATGCTTCGTGGTGTAGAGGGCGAGGGCGTCCTCGGTCAGCTTGGCCCGGGCGTCGCCGCCCCACCAGAAGATCGAGAGCTTGACCGGGGCGTTCGGGTCGGCGGCGCCGTCGTCGTCGCCGCAGGCGGCGGCGCCGAACAGCAGTGGCGCGGCGACCGTCGCGGCGAGCAGGCCGCGCAGCAGCCGCCGCCGGGGCAGCGGGGTACCGTGATGACGCCCGACGGGCGTGCCAGTGGTGGGGGACGTTGCGGGGTGCATGTGCGCTCACTCCTCGGCTTTAGGAGGCGACGGCATCACCGGTGGCCGCGGTCGGGACGCCCGGGCCCGCAGGGCAGTGCGGGTCCGGGCCTTGGGGCGCGGCCAGGGGACGTGCCGGTCGGGCGTGCGGGCCCGGACCGGTCGAGTCGCGGATGACCAGGTCGGTCTGGAGCATTACCTGTGCGGTGGTACGACGGACGCCGACCGCCGTGCCGGCACCGGGCCCTCGCGCGCCGCGCGGTGACTCGATGTCCTGTTGCAGCAGCATGTCGACGGCCGTCCGGCCGGCGGCCCCGGTGGGTGTGGCCACCGTCGTCAGTTTGGGTCGGGTGAGCCGGCTCAGGGCGATGTCGTCGACCCCGACGACACTCACCTCCTGCGGCACCCGGACCCCGAGCGCGTCCAGCCCTTCGATCAGGCCGATCGCCATCAGGTCGTTGTAGGCGAGCACGGCCGTCACGCCGCTTCGTCGTACCTGCTCGGCCACGGCGGAGCCGCCGGTCTCGGTGGGCGCGTTGGGGCCGAGCACGGTCAGCTCGCCGCCACCCGCCCGGGCCGCGGTGGCGGCGGCGCGGCGCATTTCCCGGTTGGTCCACGAGCTGCGCGGGCCGCCGAGCAGGGCGATGTGGCGGTGACCGAGACCGATGAGGTGCTCGACGGCCGACCGGGCTCCCTGTCCGACGTCCATCAGCACGCACGGCAGGCCGGTCACCTGACGGTTCACCACGACCAGCGGCACCTCGCGGCTGAGCTGTTCGATCAGGCTGTTGCTCATCCGGGGGCTGCACAGCAGCACCCCGTCGACCTGCTTCGCGAGGGCGTGGACCAGCTCCTCCTCGGCGGTCGGGTCCTCGTTGGTGTCGGCCACGAAGACGTGGTAGTCGCGGTGGCGTGCCTGGCTCTCCGCCGCCTTGATCAGCGGCGGGAAGAACGGGTTCGCGATGTCGGCGATGATCAGGCCGATGTTGTGCGTACGCCCGGTGATGAGGGCGCGGGCGGCACGGTTCGGTCGGTAGCCCAGGTCCTCCGCGCAGGCCAGCACCCGGACCCGGGTCTCGGGGTTGACCAGGTGCGGTGCCGAGAAGGTGCGGGACACGGTGGAGATGTGCACCCCGGAGGCGCGGGCGACGTCACGGATGGTGACTGGCACGGCGGCCCCTTCGTCCGAATACGGCGGCGGTCACGCGGGTGCCGCCAATTAATGCAAACGGTTGCTCCACTGTCAACGGTGAATGTTTGCAGCTCTGTTGCGTCGGCGCTTCCATTGGTGACCTTCAACCCCACAAAAGCCCATATTTGCCACCGATTGCGCCGTCGTCGTTGACGTCATGAGATCGATCGTGGTTACTTCACTGCAAACCTTTGCAGGGATCACCCGGAAGGCGATCGCATGTCACCGAGATCCGGCGGGCGAGTCCGGTACGCCGTCGTGGGCACCGGAGCGCGGGCGGAGATGTTCGTCCGGGCCCTGGTGCTCGATCACGCCGACACCACCGAGCTGGTCGCCTTCGCCGACGTCAACCAGGCCCGGATGGACGCGCACAACCGCTGGCTGGGCGAGCTGGGGCACCCGCCGGTGCCCACCTACCGAGCCGGTGACTTCGCGGCCATGTTGGACCGGCAACGTGTCGACGTCGTCCTGGTGACCAGCGTGGACGTCACCCACGACGAGTACGTGGTGGCGGCGCTGCGTGCCGGCCGGGACGTCGTCACCGAGAAGCCGATGACCGTCGACGCGGCCCGCTGCCGGCGCATCCTGGACGCGGTGACCGAGACCGGCGGCCGGGTGACGGTGGCGTTCAACTACCGCTACAACCCGCTGCACGAGCAGGTCCGCCGCCTGCTCGCCGACGGCGCGGTCGGCGAGATCGGCTCGGTGCACTTCGAGTGGCTGCTCGACGTGCGCCACGGCGCCGACTACTTCCGGCGTTGGCACCGCGACAAGGCCACCTCCGGCGGGTTGATGGTGCACAAGGCCAGCCACCACTTCGACCTGGTCAACTGGTGGTTGGGGGCCACCCCGGTCGAGGTGTACGCGGCCGGCCGGCTCTTCTTCTACGGCGAGGACGGTCGCCGGCACGGCTACGCCCGCGACTACGAGCGGGCGTACGGCTCCCCCGCCGCTGTCGACGACCCGTTCGCGCTGCGGCTGGACGCCCACCCCCGGCTGCGCGAGCTGTACCTCGACGCCGAGGCCGAGGACGGCTACCAGCGCGACCGCAACGTCTTCGCCCCCGGCGTGAGCATCGAGGACGACATGGCGGTGCTGGCCCGCTACTCCACCGGCGCGACGATGAGCTACCACCTCACCGCGTACGCCCCCTGGGAGGGCTACCGGGTGATGGTGAACGGCAGCCGGGGACGGCTGGAGCTGGAGGTGACCGAGAACGACTACGTCGACCGGGGCACCGCCGGCGCGGTCAAGGGCGCGGCCCTGCACGGCGTCGAGGCGCCCGCCGAGGGAGGCGGCGCGACACTGACCGTACGTCCCTTCTGGGAACCGCCCCGGCGGATCCCCGTCGAGGGTCGTACCCGCCAGGGACACGGCGGCGCGGACGCCCGGATGACCGCGGTGCTCCTCGGCGGCCAGCCCGATCCACTGGGCCGCGCCGCCACGGCCGACGACGGGGCGTTGGCCCTGCTCACCGGACTGGCCGCCAACCGGTCCTTCGAGACCGGGCGACCCGTCCGCGTCGCCGACCTGCTCACCCCCCACTGACCAGGAGACGAGGAGTCCCGTGCCGACGTCCGACCACACCGACCTGCTCCTGCCGGCCGAGCCGGGCCAGCGCGCGCTGGCCCGGGAGCTGTACGCCCTCGCGGCGCGGCAGCCGATCATCTCGCCGCACGGGCACGTCGACCCGGCCCTGCTCGCCGAGGACCGACCCTTCCCCGACCCGGCGCGGCTGCTCATCGTGCCCGACCACTACCTGACGAGGATGCTGCTCAGCCAGGGCGTACCCCCGGCCGACCTGGGGGTGCCCACCCGTGACGGCCGTCCGGTCGAGGCCGACGGGCGGGTGATCTGGCGGCGCTTCGCGGCGCACTGGCACCTGTTCCGGGGAACCCCGTCGCGGCTGTGGCTGGAGCAGACCCTCCGCACCGTCTTCGGGGTGCACACCCCGCTGGGCCCGGCCACCGCCGACGCCGTCTACGACGAGATCGCAGCGAGGCTCGCCGAGCCGGCCTTCCGGCCCCGGGCGCTGTTCGAACGCTTCGGCATCGAGGTCCTCGCCACCACCGAGTCGCCCCTGGACGACCTCGCGCAGCACGCCAAGCTCGCCGCCGACGGGTGGGGCGGGCCGGGCGGTCGGGTGGTCACCACGTTCCGCCCCGACGACGTGGTGGACATGGAGTTCGAGGGCTGGTCGGGCAACGTGGCCCGCCTCGGTGAGCTGGCCGGCGAGGACACCGGCACGTACACCGGTTATCTGGCCGCCCTGCGGGCCCGCCGGGCCGCGTTCATCGCGGCCGGCGCGACCTCGTCGGACCACGGGCATCCCACCGCACGCACCCTGGACCTGAGCCCGGCGCAGGCCGCGCGACTCTACGACCGGGGGCTGCGCGGCGAGGCGGACGCCGCCGACGCGGAGGCGTTCCGGGCGCACATGCTCATGGAGTTCGCCCGCATGTCCCTCGACGACGGTCTGGTGCTGCAACTGCACCCCGGCGCGGTGCGCAACCACAACCGCTGGCTGTACGAGCGGCACGGCCGCGACGTCGGCGGTGACGTACCGCAGGCAACCGAGTACGTGCACGCGCTGGCCCCGCTGCTGGCCCGCTACGGCAACGACCCCCGGCTGACGGTGGTGCTCTACACCCTCGACGAGGACACCTTCACCCGCGAGCTGGCGCCCCTGGCGGGCGGGTACGCCGCGTTGCTGCTCGGGGCGCCCTGGTGGTTCCTGGACTCCCCCGAGGCGCTGCGGCGGTTCCGGGAGACGGTCACCGAGAGCGCCGGCTTCTACAACACCACCGGGTTCGTCGACGACACCCGGGCGTTCTGCTCGATCCCGGTACGCCACGACGTGGCCCGCCGTGTCGACGCCGGTTTCCTGGCCCGGCTGGTCGCCGAGGACCGGCTGGCGATGGACGAGGCCGCCGAGACGATCGTCGACCTGGCGTACCGGCTGCCCAAGCGGGTCTTCCACTTCGAAGGGGCCGACCAGTGACCGTCACCATCACGTCCGTCGACGTGCACGACGTACGGTTCCCGACCGCCGCCCGGGGCGACGGGTCCGACGCGATCAACCGGGGCGACTACTCGGCGACGTACGTCGAGCTGGGCACCGACGCCGGGCCGGTCGGCACCGGGTTCACCTTCACCAACGGGCGGGGCAACGAGATCACCTGCGCGGCGGTGCGGGCGCTGGCCCACCACGTCGAGGGTCGTACGGTCGAGGAGATCGCCGCCGAGCCGGTGGCGTTCTGGCGCACGCTCAGCGCCGACGTGCAGTTGCGCTGGCTGGGCCCGGAGAAGGGCGTCATCCACATGGCGACCGGGGCGCTCGTCAACGCCGTGTGGGACCTGCGGGCCAGGCTGGCCGGCAAGCCGATGTGGCGGTTCCTGGCCGAGCTGCCCACCGACGACCTCGTCGCCAGCGTGGACTTCCGGCACATCAGTGACGCGCTCACACCCGACGAGGCGGCGACGATCCTCGACAAGGGATTAGTCGGAGGGGATGGCCGGCTCGCGGAACTCAAGCAGAGTGGTTTCCCTTCGTACACCACCTCGGTCGGGTGGCTCGGCTACCCCGACGAGAAGGTGCGGGCGCTGACCCGGCAGGCGTACGACGACGGCTGGCGGGCGATGAAGATGAAGGTCGGCGGGCCGCTCGCGGACGACCTGCGCCGGGCCCGGATCATCCGCTCCGAGATCGGCCCGGACGCGCTGTTGATGATGGACGCCAACCAGGTCTGGGACGTCGACGAGGCGATCACCGCGATGACCGCGCTCGCCGAGGTGGACCCGTACTGGATCGAGGAGCCGACCCACGCCGACGACATCCTCGGTCACGCCCGGATCAACCGCGCCGTCGCCGAGCTGACCGGCGGCCGGTGTCGGGTGGCCACCGGGGAGGTCGCCGCCAATCGGGTGATCTTCAAGCAGTTGTTGCAGGCCGAGGCGATCGGCGTGATGCAGGTCGACGCGTGCCGGGTCGGCGGCGTCGACGAGGTCCTGGCCGAGCTGCTGCTGGCCGCGAAGTTCGGCGTGCCGGTCTGCCCGCACGCGGGCGGCGTCGGCCTCTGCGAGTACGTCCAACACCTGGCGATCTTCGACTACCTGCGGGTGGGCGTCAGCCTCGACGGTCGGATGATCGAGTACGTCGACCACCTGCACGAGCACTTCGTCGACCCGGTGCGCACCCGCGGTGGCCGCTACCTGCTGCCCGATCGGCCCGGTTACAGCGCCGCCATGAAACCGTCGTCGATCGCCGAGTTCCGCTTCCCGGACGGTCCGGCATGGCGGTGACCGTCGGCGCGTCCCGTCTCGGCCTGGGGGTGCTGCGCCACCTGCCCGTCGAGTCCCGACCCCTCGTCCGGCCGGGCACCGTGCCGACAGGCGTCGTACACCTGGGGTTGGGCGCGTTCCACCGCGCCCACCAGGCGGTCTACACCGAGGCGGCGGTCGGCGCGGCCGGCGGCGACTGGGGCATCGTGGCCGTCGCCCCGCGCAGCACCGCCCTGGTCGAGGCGCTCACCGCCCAGGACAACCTGTTCAGCGTGAGCACCCTCTCCGCGGCCGGTGCCACCACCCGGGTCGTGGGCGCGCTCAGCGGCGTACGGCACGCGCCGAGCGACCCGGACGCCGTGGTGGCGTTGCTCGCCGATCCCGCCGTCCGCGTCGTGACGCTCACCGTGACCGAGAAGGCGTACCAACTCGATCCGGTGACCGGCCGGCTGTCCCCGGACGCCGCCCTCGCCGCGGACCTCGCGGGCCATCGGGCCCCGACGACCGTGCCGGGCCTGCTGCTGCGCGGACTGGCCGCCCGCGCCGCCGCCGACGCCGGGCCGGTCGCCCTCGTCAGCTGCGACAACCTGCCGGCCAACGGCCGGCGACTGCGCGGTCTGGTCGACCAGGGGATCGAGCGGGCCGCCGGAACGCCGACCGGGTTGGTCGACTGGGTGGCCGCGAACGTGACCTGTCCGGGCACCATGGTGGACCGGATCGTGCCGGCCAGCACCCCGGAGACGTTCGACGCGGCCCGCCGGGCGCTCGGTGTGACCGACCTGGCCGCGGTGGCCGCCGAGCCCTACGCCCAGTGGGTGATCGAGGACGACTTCCCGGGCGGACGGCCCGGCTGGGAGCACGCCGGGGCGGTGCTGACCGACGACGCCGGCCCGTGGGAGCGGTTGAAGCTGCGCGCCCTCAACGGCGTGCACTCGGCCGTGGCGTACCTCGGCGCCCTGGCCGGCCGGGAGACCATCGCCGAGGCCCTGGAGATCCCGCACCTGACCGACGTGCTGCGCCGGCTGATCGCCGAGGACGTGGCGGCCAGCTTCCGGCCGCCGGACGGGGTGCGGGTCGTCGACTACGGCGAGCAGGTCCTGGCCCGGTTCGGCAACCCGGCGATCCGGCACCGCACCCTCCAGGTCGCCACCGACGGCTCGCAGAAGTTGCCGCAACGCGTCCTGCAGACCATCGCCGACCTGCGCGCGTCCGGGCGGTCCGCGCGCTGGGGCGCGCTGGTCGTGGCGTCCTGGTTGCGCTTCGCGCTGGGGTACGCCGACGACGGCCGACCGCTGCCGTTGCAGGACCCTCTCGCGGGGCCGATCCGGGCCGCCCTGGACGCCGGCGCGCAGAGCCCGGCCGGCGCGGTGGACGCCGTCTTCGCGCTGCGCGAGGTCATCCCGGCCGAAGTCGCCGACGACGACGAGGTACGCGCCCAGGTGACCGCCTGGCTCACCGCGCTCGGACGACACGGCGTCGAGGCGACCCTGGCCGGCGCCCGGTGAACCGGTCGACGCTGGCCGGCGCCTGGGCGACGCTGGCCGATTCCCCGGCGGCGTTGGCCGGCGTCTCGTGAACGGGTCGGTGCCGCCGCCGACGGTGGCGGTGATCGGGGCGAACGGGCACGGTCACTGGCACCGGCGGGTGATCGCGCCACTGCACGCCGGCGGCCGGCTGCGGCTGGTCGCCCTGGTCGACGTGCAACAGGTGCGCGACGAGCGGGAGGCGCCCGTGCCGCCCGGGGTCGGGGTGTTCACCGACCACCGGGCGATGCTCGCCGCCGCCCGACCGGAGGTGGTGGTGATCTGCACCCCGCCGCACACGCACCTGCCGATCGCCCGCGACGCCCTGGAGGCCGGCGCGGACCTGCTGCTGGAGAAGCCGCCGGTGCTGTCGCTGGCCGAGCACGACGCGCTGGCCGACGCGCTGGCGGCGACCGGCCGGGTGGCCCAGGTCGGTTTCCAGGCGCTCGGTTCGGCGGCGCTGACCGCGCTTACCGACGCGCTGGCCGCCGGCCGTCTCGGCGCGGTCACCGGCATCTCCACCGTCGCGGCGTGGCAACGGCCGGACGCCTACTACGCCCGCTCCCCGTGGGCCGGTCGCCGCAGCGTGGACGGCCAGCCGGTGCTGGACGGCGCGCTGGCGAACCCGCTCGCGCACGCGGTGATGCAGTGCCTTGCGGTCGCCGAGGCGCTGGGCGGGGCGCCACCGTGGCCGGTCGCGATCGAGGTGGAGCGTTACCGGGTACGGCCGATCGAGGTGGAGGACACGGCGGTGCTGCGGGTGCGGTTGCGCGCCGGCCCACCGGTGCTGGCGGCGGTCACCCTGGCGTCCGAGGAGTTCGTGGCGGGCGAGGTGGTGGTGACCGGCACGAGAGGACAGGCGGTGCTGGAATACCCCACGGACCGGTTGCGCCTGCCCGGCGACGCGGTGACCCGCCGCGTCCCCGGTCGACGGGGCCTGCTGGAGAACCTGCTCGCCCACCGCGTCGACCCTGCCGCGGTGCCGCTGATCGCGCCGCTGGCCCGTACCGCGCCGTTCACCGCGCTGCTGGACGCGTTGCGGGCCGCGCCCGAGCCCCGCCTGCTCGACGGGGATCTGGTCGACGTGGTGGGCGACGGTGACGAGCGGGTGGTGCGGATCCGTGGCGTGGTCGAGGTCCTGCGTCGGGCGGCCGAGCAGGGCGCGCTGCCCAGCGAGCAGGGCGTGCCGTGGGCCGTGCCGGCGTACCGCGCGCACCTGGCGTAGCGGTGGCGCCCTGCGGTGGCGAGGGTGCTCGGGTCGTCCTTTGCTCTGCTTCAACCGAGGCAACACTTTCGCCCCGCAGGTGTTGCGTGGGTTGAAGCAGAGCAAAGGAGGCGACGGGTCGGTGCCCGCCACTCCTCCGACACTCGGGGCAGGCACCCGACGTCAGGAGAGGCGGCCTTCAGAGCGAGCATCCGTGCGATAACGTGCGTCCACATGGGAACAGTTGACCTGGCCCTGGCCCTGGCCGTCGCGGTCGGCGTGGCCAACCTGGTCGTCGCCGCCGTGCTGCTCGCCAGGAGCCGCGGTGGCACCGTGGCACCCCGGATCCTCGGCCGCCCGCAGCCGCTCCCCCGCCTGCGGGCCGCGATGCACGCCTGCCTGGGGCTGGGGCTGGGGGTCGGCTGGCTCGTCAAGGACATCTTCCCGCCCCACTCCACGGGCGACGCGGCGCTGTTCACCACGGTGCGAATCCTGTTGGTGGCTGGCGTCGTCACCGCCCTGCTGGTCGCCTTCCGGCACGTGCGACCCGCGCGGGACGAGGCCGCACGTTAGCCGCAGGCACCACTGCAACATTCCTGCAAGCAATTTATATTGACCTATGCAAAACCGCGAACCTACCGTTCCTGGTGAATGCCGAACCACCACCAGCGAACGGAAAACCAATGCGCGCACCCCTCATCGGGGCGACGGTGATCGCCGTCCTGGTCGGTGCCACACCGGCCGCCGCCGCTCCCCGCCCCGACACTTCCGCCGCCGACCGGCTCTCCTGGTCGGCCCGTCACCTCGGTCGACAGGCCCTGCCCGAGCGTGATGGCTGGGCGGCCGAGGGCACCGGGACCGCCGGCGGTTCGGCAGCGGCACCCGAGCGGACGCGGGTGGTCCACGATCGGACGGAACTGGTCGACGCCCTCGGCGGCGACAACGCCAGCAACGCCACCGACGACACCCCGAAACTGATCTACGTGGACGGCGCTGTCGACGGCTTCACCGGGCCCGAGGGCACGCCGCTGAGCTGCGCCGACCTGGCCGACCCGGCGTACCGTCTGGACGCCTATCTGGCCGCGTACGACCCGGCGGTCTGGGGGCGGGTCGCGCCGGCCGGGCCGCTGGAGGAGGCCCGGGTGCGGTCGGTGGCGAACCAGACCCGCCAGACCCAGATCAACGTCGGGCCGAACACCACGATCATCGGGCTGCGCGGCGCGCGACTGACCGGCCTCACCCTCATGATCGACCGGGCGGCGAACGTCATCGTCCGCAACCTGACCTTCGTCGACGCCCGGGACTGCTTCCCCGCCTGGTCACCCACGGACGGCGACGCGGGCAACTGGAACAGCCAGTACGACCAGATCTCGGTACGCCGCAGCGAGCACGTGTGGATCGACCACAACACGTTCACCGACGGCGACAACCCGGACAGCGCCCAGCCGAGCTACTTCGGGCGGCCCTACCAGGTGCACGACGGGTCGGTGGACGTCACGCACACCGCCAGCCTGGTCACCGCCTCCTGGAACCGCTTCGTCAGGCGGGACAAGCTGATGCTGATCGGCTCGTCCAACACCGTCGGCCCGGACGTCGGTCGGCTGAAGGTCACCCTGCACCACAACCTCTTCGACGGCGTCCTGCAACGGCTTCCCCGGGTGCGCTTCGGCCAGGTCGACGTCTACAACAACCACTACCGGCTCGGCGGGGACGGCTTCCAGTACGCCCTCGGCGTCGGGGTCCAGTCGGCGATCCACGCGGAGAGCAACTTCTTCACCCTGGACCCGACGGTCGACCCGGCCGACCTGCTCTACGACTGGGGTGGCACCGGGCTGACCGAGCGGGGCTCCTGGGTGCGACAGGGCACCGGCCCGGCCCGACCTGTGGACCTGCTGGCCGCGTACAACGCGGCACACGAACCCGACCTCGCCGCCGACGCCGGCTGGACGCCCACCCTGCGTCGTGATCCCGTCCTGCCGGCGCCACTGGTCCCCCTCGTGGTGAACCCGCTGGCCGGAGCCGACCGGCTGCCGATCTGACGGCTCGACCCGCGGCGGGGTCGCGGTCGGGTCGGCGACGTAAGGGCCCATCGATGTGGTGAAGATCGGCTATAAGTGACGCATGGACTTCCCGCCGCACCTGGGCAGCATGCCGATGCACGCGATCACCGAGATCCACGGCGAACCGGGCCTGCTGGAGCGCTTCCGGCTGGAGGTCCAACAGTTCGACGACGCCGCCCGCGAACGGTTGACCGCCGCGCTCGACCTGGCAGCCGAGCTGCACCGGGACGACCGGCGCGTTCGTGAGCCGTACCTCAACCACCTGCTGCGGGTGGCGATCCGGCTGATGCACCACTACCAGGTGCGCGACGTGGACGTGATCGTCGCCGGCCTGCTGCACGACGCGGTCGAGGACCACCCGGTCGAGCTGGCCGACGGCGATGCTGGCACCGACCCGACGGGGGCCGCGCTGGCCGCGCTCGCCGCGCGGTTCGGGACGCGTGTCGCGACGCTCGTCGCCGCCGTCACCAACCCGGTGTACGACCCCGAGCGGGACCGCAACGAGCAGTACCGCGAGCACCTCGCGGTCAGCCTGGACCGCGAGCCCTGGGCACGGGTGATCAAGGTGTCGGACTTCACCGACAACGGCGTCGGGGTCATCCACACGGTCGGGCCGAAGGTCGTCTCGTCGGCCAAGAAGTACCGGCCGCTGGTGCCCCTCTTCCGGGACCTGATCGCCCGGCCGGACACGCCGTTGTCGCAGGAGGTCAAGGGGCACATCTTCAGCCAGCTCGACCTCGCCGAGGAGCGCTTCAGCGCCATCCTGGACCAGCCGGTCCCCAACTGACGCTCGACCGACCAGCCCGCCAGGTGCCCCTGGCAGCCCCCCCAACCCCCGCGCTACCCACCCCACTCCACGCCATCCACCCCACCCCGGCGCCACCCCACTGCGCGCCGCCCACCCCTCCGTCCGGGTCCTTTGCTCTGCTTCAGCGGAGGCAACAGTCAACGGCCGTTACTGTTTCGTCCGCTGAAGCAGAGCAAAGGACGGCAAACAGGTGGGCAGGACCCCTCGGGGGTGCGGGTGCGGGTGCGGGTGCGGGTGCGGGTGCGGGAGTGTGGCCGGGGCAGCGCACCTCGTGCGAGGTGTCGCTGTCGGTCATGGAGCCAGGGCGGTCGCGCCGGTCAGGCTGGCGCGGACGAGCTGCTCCAGCCAGGGTGTCGGGGCGACGCCCAACTCGCGACCCAGGTCGGCGCGGAACAGCTCGAAACGCCGTACCGCCTCGTTGATGTTGCGCTCGGCCAGGTGCACCGAGATCAGCGCGCGGGTGGCGCTCTCCCGCAGCGGCTCCAGGTGCACGGCGGTCAACGCCACCTGTACCGCCTCGCCGTAGCGGCCCTGCGTGGTGAGCCGCTCGGCGAGGGCTTCCAGCGCGTAGAGCCGGGTCTGGCGCAGCCGTTCCCGCTCCGTCAGGACCCAGTCGTCGTACCAGCCGGGCAGCAGCTCGCCGGTCGCCAACGTCGGCACGGTGCCCACGAGTGAGCCGCCGCTCAACAGGACCGCCGCCGCCGTACCGAGGGCGGCCACGTCACTCGTCACACCGGCGGCCAGGGCCAGCCGGTCGTCCTCCTCGACGAGGGGCTCCGGCGTCACCCGGTGCAGCCGCCACAGCATGGTGCGCAGGTTGGCTCGCGCCCGATCCTCGTGCGAGGCGGGCCAGAGCGTACCGGCGGCCTCGGAGCGGGCACACCGCTGGCGTACGCCGAGGTAGGCGAGCAGCCGGCGGGCGCCCTGCGGCACCACCACGGACCGGCCGTCGCGTTCGAGCGCGAAGCCGCCGAGCAGCCGCAGCGTGTACCGGGTCGGTCGCGCCGCCCCGGTCTCCTGTACCCCGGAGCGGAGGTCCTGCGTCACCTCGTGAACTGCCATCCGTGCGCCCTTCGTGCCCGATCGCCCCGTGGGAGTCCCACGCTCGGGTGTGGACGGTCGGCACGCCAGCGCAGTGTCGTCACACCGACCCGGCGAACGGCGCGGATCAACCGTTCGCCGGAGTCGCGGCCGGCCGTTCAGCGCAGCTTGCTCAGCGTCCGGGCGTAGCCGGTCCACTCGGCGGCGTCGCCGACGTCGGCGCGTAGCCCCGCCTCCTTCATGATGCCGACCACCCGCTCGGTCGACGTCTCGGCGAGCTTGCCCAGCGTGCTGATCCCGGCGCGGGTCAGCGCCGCCCGGGCCTTGGTCGGCACGCCGGTCAGCATGGCGATGTCGGCGTCGGCGACGTTCTCCAGCGCCGCGTCGATGCCGAGGGCGGCGGAGACCGCCGACTGGGCGCCCGAGGTGGTCCGCACGATCGCCGCCTCCCGCTCGCTGACCTCGGCGACCAGCGCGTCCACGCTCGGGTAGCTGCTGTCCGCCGGCAGCACCTTGAGCACGTCGCGGATCGTCCGGCCGTCGGCCACCTCCTCCTCGCCGAAGGAGCGCAGGAACTCCACCACCTTCACCTCGCGCGGGAAGCGCTGCCGGACGTCGGGGTGCTCGACGGCGTACCGGTCCAGGTAGGCGGCACCCCGGACCTTCGGGCCGGCGACCACGTCCACGCCGAGGGTCTCCACGGCGGGCAGCACGATCGTGCCGGCCTTGGTCTGCCAGATACTGACCTTCTTGTCCATGAACATCGTGGTGCCCATGTACTTACCGAAGTCCAACGCGCCGATGTAGTTGGGAATCTGCTCGAAGGTGTACGGGCCGGGCACGATCTTGTTCTCGTGCACGGTCACGTGCAGCCGGTTGATCTCGGCGCGGATCTCGTCGAGCAACCGGCGCAGGCTCACCCGCATCGCCGCCATGCAGGAGAACGCCTTCGCCAGGTCGGTGCCGAGGTGGTCCAGGTCGTGCTCGATGCGGTGGAAACGCTCGTTGAAGCCCTGCTCCCCCGGTGTCTGACCGGCCTGTACGACGTCCTCGCCGTCCACCCAGTCGGTGTGCGCGAACGTGCGGGCGAACGGCGGCGGCGCGCAGCCCGGCTCCACCGCCGGGAACGACTCGGCGTAGGTGAACACCCGCTTCGCGGTGCCGACGTTCTCGTAGATCCAGGAGGAGACCAGCACGCTGGCGTCCGACGCCGGGATGCCGTTGCGGGTGAACGCCTCGTACAGCTCGCTGACAGTCACCCCGTCGTAGTTGATCTCGTTCGCCATCGTGGTGTCCCTCTCAGAGCTGGTCGTACACGCCGCGGTGCCGGCGCTGCTGGAAGGTGCGGAAGGTGCGGGCCACGGCCGGGCGCAGTGGCTCGGCCGTCCCGTCGTCGTCGAGGTCGACGTGATCACGTCGGATGCCGAACGTGTTGATCTCCACGCCGAGCGGGCAGACCCTGGTGAGGGCGTTCATCAGCCGCTCGTACTGCCCCAGGGTCAACGTCACCCCCTCGGGCAGCTCGACCCGGAACTCGTACGGGTCGGTCCGGCCGGTCCGCACGTAGGACAGCGCCACCACGGCGACCAGCCCGGCGTGGGTGGGGCGCAGCGCGGTCCGCGCGCCGACCGCCTTGATGTCCGCGGCACCGCCGCCGAGTCCCACGGTGTACCAGCGGAACCCGGTGGCCCGGCGTTCGCTCAGGTTCAGCCCGGCCTGCGGCAAACCGATGACGCTGATCACCAGCAGCACCCGGTTGCCCGTCTCGACGAGCGGCAGCGCGGCGGCGAGGTGCTGCTCGCGTAGCAGACCGACCAGCCGGGCGAGCCGGTCGGCGGCGGCCGGTTGCCCCGCGATCAGCGCCGACGCCAGTGCGGCCGGCAGCTCGACGGTCTCCACCAGCTCGTCGGGGAGGCGGTTCAGCGCGGCCACCACGGGCGCGGGGTCCCGCACGGCGGGCAGGCCGGCGGCGGCGAGCACCGCGTCGACCGGTTGCCCGGCGGGTCGTGTCGGCACTGCCGCCCACCGGGCCCGGGCCGCCGCGTCGGTCAACGGGTTCCAGGCCGGCTCGCCGGTGGCCGCCCACACTGTCCTGGCCGCGCTCAGACCGGCCAGCAGCAGGGCGTTGCCACCCGGGTCGCCCGGTGCGTGGAACTGCGCCTCGACCGGCGCGTCGACGCCCATCGAAGCGGTCAGCGGCGCGGTCACCGCGAGCCCCCGGGTGGGCAGGTGCGACAGGTACATCACGGTGGTGCTGACGCGGTGCGTGGTCGGCAGCCCGCAGACCCGCCACAGCCAGGCCAGCTCGCCGTCGGCCGAGACGGTGGGCACGCCGGCGGCGCGGGCGGCGACGATGAGCGCCTCGGCGGTCCGGTCGGCGGTCACCGTCCGGCCGGTGTCGAGCACCCGGTTACGCAGGTCGGTGGCCTGCGCCGGGGTCGGCCAGCTCACGTCGACGCCGAGACCCAACTCGTAGCGGCTGCCACCGGCGTCGTCCTGGGCCCTGCTGACCTGCCACCCGATCGTCGAGCCGAGCGCCCGGCAGACCCGCCCCGCGCGGTCCAGCGCCATCGCCAGCGGCGGGGCCACGGCGTGCGAGCTGCCGAAGGTGTACGACTGACGCAGGCTCGCCCGCAGCGCCGTGACCTCGGCGAGACGGCTGGCCGGCAACGCCCGACCGGCGTGGACGGTGTTGTTCGGTGGGGTGTTGGCGGGCAGCACCAGGCGATCGCGGCGCAGTTGGGCGAGGAAGTTGGTGCGGTGCTGCGGGTCACCGACGGCGACCAGCCGCACCGCCACCGCGAACTGGTCGTCGTCCTCGCGCAGCGTGAAGCGCGCGCCGCCGGGCAGGTCGGCGAAGAGGCCCGCGTTCGGGTCGGTGTCCACGCCGGGGCCGTTGAGCAGGTGGCGTACCGCGCCCGGGGTGGGCAGCAGGAACCGCCGGTACAGCCCGAGCCGGTGGGCGTACGCGGCGTCCGGCTCGCGGGCCGGCGGGGCCAGCCGCCGGGCGTACACCTCGCCGTTGGTCGGCTCGTGCACCAGCTCGTCCACGAAGCGGGCCACCCCGACGTCCGCGCCGATCCGGTCCAGGGCGTCGCGGCGGGCGTGGGCCAGGGTCCGGTACGCGTGCACCTCCCGGGCCGCGCGGCGCAACCGGTGCTTCTCGTACGACACCAGGTAGAGAAGCCGGCCCAGGTTGCCCTCGATGACGGCCAGCTCGACCAGAGCGGGGAGCGCCGCCCCGGTGACCGCCGTGGCGGCGGCGCCCTCGACGGCCCGCTCGGCCGTCACGGCGACGGTGAACGGCGCGACGAGCGGCTCGTCGGCGGTGTCCGGCACGTACGCGGGCACCGACGCGCCCTCGGCGGACCAGGGCGCGAAGACCACCGGAGGCAGCACCCGCTCCCCCGCGCCTCCCGGGTCGACGGTGACCGTCACCCGGATGGTCTCCTCGGCCAGGTCACGGCGCAGCACGACGGTGAGCAGCGGATGGCGACTCGTCCAGTCCACGGCGGCACTGCCGGCGGTGGCGAGCGGCACCACGACCCGCCGGACGGTCCCCGGGTACGGGCCCTCCAACTGGTCGACGAGGTTGCGTTCGACGGACGGGTCGGCCCCGTCCACGGGTACCCGGATGTCGGTCATCGCGGCCCCCGCTCAGACGATCCGGAACGGCCGGGGATCGTCCCGGTCGACGTAGACGGGCACCTGGTTGGCGGCGAGCACCGCGTTGTCGCCGACCGGCAGGCGCTGCACGCCGTCGCCGGTGGGCGCGCTGCCGGTCACCACGACCGCCGAGTCGGCCGGGAAGCGGACCAGTCGCAGGTTGCGGACGTCGGCGACGCCCGGCTCGTTCATCAGCGTCCAGATCACCTCGGCGGCGCGGACCGGCTCGCCGAACGGCAGCTCGTCGACGTAGCGGCGCAGCCGGGCGTGCAACCGGGCGCGCAGCTCGGTGGCGGCGGTGGACGCGTTCACCGCCTCCTTCGAGCCGGTGGGCAGCGGCAGTCCCCGGATCACCAGGTCGGCCTCGACGCCGATGCCCACCTCGTCGGCTCGGTCCACCGAGGCGAAGATGCCCACCGGCCGCAGGTCCTCGATGACCGACTCGACGGCGGCGTGCAGCCCGTCGGGGCCGTCCCAGATGGCGGCGGCGGTGGGGGCGACGAGCACCGTGACGTAGTACGGGCTGCCGAGGTCGCGTTCGGTGCTGAACACCCGCTCGATGAAGGAGAAGTTGCCGAAGATGGACTGGTTGAGGTCCAGCCCGCCCCGACCGTCGAACACCTGCACCTGGCGTACGCCGGGCACGGTGGCCACGGCCAGGCCGATCGCCTCGGTCGTCCAGATGGAGCGGGGCGCGGCCAGCAGCAGTTGCCGGTAGCGGGCGTCGGAGACCTGCTGCTCGCCTCCGGTGAGCGCGACGGTGTGGGTGATCTCGACCAGCTCCTTGCCGGCGGCCTGCTCGGCGTCGTCGAGGTCGGCCAACAGGGTGTCGGCGCGGTTCCAGCGATCGATCTTCTGCTGCGGCTGGGTGGGGTCGAGGTTGTGCGCCGGGCCGGGATAGAAGGCGGTGACGACAGGTTCGCGCTCACCGACGGCGGCGGAGAGCACCACCGTCTCGTCCAGGGCAACGTGGTGCCCGCCGGGGGTGGACAGCCGCGCGCCCCGGGGCAGGGTGAGTTGCGGGTGGCCGGTCGGCAGCGCCGCCTTGAGCTTCAGCTTCACCGTCCCCCGTGCTTGCAGGTACGGCCGTCCGATGCCGAGTTCCTCGCCGAGGCGGGTCAGCGCGTCGGCGGTCGCGGACACCACGAAGGAGTTGTCGTAGACCGCGCCGAGCGCCGCCCACATCCGGGCATCCTCGAGGGCGGCGAGTTCGAGGACCTTGCGCAGCACCGCGCCGCTGGTCAGGTCGACGTCCTCACCGAAGAGCAGTCGGGCGGTGGCCAGCTTCTCGGCGAGCAGCCGGGCGAAGGACTTGGGCACGAAGCCGGTCTCGACGATGCCGAAGCCCGTCGAGCCGGTGGCCCGCAGCGCGGCGGCGTCGACGGCGAGCACGTCGGCCAGCTCGGCCGGGAGGGTCGGATCAGACACTGGGCAGCTCCCCGAGGCGCACCGAGAGCCGGTCGTCGGTGATGGTTTCGAACTGGACCTGCACCTGCAGGGTGCGCGAGGCGCGCAGCGCGGCGGCCGACGCGTCGTCGGCGCGGCCCGCGCCGAGCCGGCCGTCGTCGAGGTTCACGTCGACGATCTTGCGGACACGCGGGTCACGGTCGAGCAGCGTGATGATGCCGATGCGGACCTGTTCGCGGATGAGGTTCGGCTCGATCTGCTCGGCGAGGGCGTTGAGCCCGTCGAAGCCGAACGTGGCGTCGAAGACGTTCGAGCCGCGCAGCGTGGTCAGCGCCACCGCGAGGCTCTGCGCCACGTTGCCGGTGCCCTCGACCAGGGCCAGCGTCCGGCCGTTCGGACCGTCGTCGAAGACGATGTCCCGGGCCAGGTCCACGCCGGGCATGGTGGGTTCGAAGGCGAGGCCCCAGCCGAGGTAGCGGCGCTGGGCGGCCTGCCGTTCGCGCTCGGTACGGTCCACCTCAGGCCGCCTTCAGCTTGCTCTGCCCGGCGCTGGCGGCCAGTCCGGGGCTGGAGCCGTCGGTGGCGCCGCTGAGCGAGTCCAGGGCGACCCCGGCCCCGCCGACCGTCAGCTTGCTGGCTGCGCCGGTCGCCGTGGTCACCGTGCTGCACTGCTTGGTGGAGTTGCTCGTGGTGATGGTGCAGCCGGCCACCGACCTGCCGCTGATGCCGTCGAGGCGGACCACCGGTGTGTGGTCGACGGTCAGCTTGCCCTGCCCGGTCGGAGAGACCTTCCCCTGGTTGGGGCAGTGCACGTCGCTCGACGTGGTGAGCACGAATGCCATGTCGATCTCCTCAGTGGACGTTCATCGCGTTGCCGACCTGGACGTCGACGTCGTCGGCGGCGATGTTCACGGTGCCGCCGCTGATGTTCACGGCGCCGTTGCCCGCGTCCAGGTCGATCTGGGTGGCGGTGATGGTGATCGAGCCGTCCTGCTTCATCACGATCGAGGACCCGCCGGCGTGCTCGATGGTGATGCTGTCGGCCTCGTCGGCGCGGGCGGGGCGCTGACCTCGACCCTTGAGCTGGGCCCGACCCACCCGCACGGTCAGCTCGCCCAGCTCGATGACCCGGTTGCCGTCGCCGTCGGTGAGGTCGTGCGTCACCTTGCCGTCGTGGTCGGCGGGCGTCACCGTGTCCGCGATCGACGAGCGGCTGCCGCTGGCGACCCCGACCGGCAGGGAGAGCCACCAGTCCCCCGGTTCGGACACCGGGGCGTGCCCGGTCGGCCAGAGCGCGCCGACCTCCACCGGGTCGTCCGGCGCGCCGTTGCGATAGGCCAGCGCCACCCGGGTGCCCGGGTAGCGGGGCAGGATCAGCCCGCAGCCGCCCCAGGCGAACGGCGTCAGGTAGGTGACCCCGGGCAGTGGCGCGGGCTGCTGCCGACGTACCGGCAGGCGGCGGGCGGCGTTGGGCCGGCCGTCCGGGCGGATGAGTCCCTCCCACACCGTCTCGGTCTGCGCGGGCGGCTCGACCGCGCCGCTGGCGTTGGTGGCGACCACGCGGACCTCACCGATCTCCAGGCCGCGCGTCTCGCCCCGGGCCGCGCGGGCAGCGCGGCGCACCGCCTCGGCGGCGGCCACCCCGGGCGACGACGCCGGACCGGCCGGCTCGGCGGTCCCCACGCCGGACGCGTCGCTCCAGGTGTCCCACGCCTGGGCGCCGGAGGTGACCTCGACGCCCTGCACGACAGTGACGAAACCGGCGGTACGCGACAGGGTGTGCCGGGCCGCGCTGAGGTAGAGCAGCTTCGAGCCGGCACCCAGCTCCCCGGTCGACGGGGCGAACGGGGCGGCGAACGAGCCGAGCAGCGCCGCGCCGACACTGCCCAGCGTGGTGGCCTCGTCGGTGGCGGGCGGGTCGAAGCGCACGAGGTCGCCGGGCTTCAGGTCGGGGCGGCCCTTGAGGGTCAGCGTCCACGCCCTGCGCCGCGGTGCGGCCGTGCCGCCGGTCTCGGTGGCCGCGTACGGGTCGGTGTCCTGGGTGCCGTTCTCGGTGCAGGCCAGCAGGCCGGTGGCGAGGGTGAGTGGCTTCGGCTCCCCCTGCGGGTACGGGATCGGCCGCTTCCCGACGTGCACGGTGCCGTCGCGGATCAGCAGCATTCCCCGCCCGTACGCGTTGAGGGACTGCTGCAACGCGCCACCGATGCGTTCCAGAGCGGCACGGTAGAGCAGCCCGGCCCCGAAGGCGACCCGCTCGTCCCCGGCCGCCTCGGTCCCCCCACGGGTCATCGTGCCGTCCGGGTTGGCGCCCCAGCCGGTCACGTCGACCCGGGTCCGCTCGCCGATGGCGCGGATCGCGGCGGTGAACGTCGCCGCCTCGAAGCGTTCGGCGACGCGCTGCCCGAGCCGGGCGTACGCCTGCTCGACGAGGGTCAGCTCGGTGTCGTACGTCCGCTCGCCGGTGACCCGGCGCACCTTCGTCACGCGCAGCACGGCGACCAGCGCCTGGGTCAGCTCGGCGGGGGTGGGCCCGGCGTTGACGCCGACCAGGTTGGTGAAGAACGCGCCGACCGAGGTGTTGGCGTCCCGCCAGTACAGGTGCAGCTTCGCCACCAGCGGCGGTTGCCCCTCGGCGGTGCGCAGCGCGGCGAAGTGTTCGTCGATCAGCCCCTGCACGGTGACCGTGTACGCGCCGGGGCCCAGCCCGTCGGGCAGCGCGGCGTCGATGGCCGCGTAGTAGTCGGCGCTGGACAGGGTGAGGGCGGCGTCCGGGCTGATGCCGGTCGGTGTCTCCCGGTGGAAGGTGATGGTCCAGCCGGCGTCGTTGCCGACGGCGCCCTGGCGTACCTGGCCGGTCTGGAACGGCGTGAGCGTCACCGCAGCACCCTCCGCATCTTCTTGTCGAGCAGGTGGCGGTAGCGCAGCCTGCCGGGGCCGAGGTCGGATTCGACGCGCTGCGCGGGTGGGCGGCGACGCCACACGAACTCGTTGATGGGCGGCGGTCCGAACTGGTCCACCGCGCGGTCGGTCCGCCGCCAGGCCACGGTCAGGTGGGAGCCGTAGTCGCCGGAGCCGCGGACCGTCCCGGCGTGCAGCAGCCAGGCCAGCACCAGCACCTCGACGGCCACCGGGGTGACGCCCGGAGGAGCCGGTGTGCCCGCGTCGGGGCAGACGCGCCGCAGGCCGGTGGCCAGCGGCACCGAGCCGAGGATGCGGGTGCCCTGGCGGACGACGAGGCGCAGTGGCGCACGGCCGACCAGCATTGGCGAGCGCGGCGTTGCTGTCGGCGCGGGTCGGGGCGCGCGGTCGTCGGCGGAGCTGCTGACCACGGCGAGCGGGTCGGTGGCGAGCCACTGCCGGGCCAGGCCGGTGGGCAGGATCAGCACCCCGTGTACGCCGCCGCCCAGCTCGACGCGGTGCGGCAGGCCCGCGGTGAGGCTCTGCCGCACCTCGGTGAACCCGTCGGGCACCTCGATCGGTGTCTCCGGCAGCAGGTAGCGGTCGATCGGGAACGGTGGCATCAGTTGCCCAACCCGTCGGCGAGCGCGCCGACTCCGATGCTGGCCACGTCGAGCAGCTTGCCGAGCAGGCTGGGACGCGGCACGTGGACGAGGGTGATGGTGGTGTCCAGGACGTCGCGGCGAGCGGCCGAGGCGTTGAAGGTCAGCGACTGCACCTGCATGTCGGTGCGGATGGTCATGGAGGTGACCAGGATCAGCCCGCCGAACTTCCCACCGGAGTACGCGGCGAGGGCGGTGCCGCGTTTGCTCGCCTCGGCCATCGTCTCGAGGGCGAACTTCCAGGCGTAGCGTTCCGCGCCGACCAGCACCCCGGTGAGCGTGATGGTGTCGTCGTGGGTGGCCACGATGGCCTTGTGCGCGGTGGAGCCGATCGGCGGCAGGTGGTACGTCTGCGCGAGCGAGATCGCGGTGACCGCCCAGAGCGGGATGGGCAGCACCCCGTCGCTGATGATCGCTGACGGCACCGTGCCGTACCGCATGAAGCTGCTGGTGATGGCCATGGTCAGCGCCCTCCGGTGGGTGGCAGCGGCACCGGCGTACCGGTGGGTTCGATGGCCAGGCCGAGGTCGCGCAGCGCCTGGGTGATCTCGCGGACCTCGCCCGCGGCGCTGGTGACCCGCAGTCGCAACCGGCGCTCCGCCAGGGCGGCGCTGATCCGGGCGGGCCGGGTGGACGCCGAACCGCGCCGGTTGATCCGGTCGATCTCGGCGGCGGCGTCCTCCATCCGGGAGATCGCGTCGAGGATGCGGGGGTCCGGCGTGAAGCCGGGATCGTCGCGCTGGAGGCGAGCGATGGCGTCGCGGAAGTCGGCGGCGTCACGACGCAGGTTGACCACGAGGTTGTCGGTGAGCGCGCTGACCCCGCTGACGCTGGCGGCCCGGTGCGACTTGTCGTCGACGAGCCACACCCAGCCGTCGTGGCCGATGCCCACGAGGTCGGTGCCGGCGACCTTGACGTTGGCGTCCGGTCCCTTGAGGAACAGCTCGATGCTGCTCAACGAGAACGCCGCGCTGTACTCGCCGAGGACGCCCCGGCCGTAGGTGACCATGTCGTGGCGCAGGAAGGCGCGGAAGCCGGGGCCGTCGTCGGCGCGTCCGTTGCGGTCGCGAAAGCGTCGCCACAGCGTGGCCAGGGCCTCCGGGTTGTGCACGGCGAGCTGCTGGGTGAGCCACACGTCGCCGCCGGCCACCACCGCCCGCAGGTCCGGATCGCCGATGCGGGCGAGGGCGTCGGCGAGCCGGGCATCGCTCATCTGGAGGCCTCGGGAGCGGGCTCGACCGAGGTCGTCGACGGCGGTGCGCAGCCGGGCCACCTCGTCGGGGGTGAGCCGCCCACCGAGGCGGGTCTGGAGGTCCGCGACGGCGGCCCGCTTGCCGCTCTCGCTCTCGGCGGCCACCGCACGCCACAACGCGGCCGGTTCCAGCTCGGCGGCACGCCGCAGCGCCGCCTGCCGGTCCGCCGGCATGGCCCGGAACGCGTCACCGACGATCGCGGCTGGCTCGACGTGCCGGCCGGCCGCGCCACCGCCGGCGTCGAAATCCCGCAACAGCGAGTCGGCGTACGCGCCAGCGTCGTCGGCCAACCGCAGCGGCGCGTCGCCGACGATGCCCTCGCGAGGGCGGCTCAGCTCGCGCATCTCGGTGCTGAGCTGGTCGAAGTACTCGCCGAGGGTCTCCACCCGGACCCCCTCGGGCAGGGTGCCGCCCTCCAGCACGTGGTCGAGGATGGCGGCGATGTTGTCCCGCAGGACGGCGATGCGTTCCAGCCGGTTGAGCGCGTTGCCGAGGTGCAGGTCGCCGACGTCGTCGACGATGCGGCGGATGAGGTGTTCCAGCAGCCGTCGGGAGCGCACCTCGCCGGCCTCGCTGTGCTCGGCGATCGTGCGCATGAATCGGCGCAGTCTCGGGTTCGCGTCGGCGGCGGCGTGTACGGCGGCGGCGTCGAGGAAGCGGCCGGCGCGGAACCGGCGGGGCCCGGTCACGGCCGTACCACCGGCACGCGCGGGCCGGACGCGGCGCTGGGCTGCGAGTCGAGCACCATGAGGATGAACCGGGCGCCCTCCGGGCCGCCGACCGCGCCGCTGAGCATCGCCTCGCGCTCCACGTACGCGAGGATGGGCTCCATCAACTTCTGCACGACACGTTCGAGGACCTCGTTGAGCAGGATCTCGGTGAGGAAGCCCTGGAGCAGGTCACGGGACGCGGCTTCGACGATCTGCCGGGTGACCCGGCGTACCACGTACCCCCGGGCGGCACGCAACCCAGCGCGGACGCCGAAGCGCAGGGCGACCCGGCCGCCGCGCACGGCCGCGCCGCCGATGGTGCCGACCTCCGGGATGAGCGACATCGCCAGCCCGAGGTACGCGGCGAACAGCTCGACCTCGACCTCGGTGCGGGTGAGTACCAGCTCCGGGTCGAGCATCGAGGAGTAGAGCCGCTCGCGCTGGTGGGCGTGCACCACGTCGACGGCGGCGACGGCGACCCCGACCACGAAGCCCAGCGGTGGGCAGAGCAGCGACAGCGCGATGATGCCGATCATGACGGCGAACGCGCTCAGCGCCTCCCGGCCCAGCTCGGTGCTGAACAGGCTGTCGACGCCGGTGGCGTAGTAGAGGTTGCCGCCGAAGAATTCGCCGAGCTGCTGATGGGTGACGAGGTGGATGCCCTGCAACGCGGAACGTCCGCCGGGGATCGTCGCCGACGGGGTGTGTTCGCTGATCCGGCTGGACCTGAAGGCGAAGCGCGCGTCGGTGCGGGACCGGCCGAGCATCTCGGTGTTGTGGCGGCGCATGTCCTGCAACACCCGCCACAGCTCGTCGCGGATCGCCGACCGGTTGCCGGCGAAGCGGGCCAGCACCTCGGGCAGGTCGGTGATCTGCTTGACCAGCGGGTCGACGCCCTCGGCCTCGCCGCGCTGGATGACCAGCGCCTGTTCGATCTCGGCGAGGGTCCAGAGCACCGCGTGCGAGTCGCGGACGCGGGTGACGCCGTCGCGTTCGACGATCTCACCGGCCGCGCCGGGGCTGGTCAGGGCGGCTTCGGTGGCGAGGAAGGCGCTGGAGATGGCGCGTGCGGCCCCGTACCAGGCGGTGGACGGGTTCAGCGTGCTCAGCGTGGCGACGGTGCCGCCGCCCAGGTCGGTGTGCGCCTGCGTCCACCGGGCGGCCTCGTGGCGGCGCAGCCGATCGCGCAGCCCCTGCAATTCGGCGTAGTCGGTGAGCTGGGAGACGATCAACCGCTCGAAGATCGGGGCGTACCTGTCGAAGTTGGCGATCCGCGCCTCGATGCCGGTCCGCGAGCTGAGCAGGAGCTGGACCAGCATGGCCTGGCTGCCGACGACGAACAGCTCTCCCACCGCGGCCTTGACGGCCGGGCTGAGCGCCTGCACGAAGTGCAGGTTCCAGGAGGCGGACGTGTCGATCCAGCCGCCCCGGATCCGCGCGAAGTGCTCGGGCTGGCTGTAGCGGCGCATGACGAGCTGGGCGAGGTGGTCCAGGCGGGGCACGACGCCGGCCAGGTGGCGCAGGAACTGCACGGCGGGCGAGGCGACGGGCCGGAAGTCCAGCGGGCCGAGTCGTCCGCTGCCCTCGGGGACGGGACGGGTGAACGCCTCCCGCTCGGCCGAGCCGACCAGCAGGCTGATCGCGGCGGCACGGCCGCGCAGCACGGCGGCGGCCTGGAGGCAGAAGTTGGCGGGGTAACGGCACGGCTCGCCCATCTGGAGCCGGAACGCGATGTCGTCCATGAGCCGACGCAGCTCGTCGCCGTCCGGGCCGAGCGCGGCCAGCTCGGGCTCCCCGTTGAACGACGCGCAGGCGGGCATCGTGGAGTGCCCCGCGCCGACGGCGGGGAACCGGCGTCCCTCGGTGCCGGGCGGCGCGCTGGGGCTGCTCGGGTCGAAGACGAACCCACCCCGACGGGTGCCCCCGCCGCCGTCACCGGTACCGCCAGCCCCGCCACCCGGGCCGGTGCCCGTGCCCGTGCCGCCCGCTCCGCTGCCGCCGGGCCCGCTGCCACCCGCTCCGCTGCCGGTTCCGCTTCCCGCGCCCGACCCGGTGCCCGTGCCGACACCTCCGCCGGGCGGCGCGTTCGGGTCCGGCGGGGCGACCGGATGTTGCTCGACGCTGATCGGCAGCAGGTTGGCCGTGCCGGTCCAGTGCAGCGTGGCGTCGGTCTCCTCGGTGCCGACCAGCAGCAGGGAGACCCCGCCGATGTCGACCACCACCAGGCTGGTCGGCGTGGCCCCGCCGACCGAGGCGAGGATCGCGTCGACCCGCCGCGTCACCTCGGCGTCGACGGCCCGCTCGATCTGCGCCTGGTACTCCTCGACGCTCGTGGTGTCGCCGCGCGGCGAGGCGGTCCGCAGCCGCTGCCGGATGTCGCCACTCAACTCCTCGTCCACCATGGCGACCAGGGCGCTGCGGTCGGCGACCGGCCGCCGCTGCACCGTGCCGGGCTGCGGGCTGGGCACCCGCGCCTCGACCTCGAAGTGAGGTTGCGGGGTGGCCCGGAACACCGTCTCGCCGAACTGCTCGAAGGTCAGGACCGACAGTGGAGTGGTGGTCACCATGATCGCCCAGGCCGGACGCCCGTCCACGCCGACGACCCGGGCGATCACCCCCTGCGGGGTGCCCGACGGCAGGCCACCGTGCTGGCGTACCGCCTCGCGGGCCAGCTCGCCGAAGTGACCGGCCAGGTAGGCGGCCGGGCGCAGCAGCCACTGGTAGGTCACCCGTGGCGGCTCGGGGCCGTCCACCGGCACCTCGGCGGCGTCGCCACCGTCGTCGTAGGACGGCACCCGGTACACGGCGAGCAGGTGCCGCATCCGCTGCGGGTCGAACAGTTCGGCGGCCGGTTCGCTCAGCGGCAGGGGCACCCCGGGCGGCAGTCCCGGGTCGAGGCGCGCGGCGTCGACCACCTCGGTGACCCGTCGCCGCAGCCGCGCCTCGAAGGCCCGCCGCTCGTCCGGCGACACCCGTTCCCGGGCCGCGCCGGTCCACCGGATCTCCGGCGCTTCGGTGCGTACCTCCAGGTAGCCGCCGCGTGGCGCGACCACCTCCTGACGGGAGCGTTCCAGGGCGCGGGCCAGGGCCACGGCGAGCGCGCCGGTCACGGCCTCCGGCCGCTCGGTCACGGACCGCGCGTCCAGCCGGATCCGCACCGGCACGTGCACCGAGATGGCCACCGTCAGAACCGCCCGTCCAGGTGCTCGGCGAGGCGGGCCAGCGCGAGGTCCGCGAGCGCGTCGGCGTCGAACGCGCCGCCGGCCGCGACCACCTCGATCTCCACCGGAAAGTGGTACGCGATGACGGCGCGATCGTCCTCGGCCACCTGCTCGGCCTCCGCCTCGCTGCCGGCCGCCGGCAACACCAGCTCACCCGCGTGCACCAGGGCCAGCCCGGTACGGGTGACCCGGGCGGCGCGGCCAGCTCCCGTCGCCATCTGCTACCTCCGGTTGATCCTGGTGGGGTTACGGCAGGACGGACGGGTCGCCGGTCTTCGGGTCGACCGAGGCGGCCAGGCTGAAGCCGCTGAAGGTCGCCGCGGGCGCGCCGGAGATGGTGGCGGTGGTCGGTGTCGCGCTGGTGATCAGGCAGTCCTGCAACACGAAGGACGAGAACGCCCAGTCGTCGCCGGTGTGCTCCAGCAGCGCGATGTCGAACAGTTCGCCGTCGAGGGCCAGCTTGGTGAGCCGGCCGGCGACGTCCCCGATCGCCTTGACGGTCATCGTGAAGTTCATCGACACCGGCGCGTGGATGACGCCCATGTGGGTCACCTCGCACGAGTGCAGCGCCTCGACGTTGAGCGAGAAGGACGGGCTGAACGAGTCGATCGGGCTGATCAACACCGTCTCGGTGCCCTTGGTGTACTGCACCGCGAGGCGGGTCTTCCACTCCATGGTCTGGTTCCTCCGGTCAGAACTTGGCCACGAGCGTGACCAGCAGGCGGCTCACGGCCGGGCCGTACGTGACGGTGACGACGAGGTCGACGGTGCGGTCGGCCCGGGCTGCGGTGACGATCGACGTGTCGGTGGCGGTACGGGCGACCTCGGGGATGGTGAGGATGTCGAGGACCGGGATCTCGATGCGGTAGTCGTCGATCACGGCCTGCCGCTTGAGTGGGCCGAGGATGCCGTCCACCTGGGTCTTGAGCAGGGTCATGCCCGGCTTGGTGATGCGGGCGTCGCCGACCAGGCCGATGAGCCCGGCGCGGAGCATGAATTCGATCTGGTCGAGGGTGCGGACCAGGTCGACGTGCAGCAGGCTCGCGTCGGAGGTGAACAGCCGTCCGTCGGCGAAGTGCAGGCTCTCGCCGGTGATCAGCGTCGGGTCGATGATCGGCGTGAGGTTGGCCTCGGAGAGGCTCTTGATCTCGGCCGGGCTGTACTGCTTGGCCACCGGGATGGCCACCCCGCGGATCTTCTTCAGCACGATGCTGTGGTGCACCGGCAGGCCGGCCACGGCCGCCATCGCGGCGGTCGCCGCGTCGCCGTCCGCGCCCCGGGCGGCGATCATCAGCATCCGGCTGGTGCTGCTCTTGAGCGGGTTCGCCGCGGCGGTGATGTCGGTGACGTAGGTGGGGCTCTTCTCGGTGGCCGGGTTGACCATGGCGAAGCCGATCCGCCGCTGACCGGCCGCGGACATCGTCTCCACGTGCGCCTTGAGCGCGTGCAGCCCGGTCGGCGGGTTCGCTCCGGCGGGGTTGCCGACGCTCGACTCGTTGGCCAGCGACACCATCGTCACGTCGTCGGCGGCCTCGAGACCGCCGAGCGCGGCGGCGTAGTCGTCACCGGCGACCTTGACCCCGTACACCTTGGCCGGGCGCGGGTCCTGCAGGAACGCCACTTCGATCGAGTTGTAGAGGGCGTTGCGGACCACGTTGCCGGCCTGCCGGCGGGCGAAGTTGGTGACCGCGTCGTCCAGGGTCTCGATCCGGACCGGCGTGTTCGCCGGTGCGGAGCCCCCGTCGGCCGTGGACGGCGCCTTGCCCACGACAGCGATGACGCCCGGCGAGCGCTGGGCGAGCGGCGCCGGTGGCGGCACGATCCGGACCTCGATGAACGGGAATGCTGCTGTCGGTGCCACGGGTCCTCCCGGACGAAGTTGCTGCTGGTCTGAGTTCTCAGGTCGGCACGGCGGCGAGCCCGATGCCGCTGCGGGCGAGCCACTGGCCAGCCCGGGCGAACCGGGCGGCCCGCTTCTGGGCGGCGGTTCCGGTGTCGCCGCCGGGCCACCCGTCGTCGTCGAACGTCTCGACGGGGACCACCCACACGGCGACCACCCGGTGTCGCCGCCGGACGTCCTCGGGTGCGGGCACGTCCAGCCCCAGCTCCTCGGCCCGGGCGCGGACCAGCCGCGTCTCGATGAGCAGGTCGGCGAGGGAGAAGCCCTTGTCGCGGATCAGGACGGCGGCGGCGAACGGCAGCGGGCGGGGCGTGGGTGGCGCGGCCGGCGGCGCGGCGTACCGCAGTTTCACCGTCGCGCCGGCGGCCTGCCCACGCATCCGGGCCACCAGGTCACCCGCGTTCGCGGCGCCCACACCGGCGAGCAGTCGGTCCAGGTGCGCGTCGGTGAAGGCCGCTGGCTGGTGCAGGCCCGCCCGCAGTCGGGCCACCAGTCGGGTACGACGCTCGGTCTCCAGCAGCACCGGGTCGGTCGGCAACGCGCCCAGGTCGGCGATGATCTGTGGGTCGACGTCGAATGCCGGCACCATCACGTCGAGGTCCTCGACCCGGTCCCGCGCCGCGCTCGTGCGGACCACGAGACTCCCGCGCCAGAGCGCGTCGATGCGCAGCGCCGATCCGCCGAGGCCGTGCAGACGTACGCGCAGCTCGGTGCGGGTGGTGCCGCCGGAGCCCAGCCACTCCCCCTCGGCGAGGGTCACCGGAGCGGCGGCGAAGCCGAGGGTCAGCTCGTCGAAGACCGCCGCGTACGGGGGCGCGACGGGCATCGCCTCGGTGTCGTACGCGGCGTCGACCAGGTGGGCCAGCGAGGCGTCGTCGAAGAGCGCGGCGCGGGTGCCGGGGTCGGCCAGCCGCACCAGCACACCGTCGACGAAGTCCACCGCTTCGGCCTCCCCGCCGCCCACGCCGGGCACGCCGCCCGGCTGGGCACGAGGATCGCGAAAGGGCCGTCACCCGAGCGTCACCACCACCGTCACCGCGCGCGGACGTCGGTCGGACTGTCGGGAACTGAGCATCCACGCGGCCCGGTCGGTCGCCCTCGGTGCCGGGGGCACGCGCGGGAGGTGTCAGGACCGCGGGGCGTCGTGCAGGACCACGCGCAGGGGGTGTGGGGCGGTGGTGGCGAGGTCGTCGAACACGGCCATCAGCAGGGCGTGCTGGTCGGACGGCTCGTCGGCGAGGAGCTGGGCGGCGTCGGTGACCAGCAGGGTGAGCGGGCCGGCGTCCAGCCGGTCCCGGAGCACGTCGGCGAGACTGTCCCAGGTGCCGCCCAGGTACGCCGGCAGTGCCAGCGCCTCGGCCAACGCGGCGAAGAGCGCGGGCCGGGTGCGTACCGTCGCCCCGGCCAGCGCCACCGCGCCGAGCCTGTCGTCCTTCATCGACGTGCCTCCTGGACCGGCTGGCCGCCGGGTCGGTCAGAGCCGGTAGAAGTCGGTGTAGTGGTTGGGCGAGAACCAGGTGACTCCGGTGCTGCGGTTCACCACGATCCGGTACGCGTCGCGGGCGGCGCCCTGGGTACGCGGATACACGTCGTACTCGTAGTAGGTGGCGTTGGTGGGCAGTTGACCCTCGTAGTTGTAGAACCGGCCACCGGCGAAGTTGGACAGCCCGCCGCTCCACGAGTACCAGCCGCGGCTGGTCGGGAAGCCCTTGGCGGACCAGCCGGAGCGTGCGGTGCGGGCGTCCGCGCAGCGGCTGACGGTGCAGGAGCTGTAGACCGCCGCCGAGGCGGAGTCGGTCAGCCGTGGGGTCACCACGGACGGCCCGACGAGCGCGGCGGCGACCATGGTGAGGAGCAGGGCGAGGGTGGTGGTACGCCGGCGGATCGCGCCGAGCGTGGCCAACGGGGACACGTGGGTGGACACAGGCTGCCTCCAGACCATCCGATCCATCGACCCGCGTCAGTTTCGGGTCGCGCTCAGTCTGGCCGTCGCCGGCCGTCGGCGACAGCCCCCACGAGCCCAACTGCTCCACAATGCCCGGTGAACCCCGAGCGACCGACATTGTGTGGCACATCGGCGCGGCGTCGGGCATTTCGGTCATCGGTTGTTAACGTCAGCTGTCGGCACGCGGACCCGTGACCGTGAAGGGGTGCCATGACGGACGCTCCCGAGCAGAGGCCGAAGCCCGCGGATCTCTGGCGGCAACGGGGCATCCGAGGACTGGGAATCACCCGGAACGTGAGCGTCCGAGTTTGGCGGTGGTGGGGGCGCACCTGGGATCGACTGGTGGCCGCCCTGCAGGACGAGGCGCCCGTCGGGGCCGGGGCCGGACCGTCGCCGCCAGGCCCGCTCGTCGAGCAGCGCGACGCTCCCCGGCTGATCGCGGTGCCCGCGCAGGGGTACGTCTACTCCTTCTACGTCCGCGCCACCTTCGCCTGGTCGTCGCCGGTGAGCCTGCGGGCCGAGGTGTTGAGCTGGTACGTGGGGTACTTCCAGCCGAACGCGATCCAGCGCCTGACCCGACTCGCCGCCGATGCCGCACGGGACCTGCCACCGCACCGGGCGGCCGACCTGGAGGTGGCGTTGCAGCGGGCGCTCACCGAGGACCCGGAGTGGTCCTACCGGCGCGGGGACGTCCTCGTGACCTGCCGACCCGACGCGGCCGTACGCCTCGACGAGCGGATCATGCCGGCGCTCCGGCCACACGTCGACGCGATGGTGCGGATGGAGTACCAGTTCGACGAGCAGATGCGCAGGGCGACGTACGCCGAGGAACTGAGCCGGCGGTGGGCGACGATCCTCGGCGACCACCTCGACGCGGACGCGGACCAGGAGATGGCGGATGCCCGCGAGCATCTGCTCGCCGCCCAGCGGGACGCCGCACGCTGGATCGGCGAACTTCTGCACCACCGCGCAACCTCGTGAGCGCAACGCTTCGTGATCACTTGATGTCGACCAGTTGCCAGAGGTCCCGGAGAACTGGTGACCATCAAGTGATCATGACCGGCGGCTGGCGAGGATCGCCAGGGTCTGCTGGCGCACCTCGTCGGGGTCGGCCAGGAGGCGACGGTGGGTGAAGCGGACCACGAGGATTCCCCTGGTTGCCAGCAGGGCGTCGCGGCGAAGGTCGATCTCGCGTTCGGCCGGGTCGCCGTGGGTGGTGGCGCCGTCCAGCTCGACATCGACGCGCTCGGTCTCGGCGAACATGTCAAGGTAGATGGTTCGTCCGCCGATTCGCACCGGTGCCTGCCGGATGAACGCCGGCATGCCTGGACCCGTGAACACGTGGTCGTGACCCCAGATCTCCAGCGGGCTACGGCAACCGGCGGCGAGCTGGCCCACCAGAGCGCGCAGCGTCGCACGGTCGGTCAGGTGGGGCATGTCGGCCAGGGCTGCGACGAGCCGCTGCGGGGTGGTCGACCGGTCGTTGACCGCACGGATGACGGGCCCGGGACGGTCGACCGGTGGCAGCAGCGGCCAACAGTCCACCAGGGTCCGGTCGAGTCGCGTCACGGGGTACCCGCCTCGCACCACCACCTGCGGCGGCTCGGCCGCGAACCCTGTGCGGTGGCGGACGACCAACGGCGCACGGTCACGCAGACCCGAGCCGATCGGTACGTCGACGTACACCGGCTCGCCGGGTGGCTGGCGGCGTAGACCCCACACGTCGAGCGCGGTCAGCCGGCAGAGCGCGCCTCGACCGTCGGTGTACGCGAGAGTCGCCAGCCGCGCCAGTTCGGGCTCGACGCGGGCCAGGACCGGCCCGTCGGCACCCGTGCTCGGGATGAGGGCTGCGTCCAGGTAGACCCCGGGCAGCACCCGGACCAGCCGACCAGCCCGGCACGCGGCCTGGATCGTCCACGCGGGTGACGCCCGCACCGCGTCCCGCCAGGTGCAGAGCCCGTCACCCCGCAGCACCAGGGCGCGCAGTCGCGGATCCATGGCCCCAGGCTGCCGAAGCGCGTCACCGAACACCGTCCGCAGGGGCGCCCCTGTGGACAGCGCGCACTCCTGTGGACGGCGCCCCAGACCGCGCCTCGACGTGGTATGCGACGGGACAGAGCAGGAACGTAAGGGTGTTCACCCGAGAGGGAGAGATCCATCGACCTCGCCACTCGTGTGGCGAGACCGCCGGCGTAGGCAGCGTGTTCCGAGATGTCCCACGCCACCTACGGCTCCCGCATCCAGGTCTTCGGATCGGTCACGAAGATCCCCTTGCCCTGGTGCCGCCGAATGACCCGCAGCGCCTCCAACCGGACGTAGACCATCTGGATGGTGGACGAGCTGACGTCGAAGCGGTCGGACATGTCAGCGATCGAGGGCAACTTGTCCCCTGGCTTGACCTTCCCGCTGCGCAGGTCCCCGATGATCTCTTCCGAGATCCGGATGTAGTCCGGTGTCTGTGGCATGGCACTCCTCGCGTGGCACGCCAATTTGATCACGACACGCACAGGCCAGACAACTGAGCGTTGCGGGGAAGCAACTTAGGCATATATGGTTGATCGGAGCCGGTCCTCGCGTGGCAACGAGTTCGGCTCATCCCCTCGGTCGGGGCGGGTGTGTGTGCCCGTCCCGACCTCATCGAACGGACCCTTCGCAATCCCGCCTGCCCGCAGAGAGGATCGTCGTGGCTCAGGTGTATCGAGGAGGCCAGCCCCACCCCGCCGGCTATCCGGCCCGGTTGACGCCGTACGAGGTGCGGACCCGCGAGTTCGCCGCGCGTCGGCGCGGCGTCGACCTCGATGAGGTACGCGAGTTCCAGGCCCGGGTCGCCGACGAACTGACCATGCTCAACGAGACGGTACGGCTGCTCAGCCGCGAGAACGACCGGCTCGGACGGGCGCTGCGTGACTGGCAGACCATGCACGCGCGAGAGTGCCGGCCACCGCACGAGCAGCACAACGCCGGCCACTGGTGATCAAGCGCCCCTCCCCCGGCGACCTGCTCGTCATCGACGGCCGAGCCTCGGTGCAGTTCGCCGGGGAGCGCGCCCTCACCTTTCGCATCGTCTCCGTGTCGGACCAGCCGACGTACGAGGGCTGGGTCTGGTTGACGGGCTACGTCCTCGACCGCCGGGACGATGCGGTCGCCAAACGCGAGATCTTCGTCCAGCTCTCCGGTCTCCGACCTCCGACAGACACTGGGAGGATCCGCTCCACGGTTCCTCAACCGTCGTTGGCGGGCAGGGTGCTGTCGGCTGCCACCGTCGTCCGGCCGGCGAGCGCCTGACGCAGCGCCGCGGACTGCTCCACCGAGCCACCCCGGACACCAAGGCTCTTTCGGGCCGCCCGGTAGTAGCCGTCCCGGGCCTCGTTGACCCGTGCCAGTTGCTCCGAGATGCCCGTCGGCGCTCCGACGATCCCTCGGGCGAGCCGCTCCACCTGCCAGATAGCGTCGCGCCAGTTCGCGGCGGCCACCACCGTCGGCTCGTCGCCGAGTAGTAGCAGGTTTTCCCAGACGACGGTGCGCCGCGCGTCCGAATCGGCCAGCCGCACGAGACCTTCGTCCCGGTCGATCGGGTGGCTGTGGGACCCGGGCCGCAGGTGGGCCGTCATCCGCAGCGCCACCGCGTAGCTCTCCTTGAGCGCATGTGCGTAGTCGACGTACGCGTCGAGGCGTCGCTCGTCCCAGCGCACGTTCTGGCTCCGACGCCACCGTGCGCGGTCGGCGAGCGAGGTGGCGAGAATCGTGCCCAGGGTGCCGACCAGCACGCCGAGGAGCGCCGGAAGTTGCGTCAACAATGTGCCCACGCTGCCGAGGCTGCCGTACCGGGGCGGGCCCTGCCACCCCCCGCCTGGGATCGTCGGCACAGGCGTGACGTGTGCTGCCGACGGGACGAGGGGTCAGTTTCGTCTCGCACTCGATCGGAAACGTGACCTGATCGACGAACCTCGCGGTGGCGCCCGACGTCCATAGTGGTGGGCGGTCGCCGATGTCGCACAGGACGGACAACCGATGATCAAAACGGTAGCGAACCTGGGACGGTCGGGCATCTCCTCGGTCCCGTCCGATCTGCTGGAGCAGACAGAGCTCGAGGCGCTGTCGCTGTACGGCAACGAGATCCACCGACTGCCCCCCGAGATCGGCGCTCTCCGGCAGCTCAGGAAGCTGGACCTCGCCAGCAACAGGCTGACGAACCTGCCGCCCGAGATCGGCGAGCTGAAGCAGCTCCGCGAGCTGGATCTCGGCGGAAACCGGCTCAGGGCCCTGCCCGAGGAGCTTGGCGGGCTGCCCGACCTGCAACTGCTGGACCTGCGGGGCAACCTGCTCAAGACCCTCCCGACGAGTCTCGCTCCGCTGCTGCTCCGGGGTCAGCTGACGATCCGACTCGACAACAACCCGCTGGACCATGCTCTGGTTGAGACGCTGCGCCGTGGCGACACCGCGCTGGGGGCGTACCTGCAGAGCCTGGCGGACGGGGTTCCGCAGTACGAGGCCAAGATCCTGCTGGTGGGCGAGGGGAACGTCGGCAAGACGTCGCTGGTGGGGGCGCTCAACGACGAGCAGTTCGTGCAGGGGCGTCCGACGACGCACGGCATCCAGATCCGGGAGTTGACCCTGAGGCACCCGATCCTCGACAAGATGTTGACACTGCGTACCTGGGACTTCGGTGGCCAGGAAATCTACCGGGTGACCCATCAGTTCTTCTTCAGCCGGCGTGCCATCTACCTGCTCGTCTGGCACCCCCGGGAGGGGCAGGAGCAGGGCGAGGTGGAGGGCTGGCTGCGCCGCATCCGGCTGCGGGTGGGAACGGCGGCCAGGGTGATGATCGTGGCGACCCACTCAGACGAGCGGCGCCCAGAGTTGGACTTCCCGCGCCTGAGTGCAGCCTTCCCGGGCATGATTGCGGGGCAGTACGCGGTGGACAGCGAAACAAGCACGGGTGTAGGAGCGCTGCGTGCGGCCATCGGCCGCGAGGCGGCACGGCTGCCGCAGATGGGCCAGTTGTTCAGCCGACGATGGGCCAGCGCGCGGGACGAGATCCTGGCGCAGGCCGGCGCTCAGCCGCAGATGCCCTTCGAGGACTTCGCCGCGATCTGCCGTCGGCACCAGGTCCGCGACGACGAGGTCGTCCACCTGGCCGAGTTGCTCCACGACCTGGGCCAGGTCATCTACTACGGTGACGACGACGGCCTGCGCGACATCGTGATCCTCAACCCCGAGTGGTTGACCAAGGCGATCAGCCACGTGCTGGAGGACCACGGCGTCCGGGCCAGTAGCGGCATCCTCGACCACCACGAGCTGCGGCGCATCTGGCGTCAGCGGGACGACGGGCTGTCGTACAACCCCGTCCACCACCCGTTCTTCCTGCGACTGATGGAGAAGTTCGACGTCTCCTACCGGCTGAGCGACCGGGACCGGAGCCTGATCGCCCAGTTGGTCCCGTACGAACGCGCGCAGCCGCCGTGGGAGGCGACACGGCCGCTGCCGGACGGCATCCGGGTGCTGCGGCTCATTTGTGAACTCGGTGAGAGCGCGCCGCCGGGCCTGATCTCGTGGATCACCGTCCGCCATCACGACGCGTCGACGGGTCAGCATTGGCGGCGAGGCGTGTTCCTGCGCCATCCGATCGCGGCGTACCGATCCGAGGCGCTTGTGGAGTTGCAGGCTGACCACCGCTTGACGATCGAGGTCCGCGCGCCGTCACCCGACCTCTTCTTCAACGTGCTGCGGGACAGCCTGGAACGTCTTCTCACGACGCGCTGGCCGGGCCTGCCCTTCACGCAGTTCGTACCGTGCCCGACCCGTGGCAACGACGGCGTCGCCTGCACCGGGCGCTTCCCGCTCGACGGGCTGATCAAGTTCCGGGAGCGGTCGACTCGTCCTGGTTCGGCCCAGCCCCTCGGCCTGTTCGGGGCCACCCTGGGGGCCGGGGCGGGCCGGCCGCACGTCGTACTTCCCTGCCTGACGTGCCACCAGGATCACGACGTCGCCGGCCTGCTGACCGGCTTCGTGGTGCCACAGCCCTTCGGCGCGGAGCTGCAGCAGTTGGAGCGGCGCCTCAGCGGCCTCAGCAAGGAGGTCGGTGTGATCGGGGACCACGTGGCGGAGGCCGCGTCGTTCGCCGCAGACACGGCACACCAGCTCCGTCGGTTGGTGCGGGCCGTGGGCACGGAGGTGAACGACTGCCCACGGTTGTTCACCGTCGCCACGATCGCGTCCGTCGGCTGGCGTCGTCTCTCGTTCGGGCAGCGGCCGATCCGGATCACCCTCTGGTGTGAGCAGCCCGGCGAGTGGCACACCTGGGACGGGGCGAGTTACGAGGTGACCGAGCCGCGGGACTGGCTGCGGAAGGTCGGACCGTACCTGAACCTGGTGTTCAAGACCCTGCGCTTGGTGTATCCGGTGGCGGCCTCGGTGGCCGGCTACGTCGCGCCGAACCTGGAACACGCGCAGCGGGAGTTGGACCTGATGAAGAGCCTGATCGACTCGTTGCCCACGGCGCTCGTCGAAGACGCGCTGGCCGCGCCGCCCGAGTCGCGGCACACCCTGTCCGTGGCCGAGGGCGCCGCCCTGCGCTCGTTCAAGGTGCTGCTCATGCAGTTGGACGCTGTCCGCGCCTTCGGCGGGCTGAGCCGGGTACTCACGCCCACCGGGGAGTTCCTGTGGGTCTGCCCGACCCACCGGCGCATGCACGACCCGGGCCTGCCGGTGCTACCCGCCTGAGGGTCCGAGCTCAGGCGGCCAGGGTCGCGTAGCGGCCGTTGCTGGTGAGCAGGCTGTCGTGGTTGCCCGTTTCGACGATGCGGCCGTGGTCGAGCACCGCGATCTGGTCGGCGTCGCGAACCGTGGACAGGCGGTGGGCGATGGTGATCGTCGTACGCCCCTGGGCGAGGACGTCGAACGCCCGCTGCACGGCGCGTTCGGTCTCGGTGTCCAGCGCGCTGGTGGCCTCGTCGAGGACCAGGATGCGCGGGTCGCGCAGCAGCGTACGGGCGATGGCGAGCCGCTGCTTCTCGCCGCCGGAGAACCGGTGCCCACGGGAGCCGACCATCGTGTCGTACCCGTCGGGGAGCGCGGCGATGAGGTCGTGGATCTGCGCGGCGCGGGCGGCGGCTTCGATCTCGGCGTCGGTGGCGTCTGGCCGGGCGTAGCGCAGGTTCTCCCGGACGGTGGTGTGCAGCAGGTACGTCTCCTGGCTGACCACGCCGACGATCGCGGCCAGGTCGGCCAGGCGCAGGTCGCGCAGGTCGACGCCGTCGATGGTGACGCGGCCGGCGGTCGGGTCGTGCAGGCGGCTGACCAGCCCGGCGAGGGTGCTCTTGCCGGAGCCGGTCTCGCCTACCAGGGCGAGGCTGGTGCCGGCGGGCACGTCGAGGGTGATCCCGGCGAGGGCGGCGGTGTCGCTGCCCGGGTAGCCGAAGGTGACGTCGTCCAGGCGCAGGTGACCGCGGACCCGGGTGGGGTCGACGCGGACCGGCTCGGCGGGGTCGGCGACGTCGACGGGGAGGTCGAGGTATTCGAAGATCCGGGCGAACAGCGCCAGCGACGCGGTCAGCGACACACCCACGTTGAGCAGGCCCATCAACGGCCGGAACAGGCCGCCCTGCAGGGCGGTGAAGGCCACCAGGGTGCCGATGCTCAGCGTGCCGGCGGTGCCGGGCAGGCCGGCGGCGAGGTAGATGACGGCCGGTACGGCGGCGAAGATGATGCTCATCGACGCCATCCGCCAGCGACCGGCCAGCTCGCTGCGCAGCTCCAGGTCGACGAGGCGAGCCGAGGAGGCGGCGAACCGGTCGATCAGGGCGGGGCCGGTGCCCAGGGTCTTGGCGAGTTGGACTCCGCTGACCGACAGCCCCTCCTCGACGGTGACGTTGAGGTCGGCGAGTTCGCCCTGGCGCTGGGCGGTGATCTCACGGCGCATGCGGGCGACCCGGCGGGTCAGCCAGACGGCCGGGGGCAGCACCACGAGCGAGACCAGGGAGAGCTGCCAGGAGAGCGCGATCATGGCGACGGCGGTGGCCACCACTGTGGTGAGGTTGGCCGCGACGGCGGTGGCGGTGGAGGTGACCACCGACTGCATGCCGCCGATGTCGTTGGTGATGCGCGACTGCACCTCGCCGGTGCGGGTGCGGGTGAAGAAGCCGAGCGACTGCCGTTGGAGGTGGCTGAACACGTCGGTGCGCAGCCGGTGCATGACCCGCTGCCCGACCTGGGTGGAGATCCAGGTCTGCACGACGCCGAGCGCGGCGGTGACGGCGGCGACGGCGACCATGCCGAGGACCAGCCAGACCAGCAGGGTCACGTCACCCTGTGGGAGGGCCCGGTCGATCACGGTACGCAGCAGGAACGGGCTGGCCATCGCGACGATCGAGGAGAGCACGATGATCGCGGTGACGATGGCCAGCGCGGAGCGGTGGGGGGTGAACAGGCGGCCGATGCGGCGCAGGGACACCTGGCGGGCCTGCTCCTTCTCCTCGGCGCTGATCGTGCGGTGGCCGCGGTCGCGGCCCATCGGGGTGGGTTCCAAGAGTGAGATCCTTCCGAAGTGAATATGCTGAGGTTACCTCAACATGAGGGAACAACAGCATTGGCTGCTACCGTATTCCGGTGACCGAGGACACGACCGACACCGGCGAGGAGAACCTGGCCGAGACGTTCTGGGCGGTCGCGTCCCGTCTGCGCCAGCAGACCCGGGAGTCACTGGCCCCGTGGGACGTCACCCCCAGCCAGTCCCGGGCGCTCGGCGTGCTCGGCCGCCACGGCGAGGTACGCCCCGGCACCCTCGCCGAGCACCTGCGCATCGCGCCCCGCTCGGCCACCGAGGTCGTCGACGACCTCCAGGCCCGGGGGCTCGTCGAGCGGCGGCCCGACCCGGCCGACCGCCGGGCGACCCTTGTCGCGTTGACCGCCGAGGGCACCCGGGTCAGCGCCGCCATCCGAGCCGCCCGTCGCGCCGAGGCGGACCGTTTCTTCGGCCACCTCCCCGACGCCGACCGGGCCGAGCTGGCCCGCATCCTGCGCACCCTGCGCGCCTGAATCGGACGCGTGGGCACACCGGACGCGGAAGCGCCTGCGCGTTTGCCGTCCCCCCGCCCGGGTAGCCAAGGGCCCGTTTCCACCGCGGGCCCCGCCACCACCAGTCGGGGTGACCTGACAGGAGGGGCCATGTCCGCCCTGAGCCAGCACCGGCCCGGCTGATGTGCGGGATCAGCGGGGAGGCGCGCTTCGACGGCCGGCCGCCCGACGCGGCGGCGGTGACCCGGATGACAGAGGCGATGCGCTCGCGCGGCCCGGACGACGAGGGCCTGCTGACCGACGACTGGGTAACCCTGGGACACCGCCGGTTGACCATCATCGACCTGTCCGACGCCGGCGGTCAGCCGATGGTCCGCGACGACCTGGGCCTGGCGCTGGTGTTCAACGGCTGCGTCTACAACTATTCCGAGCTGCGCGAGGAGCTGCGCAACGCCGGGTACGCCTTCCACTCCATCAGCGACACCGAGGTGATCCTGGTGGCGTACGCGCACTGGGGTGAACGCTTCGTCGACCACCTCGTCGGCATGTTCGCGATCGGCCTGGTCGACCGGGTCCGGCGGAGGCTCGTCCTGGCCCGTGACCGGCTCGGCATCAAACCGCTCTACCTCGCCGAGACTCCCGGGCGGCTCCGGTTCGCCTCCACCCTGCCCGCGCTGCTGCGCGCGGGCGATGTCGACACCGACATCGATCCGGTGGCGCTGCACCACTACCTGTCCTGGCACTCGATCGTGCCGGCGCCCAGGACCGTGCTGCGCGGCGTCCGCAAGCTGCCGCCGGCCACCCTGCGGGTGATCGAGGCCGACGGGCGCAGCCGGGAGCAGGTCTACTGGCAGCCCGACTACGTGCGGGAACCCGCCGACACCGGGATGGACACCGCCGACTGGCGGGCCGCCATCTCCGACGCGCTGCGCACCGCCGTACGCCGACGGCTCGTCGCCGACGTGCCGGTCGGTGTACTGCTCTCCGGTGGCCTGGACTCCAGCCTCATCGTCGCGCTGCTCGCCGAGGCGGGCCAGGAGCACCTGCGCACGTTCAGCATCGGCTTCGACAGCCGCGGCGACGAGTCCGGCGACGAATTCCACTACTCCAATCTGGTGGCCCGCACGTACGACACCGACCACCAGCGGATCCGGCTCGCCGACGACGACCTCTCGCCCGCCGTCCACAGTGCCGTGCGGGCCATGACCGAGCCGATGGGCAGCCACGACGTCGTCGCCTTCCACCTGCTCTCCGAACAGGTGGCGAAGCATGTCAAGGTGGCCCAGTCCGGGCAGGGCGCCGACGAGGTGTTCGCCGGCTACGGCTACCACCAGCCGCTCGTCGACGCGCCCCGGCACGGTGCCGCCGAGACGTTCGCCGCGGCGTTCTTCGACCGGGACCACGACGAGCTGCGCGCCATCGTCGGCCCGGCGTACGCGCTGGACCACGACGCCAGCCGCGACCTGCTCGCCGGACACCTCGGCGCGCCCGGGGCGCAGACCGCGCTGGACGCGGTGCTGCGCCTGGACGCCCACCTGATGCTGCCGGACGACCCGGTCAAACGGGTGGACAGCATGAGCATGGCGTGGGGGCTGGAGGTGCGCACGCCGTTCCTCGACCAGGACCTGGTCACCCTCGCCGCGCACTGCCCCCCGGAGCACAAGGTGGCCCAGGGCGGCAAGGGCGTCCTCAAGGAGGTGGCCCGGGAGGTGCTGCCGGCCGAGGTGGTCGACCGGCCGAAGGGCTACTTCCCGGTGCCGGCGTTGCGCAACGTGGACGGGCCGGTACGCGAGCTGGTCGCCGAGTCGTTGCAGGCCCCGGCGGCGCGCGAGCGCGGTCTGTTCCGCCCCGAGTACGTGGCGCACCTGCTCGCCGAGCCGGACCGGGCCGAGGCGGCGGCCGGCAGCAACAAGCTGTGGCAGCTGGGTCTGCTGGAGCTGTGGCTGCAGACCCACGACATCCGCTGAGCCAGCGAGGCGGGGCCGGTCGGCGCGCGCCGACCTGGACGGACCGTCACCCGGCGGCGGTCTGCGCGGCGAGGTCGTCGATGACGGCGCGCAGGTCGCCCGTGTCGTCGAGCACCCGACGTTGCCGTGTCGCGCCGGTGCCGTCACGCCGCAGTCGGGCCAGTTCGGCCAGGACGTGACCGAGGTCGCCGTGGCGCAGCAACGCCGGGGCGATCGTCGCCATCAGGTCGTCGACCAGGTCCCAGGCCGGGCGGGCCCCGCCGGAGCGCAGGTCGACCAACGCGCCGTCGAGGCCGTCGTGGGCCGCCCGCCAGTGCGCCGCCGCGACGAGACAGTCGCGTACTCCCGGGGCGGGCACACCGGCGCGTACGTCGTCGGCGAGGGTCGCGACCAGGCTGCGGACCAGGGCGGCGACCAGCACGGCATCGTCCACGGTCGGGCACACGTCGCCGACGCGCACCTCGACCGTCGGGTACGCCGACGACGGCCGGGCGTACCAGTAGACCATCGCCGCGTCGAGCATGATGCCGGCGGCGATCAGCTCGTCGACGGTGCGGTCGTAGTCGGCGACCGAGTCGAAGTACGGGGTGGGACCGATGCTGGGCCAGCGCTCCAACTGCATCGACCGCCAGCTCGCGTGACCGGTGTCGTACCCGTCGTGCAGCGGCGAGTTGCTGGTGATGGCCTGCACCACCGGCAGCCACACCCGCAGGTGGTTGCAGACCTGCACGGCCAGTTCCCGGTCCGGCAGCCCGACGTGCACGTGACAGCCGCAGACCGCCGGGTCGTGCGCCACCGGGCCGTACCGGCGCGACATGGCGTGGTAGCGCGGCTCGTCGGGCACCGTCCGGTGCGGCTCGGCCACCGGCGTCGCGCCGACCGCCACGAGCCGGGCCCCGGCCGCGGCGGCGGCCTCGACCGCCGAGCGCCGCAGCGCCACCAACTGGCTACGCAGTTCGCCGAGGTCCGCGCAGACCGGGGTGACCATCTCCACCATGCTGTGTCGGAACTCCTGGCGGCTCTGGTCGCGTGCTCGGCCACGCAGCGCGGCCCGCACCTCGTCGGCCACCGGCACGTTCCGGCCGCTGTCCGGGTCGAGCAGCAGGAACTCCTCCTCGACGCCGAGAGTGAGGATGCCGAGGTCGGGCCGGGTGTCGACGGTCGTCGGACGGTACACCATGGCAGCCTCCATCCACTGTCGTGGCCACGGTCGGGCACCCGGCCGACGGGCGGCTCGGTTTCCCCGCCGGAGCCACCGGCAAACGCGCGCTCAACCCGTCGCCAGCGCGACCGCACGGGCGGTGAGGAAGGCCCGTTCGGCCGCGTTGTCCGTCAACGCGACGGCCATCCGGTACGCCTCGACGGCCTCGGCATCGCGGCCGAGCCGGACCAGCAGGTCAGCGCGGACCGCGTGCCGTACGTGGTAGCCGGGCAGGTCGAGCCGGTCCACCTCGGCCAGCGCCACGGCCGCGCCGGCGACCTCGGCGAGCGCGACGGCCCGGTTCAACGCCACCACCGAACCGGCGGCGACGACTGTGAGCTGGTCGTACAACGTGAGGATCTGCCCCCAGTCGGTGTCGGCGGCGCGCGGTGCGGCGCTGTGCACGGCGGCGATCGCGGCCTGGATCTGGTACGGCCCCGGCCGGTCGCGCCGCAGGCAGCGGCGCACCAGCGTCTGCCCCTCGGCGATCAGGGCGGCGCCCCACCGGCGGTGGTCGGCACGATGCCGACCCCTCATCCTCCATACGAACGACGGCCGCCCACATCAACAGGCCGACCGGACACGTATCGGCCCGTCGACGCCGGGCCGCCGGGCGGTCCCGGTCGTACGCCAGGTAACGGCACGGTGGCCAGCGCGTACGGGGTACGGTGTCGCGCCCTCGCGGGTCGGGTGCGATGGTGTAGAAAGGCGGAGTGAGCGCAGCGGTGACTCAGGTGCCGGTCTTCGACCGAAGGACGGTCCACGGTGGCTGACCACGACCAGCCACCCATCCCCGGCACTGTCGGCACCGCTCTGGTGCAGCTCGGCGACGTACCCCTGGCAGACCTGTTGGCCGGAGCGGGTGACGGCGTCCTGGCCCACGTGCTGGGCACGCTGGCCGCCGAGGGCGAGCCGGGGCGGCCCGGCGACGTGTCGGCGTTCGAGTCGAGCTTCTGACCGTGCCGGCCGACGCACCGCCGTCGGCCACCCGACACCGCCCTGCCGTGGCCGCGCCCCGGGTCCGCCAGGTGGTGCTGAAGGTCCACTCGCGGTGCAACCTGGCCTGCGACTACTGCTACGTCTACCGGCACGCGGACCAGGACTGGCGGGCCCGGCCCCGGATCATGGCCCCCGGCACCGTGCGCCGGGTCGCCGACCGGCTCGCCGCCCACATGGCCCGGCACGGCACCGACCGTGTCCGGGTGGTGCTGCACGGCGGTGAGCCGCTGCTCGCCGGGCTCTCCGTGCTGGACCGGACGGTACGCACGCTGCGCGCCGCGCTACCCGCCGGCGCCGCACTCGACGTGGCGATGCAGACCAACGGGCTGCTGCTCGACGAGGCGGCGCTCGACCTGTGTCACACGCACGGCATCGACGTCGGCGTGAGCCTGGACGGCGACCGCACGGCCAACGACCGCCACCGACGCCACGCCGACGGGCGCGGCAGCTTCGCCGAGGTGGCCGCCGCCCTGCGCCTGCTGGCGCGGCCCGAACACCGCGCCCGCTACGCCGGCCTGCTCTGCACCGTCGACCTGGCCAACGACCCGATCGCCGTCTACGAGGGCCTGCGGGAGTTCGACCCGCCCCGGCTGGACCTCCTGCTGCCGCACGGAAACTGGAGCGCTCCCCCGCCCGGGCGTCACCCCGACGACCCCGCCACCCCGTACGCGGACTGGCTGATCGCCGTCTTCGACCGCTGGTACGCCGAAACGCCCCGACGGACCGGCATCCGGCTGTTCGAGTCGCTGATCGCGCTGCTGCTGGGCGGGCGCAGCGGCACACAGGCCCTGGGCGTCGCCGAGCCCGATGTGATGACGATCGAGACCGACGGCACCATCGAGGGGACCGACACACTCAAGACCACCACGGCGTCGGCGATGCGGACCGGGTACGACGTCTTCCGACACAGCTTCGACGACGCGCTGCGGCACCCGTCGCTGGCCGGACGTCCCACCGGGATCGCGGCACTGGCCCCGGCCTGCCGTTCCTGCCCGGTCGTCGACGTCTGCGGCGGCGGCCTGTACGCGCACCGCTTTCGCGACGGCGCCGGGTTCGCCCACCCGTCGGTCTACTGTGCCGACCTGTTCCGGCTGATCCGGCACGTCCAGGAGACGGTGACCGCCGACCTGGAGGCGCTGCGCCGTCGGAGCGTACCGGCGGCGCACCCGTGACGGCCCCTCTGACGGCGACGCAGCTCGCCGGACTGGCCGCCGGCCACGGCGATGCCGACACCATCGCCGTGTTGCGGGGCGGACAGCTCGGCCGCCGTCGACTGCTGACCGTCGCCGCGGCCCGCGCCTGCCGGGCCGAGCCGCTCGCCCGGCAGAGTCTGGAACTGCTCACCCGTGCCGAACACGCCGCACCGGCGACCGTGGCCGAGGCGCTGGCCCATCCGCCGGTGACCGGCTGGACCCGCGCCGCGCTCGACGGCGCGGCCGGCCCCACCTACCTGGCGACGCTCGCCGCGGCCGCGGCGGGCCGCGCCGGCCTGACGTTCACGCTGACGCTGCCCCGCACGGCCGACGGTGTGCTTGCGCTGCCCACCGTCGGCGCGGCGACGGGACTGCGCGCCGACGACGCGGTGCGGCTGCACGGCGAGGCCGGCACGCTGCGGATCGACGGCGGCGAGGACGACGACGGGGTACGGGTCGACGCGCGCGACGGTCGGCTGCTGGACGCGGGCGACGGCGGGATCGACTGGCAGCCGGCGCGCAGGACCGTGCCGTTCGACGCGGCCGGCGTGCTTGTCGACGACCAGGACCCGTGGCGGAACTGCTACCACCGTCCGTCCGCGCCCCGCCTGGACGACGCGGGGGCCGCCCAGCTGGACCGTCTCGCCGCCGGGGCAGGCCAGTGGCTGCGCGAAAACCTTCCGGCGCACGCCGACGCGCTGGCCGGTCTGCTGCGCTCGCTCGTGCCGCTGCGGCCGCCGCCCTCGGGCAACCCGGTGAGCGCCACCAGCAGGGACGCGCTGGGGGCCATCGCGCTCTCCGTGCCGGCCGACGCACAGACCCTCGCGCTGCTGCTCGTACACGAGGTGCAGCACACCAAACTCGGCGCGCTGCTCGACCTGGTGCCGCTCTACCGGACGGGCGGGCCGGCGCGCTACCGGGCACCGTGGCGGCTGGATCCACGCCCGGTCGGCGCGCTGCTCCAGGGCGCGTACGCCCACCTGGGTGTGGCCGAGGTGTGGCGTCGCCGACGGCACGAGGGCACCGCGGCCGTGTTCGAGTACGCGTACTGGCGGGAGCAGACCACCCGCGCGGTCCGGCAGCTCGCCGACGCCGCCGAGCTGACCGAGACCGGCCGTTCGTTCGTGGCCGACATGGAGCGCGAGCTGCGCGGCTGGCGCGACCCGGTCGACGGCCCGGTCGAGGCCGCCGTGCGGGACGTGGCCGATGCCAGCGCGGTGCGCTGGGGCCTGACCAACCTGCTGCCCGACCCGCACGAGGTGGCCCGCCTGGCGCACGCGTGGCGACACGGCGTGCCACCGGAGGTCGGGCGCTCGGCGTCGATGGTCCTCCCGGCCACGGCCCGTCCCGCGCTCACGCTGGACAGCGGTCCCGAGGCCGCCGTGCGCCACCGGCTCCTCGGGGGCGGCGGGCCGTCCGGGTCGAGCCCGAGTGACCAGGCGTACGCGGCGGGCAACTCCGAGGACGCGCTGGCCGGTTACCGCCGACGTCTCGCAGCCGACCCCGCTGACGTCGACGCCTGGGTGGGCCTCGCCCTGACCGCCCACCACACCGGGCAACCGGCTGCGGCCGGGGTGCTGACCCACCGGCCCGAGCTGGTGCAGGCGCTCAGCCAGACCCTTCCCGACGCCGATCCGCTCACGCTCGCGGCCTGGCTGGCACAGCCCGCCTGATCGGTCGACTGCGGACAGTGACGCCGCTCGCCTCTTCCGGAGGCGACGCCACAGGCCAGCCGACCCCGGACGCGACGCGCACGGGCGAGGCGTCTCCGGACGCGACGGCAGGGGGTGAGTTGCGTCCTTTGCTCTGCTTCAACGGGCGCAACACTCGCGGCCACCAGGTGTTGCCTGGAGTGAAGCAGAGCAAAGGACGCGTGCGAGGTGGCCAGGGTGGGGCCGCGACGCCGTCGGGGCTTGCCTGCGCGACGCGAGAACGCGAGACCGCGAGACCGCGAGACCGCGAGACCGGTCTACAGGAGCGCCGGCTCGATGTAGGCGTTGGAGCGTTCCCGCTGTCGGGCCTGCACCACCCGGGGATTGTCGCCGCCGAAGAGTTGCACCAGCTGACCGAACGCCTCGTCGTAGAGCGCCCGGCCGGCGTCCGCCTCGCTCTCGGTGGCCTGGCGGCTCAGCGCGAGGTTGACCGACGCGGAGAGCGTGTCGGGGTGCTCGGCGCCCAACGCACGGGTCAGCTCCACGTATGCCGTGGTGTCCAGCAGCAACGCGTTGTCCCCGTCGCCGAGGGCGAAGAGGTCGTTGGCCAGGTTGAGGGTGGCCAGCAGGGTGTGCGGGTGCCGCTCACCGAGGTTGGTCAGCAACTGGTCGCGTACCCGCTGGGACAGCTCCCGGGCCTGGGTGTGGTCGCCCTGCTTGCGCAGCAGCACACCGAGGTTGTTGAGGCACGCCAGGGTGATGGCGTGCGACTCCCCGAGCACCACGGTGTAGCCGTCGCGCAGGCGGCGCGCCACCCGCAGGGCGGTCTGGTTGTCGCCCACCGCCGACCAGGTGGTGGCGAGGGCCATCTCGGCGGAGAGGGTGTCGGCGTGCTCGGCGCCGAGCGTGCGCTGGTAACGGACCACCGTCCGCTCGATCAGCCGGTGCGCGTCGGCGAAACGACCGAGCTGGCGCAGCGTGAGCGCCAACTCCTTCGCCGTCCGCAGGGTCTCCGGATGGTCCGGTCCGTTGACCCGCTGCTGGCTGACGTACGTACGTTGCAGGACGCTGTGCGACCGCCACAGCTCGCCGGTGTCGCGCAGACCGCGCCCGTAGTTGCTGGCCGACGCCAGGGTGGACGGGTCCTCCTCACCGAAGCGGTCCCGCCGCCGCTCGTGGATGTGCTGGTCGAGCGCGGCCGCGCCGCGAAAGTCACCGACCAGGCGCAGCGACACGGCGAGGTTGTTCTCCGCGGTCAGCGTCCGGCCGCTGTCATCGCCGAAGCTGCGTACGCTCAGCTCCAGAGTGCGCCGGTCCTGCGCCTCGGCATCGTGGTAGAGCCCCTGGGCGCGCAGGTCCGCGCCGACACTGCGAGCCGTCATCAGGGTGTACAGGTGCTCCTCGCCGAAGATCCGCCGCTGCCGGTCGTAGACGTCCCGGTCGATCTCGTACGCCCGGTCGAAGTTGCTCTGCGCGCGCAGCACGTTCGCCAGGTGGAAGCGCATCCGCAGGCGGGTGGGATCGTCGTCGTCGGTGTCGCGCCACCCGGCCAGCGACTCCTCGGCAAGCGCACGACTGGTGTCGTAGTCGCCGCGTCGGTAGAGGTAGCGCACGATGTCCACGACGAGTTGCCGCGCCTCGTCCATGGTGGACAGGTGCAGGCCGCTGGGACGTACGTGTGGCCACAGCTCGGCGTACTCGGGCCAGTTGACCGGCTTGTCGGGATCGCGGGGGTTGGCGGCGGCGAGCAGCAGTTGGGCTTCCCGTCGCGCCTCGTCGGGATCGCTGAGCTGGTCCTGGATGACCAACTGGACCAACCGGTGGATCCGCACCGTGTTGTTCTCCGCGTCGACCTGGGCCAGGCCGTAGCGGCCCAGCTCGGCGGTGACCAGGCCCTGCAGGATCGGGTCGGTGAGCGTCGGGTCGATCGGTGCCATGAAGCTGGCGAAGCGGTCGCCGGTGAGCATGGCGACGGGAATCGGCTCCGGCGCGTAGAACGAGCACAGCTCCAGCAGCCGGGCGGCGGCCGGCTTCTCCTCGCGGAGCTGGCCGAGGGTGAACAGCCAGGTGGCGGCGAGTGCCTTGGAGTAGCCGGCGGACTGCCGGCCGTCGAGGATTCGCAGCAGGCCGGGGGTGTCCAGCGAGTGCAGGTACTTCTCGACCTGCATGGCGCTGGCCCGCAGGTACGCCGCGCCCTGCTCGACCGCGAGCGGCAGGTCGCCGAGCTTCTCGGCCACCTGCGCGGCCTCGGTCTCGCTGAGACCGCGAACCCGGTCGCGCAGCAGTTGGACGCTCTCGGCACGGTCGAAGACGGTCAACTCGGTCGCGGTGGCGTACTCGCTCCAGCTCTGGTCCCGGGTCGTGAGCAGGACGTGGCCGGGCCCCTGCGGCAGCAGCGCCCGGGTGGTGTGGGTGGGCTTGTCGACGTTGTCCAGGATGATCAGCCAGCGCTGGTCGGGCCCGGCGCGGCGCAGCGTGTCGAGTACCCGGCGGGCCGCCTCGGCGCCGCCGCCCGTGCCCAGTCCCATCGCCTGGCCGAGGTCGCTGAGGCCACCACGGATGCGGTCGTCGCTGTCGGCCGGGATCCACCAGACCACGTCGTAGTCGCGGCCGAAGCGCAGCGCGTACTCGGCGGCGAGCTGGGTCTTGCCGACGCCGCCGAGGCCGTGCACGACCTGGATGGGCGCGTCCGGTGCGGCGGTGAGCCGGTCGCGCAGCGCCTCGAGTTGCTCGGCGCGGCCGACGAACGGGGTGCCGTGCTGGCGGACGTTGGAGATCGTCGGGAACTGGCCGGGGAACCGGCCGACCGCGCGACCGCCGGCCGTGACCGTCGCTCCGGCGGCTTCCAGGAGCCGGGTCCGCGCGGTGGACGGGTCGACGTCGCTGAGGTCCACCGGGCTGTGGTCGCTGTAGGGGACGGTCAGCCGCGACTCGTCGACGCGCAGCGGCACGAGCACTCCCCCGCTGCCGAGCTGGTCCCGACCGGTGGCGCTCTTCCACACCTCGCCGGCGAGGGGCGTGCTCGCGTAGTGCCGGGTGAGCACCGCCAGCACCCGGCTGGCACCGCTGACGGCCCGGTCGAACTCGGCCCGTCCGCCGGCGGCGACCGGCACGTCGAGCGCGCGGCGATCCACCCGCAGCCCGACGTCCTCCAACTGGTCGCTGATCCACTCGGCCCAGAGCCGGTCGGCGGAGGCGTAGCTGAGCAGCACCGCCTGCTCGGCGGTGAGCCGGCTGCGTTCGAACTCCGTCAGCGAACGACGCCGGTCCGCCTCGCCGATCGGGTGCAGCCGTTTGACCCGCCCATCGGTGATCACCGAGGCGAGCTGCTCGTACGCGGCCAGCAGGGTGCCGATCTGCTCCGGCCGGTCACCGAACGCGGCGAGGATCTCCTCGAAGGCGTAGAACGTGCGGTACGGGACCTCGATGGTGTTCCAGTAGCGGGCGACCGCCGCGTCCGAGAGGTGGTCGAGGAACGGGGCGAACTCGGCGCGCACCAGATCCCGACCGGTCTCCAGTTTGCGCAGCTCGGCGTCCTCCACGCGCATCGGCACCGGCAGCAGCAGCGGCGGGTCGTCCGGGCGCTGGCTGCGGATCGAGCGGGCCACCGCCGCCGCGCCTCGGATGCTCTGGGTGGACATGGTGAAGCAGTTGACCACCAGGTCGGGCAGTTGCACGGTGCAGATGCCGGCCACGTCGCTCAGGCCGGTGCGGCTGTCGATCAACACGACGTCGTACTCGGCACGCATCTGCTCCCGGACGGCGTCGATGAACGACGCGCCGCCCTGGCGCTCGTAGAAGTTGGCCCACTCGAAGGTGCTCACCAACCGGGAGTACGCCGAGTCCTGCTGCCCGGCGGCCACGAAGTCGATCACGCCGCCGTGGCTGAAGTCCCAGTTCAGTGAGACCGCTCGGCGTTGGATCTTGGCGTGGCCGGTGAGCAGTTCCTGGGAGTCCTCGTCACGGTTGCGCTGCATCGTGGCGATCGAGTAATCCCAGATCATCTCGATGACCCCAGGGGTGGCGCGCAGTTCCTTGTCACGCAGGAACGGGTGGAAGTAGCGGTGCAGACCCGGAGACTCCAGGTCCCAGTCGACGACCAGCACCTGCAGGCCCTGGCTGGCCAGGATCCAGGCCACGTTGGCCAGCGCCATCGTGCGCCCGGTACCACCCTTGTACGAGTAGAAGGTCACGATCTGGCCACGTGCCGTCTCGTTCAGCGCCATGACGTGCCTCCCCTAGGGACCTTCGAGGATCGGGCGGGTACCGGGGCCGTCCGTGGGCGGCTCCTGGTAGACGGTGCCCATGCGGTAGATCCGGACCTGCTCGACGACGAGCGCCTCCTCGAGCTCCTCCTGAAAACGTGCGGAGGTCGCGATCTCGGTGCGCCAGACGTCGCGGGTGCTGTGCAGCACGTGGGACGGGAGCACCCGGGCCAGGGTGTCCCACATCTTGCGATTGCCGCCGGCAGCCGCCTCGTCGGCGGCCGTCCACGGCACCAGGACGGGCGCTCGCGGCGAATCCTTGTCGCGGTCGTGGCGGATCAGGCTCACCCGGTAGCGCGGCAGGTCGGCGGACCAGACGTCGATCACCAGGACGACGATCTGGTTGTGCGTCCGCGCCCACTCCCGCACGGCCGCCAGGTCCTCGGCGTCCTCCACCGTCCAGCCGTAGCTCTTGGTGGTGGCGATGTCCCCGGCCCAGCTGCCGATCGGCGCTTCCACTTCGGGCCGGTACGGTCGCCAGTCGCGCGAGAACGCGCCGTAGCGGTCCTCGGCGCCGGGGCGGCTGCCGGCCAGCTCGGCGGAGCTGCCGGCGACGAGGACGATGTGCACGTGTCGGGCGCTGGTGGCCCGCTCCACCGCCTTCGAGGCGTCCGGCCCCTGGTGCGCCTGTGGCCGCGGCGGCAGGTCGAAGGCACTCGTCACCTTGGACAGCACCGGACGCTGCGCCGGGCGGTAGAGCTGGTGATCCCGAGCGGTCTGCACGATGTGCCGGGCGAGCGTATCGACGAAGTCCGCGTAATCGTCCTCGTGCCGTTTGCGCTGCTTGAGGGTGAGCAGACCGTCCTGGTCGTACGCGGTGCCGGTCGGGAATTTGCGGTACTGGAAGCGGGCGACGGCCTTGGGCAGCCGGTCACAGGGGATCCACTGCACCGGCACGATCGCGGGTGGACGGACGTGGAACTGCCGCTCGTGCTCGTCGACGCGGTCGGCGAAGACCCGGAACTCGCGACCGCAGTAGTCGCTGACGACGTATCGGGGCGAGGTGAGCGCGATCAGACAGGCGCTGGTGGACAGCGCGTCGGACAGCGAGTCCGTCCAGGAGCTGCCGAGCGGGATCTGCCCGTCGATGAACCCCGCCTCGTCCCACCGGGTGGCGGCCAGACCGGCCACCGCCTCGCTGAGGTCGCCGAAGAACTGCTGAATCTGACCGTTGCGGTTGTCCTCTTGGGCGTAGCTCAGGAAGAAAAGTGGCACGCCCGCCTCCGCTCACGGGTTCCACGACCGGTAGGCACAGTATAGGACCGTCGATGCCAGCCCACCCGGACCGCGATCATCGGGTGAGCGCGCGAAGAGTCGTATGCCCGACGCTTCCGGGTGCGCGGCGGGCTTGCGTACGCGGAGGAACGACCGTGGCCGGCCCGGTCTTCGGCGGGACCGGGCCGGCCTCGGCCCTGGGCACGACCCGCGCCGGCCCGGTCAGATGAGTCGACCGGATCGGCGCGGGCGTCCCGGTCAGGGGTAGTTCGTCAGGTACACCGTCTGGTTTGCCGCGTTCGCGGTGCCACCGGCGTTGTTGATCACCCGGTTGATGGTGCCGACGCCACCGAGCGAGACGGTGACCATGTTGGTGAAGCGCACGTTCGAGTTGACGGGCACCTCGAAGGAGTGCTCCTCGACCACTGCGGGGTTGACGTTGAAGTAGCTGTAGCTGCCCAACCCGAACGCCTGGTGGCTGGTCACCGAGTCGGCCACCTTGTAGGCGGCGTAGCCCCGGGTCGACCCGTTCATCCAGGCCGCCTGGTTGGGCACGTCGTACGGCAGTTCGTTCTGGTAGAAGTACGTCCGCCCACCGTTGCCGTTCCAGATGGTCTGGTACTTCTGGTAGTGCTCGACGAAGAGGCCGTACATGGTGACGTCGTCGCCGTTGACGGTGAGCCCGGTGTCGGCGGTGTTCAGCGTCCACCCGGTGGGCACACCCTGGGCGGCGTGGTCCGCCCGCCACAGCCACATGTGGTCACCGATCACGTTGTCACTGTTGACGGTCAGCGTGTTGGTGGCCTTGCCGACGAGCGGTCCGCCGATGCGGAAGAACACGTCGTGCAGCGAGGTCGGGTTGCCGGCGTGGCTCGCCGACGAGCCGGACGGGCCGACCTCCATGAGCACCGGCGAGTTGGTGGTGCCGGCCTCGAACATGATGCCGGCGACCTTGACGCCGTCCACGTCGGCGACGCGCATTCCGACGCTGCCGTTGTCGGCCTGGATGGTGGCCAGGCCGAGGCCGAGGACGACCGTGTCGGCCCGGTTGACCTGGATCGGCTCGGTGACGTGGTGCACGCCCGGGGTGAACAGCAGGTGCTTGCCCTGGGCGAGGGCGGCGTTGATGGTGGCCGCGCTGGTGCCGGGCTGGACGACGAAGAACTGCGACAGCGAGATCGACGAGCCGGCCGGGGTCTTGTTGTACCAGCTGGTGCCGGTGGAGTTGGTCCGCACGGCGGGCACGAAGACCCGGTACTCGCCGCTGCCCGTCACGTACAGGAACGGCTTCTCGCGGACCTGGGGGGTCTGCGCGATGACGGTGTGCGACGGGTTGGGGAAGCTCGGCGGCGGGGCGCCGTTCACGCCCTGGAAGACCATGTTCCACACCGAACCGGTCCAGCCGTTGCCGAACTCGCTGTTGCGGGAGTACCACTGCTGCTGCGAGCCGGAGACGACCAGGCCGTCGATGCGGGTGTCGGCCAGCAGGCCGCCACTGGACCAGCCGTCGCCGCCGTTCCAGAGCTGGATCTGGTTCTGCGCGCCGCGCAGGTGCATCCGCCGGTACGGCGCGGCCTGCGACACCGCCCAGCGCTCCACGCTCACTCCGGAGGGCAGGGTCACCGAGAGGTTCTCCGCGGCCCGCCAGAAGTTCTGGGTGGCGTTGCCGCCGAACCAGGTCGCCTCGGCCCGGACGTGTCCGTTGAGGTTGACGTCGTCGGGGCTCATGCCGAGGCCGGCGACCTGGGTGAAGAAGCCGAGGTTGACGTCGGCGGTGTAGGTGCCCGGCTTGAACAGCACGGCGTAGCGCTGCGCGCCGAACTGGTTCGTCTCCTGCTGGGTGAAGATGGTGTTCAGTCGACTCTGGATCGTCGACGTCGGGGTGCTCGGGTCGAAGACGTACGTGTTCGCGCCCAGGTTGGGGTTGTACGGGTCGGTGGTGCCGACCGGGGGCTCGGTGGTGCCGCCGCCGGTCGTGTTGACCGCCAGCTCCCACAGCGAGTAGCCGTAGGCGGTGCCCCGGGCGGTGCCGTAGACGCGCAGGTAGCGTCCGCTGCCGGTGACGGTGAGGTTCTGCGTGCCTCCGGTGGCGGTGGTGGTCGAGTAGATCGTGGTCCAGGTGGACCCGTCGGCGGAGGTCTGGAGCTGGAAGGCCCGGGCGTACGCGGCCTCCCAGGTCAGCGTCACCCGGCAGATCGTGCGGGTGCTGCCCAGGTCGACGCGCAGCCACTGCGGGTCGCTGGCGGCGCTGGCCCAGCGGGTGCCGGTGTTGCCGTCGACGGCGGCGGACGCGGGGGTGCCGGCGTTCTCCGTGGACGAGGCGGTCACCGGGCTGCCCTGCGCCACGTTGGCGCTGCCGCAGGTGGAGGTGTCACCGCCGGTCTCGCCGTAGACCTGGAACTCCCAGAGCGAGTAGCCGTAGGCGGAGCCCCGGGCGGTGCCGTACATCCGCACGTACCGGCCGGCACCGGTGACGGTGAGGTTCTGCGTGCCGCCCGCGCCGGTGGTGGTGGAGTAGATCGTCGTCCAGGTGGCGGCGTCGTCGGAGGTCTGGATCTGGAAGGCGCGGCCGTAGGCCCCCTCCCAGAGCAGGTTGACCTGGCTGATGGTGGCCCGCGTGCCGAGGTCGACCTGGAGCCACTGCGGGTCGCTGAAGGCGCTGGCCCAGCGGGTGCCGGTGTTGCCGTCGACGGCGGCGGACGCGGGGGTGCCGGCGTTCTCGGTGGACGAGGCGGTCGCCGGGCGGCCCTGCGACAGCAGGGTGGGTGCGGCCTGCGCCGGGGCGGTGGCCACGGCTGGTGTCAGGGCCGCCACCAGGGCCACGGCGACTCCGGTGAGGAGGTGCCGGACGGTCCGCCGCCGGGGACGCGGGCGTACGGATGTAGCACGAGATGTCATGACATCGCCTGTCGATAGGGCGTTACGGACGCCGTGCGGGTGGGGGTCGGGTTCGCCCGTGGTGCCGTGGATGGTGCCGCCGATGCGACGCCGCGGGGATGAGAGCGCTCTCGTAGGAGTGTTGCGGCGAGATTGCGGCGGCGTCAAGACATCGATCTATAACTTCGTTATTTATCCCGAGGATGAGGTTTTGTGTAATTCCCCACCCCTCGGCACCGTCCCGCACGGCCCGACCACCCCCGGTGATCAAGAGATTCGCGTCAGAAACCGCCCCGGGAATGACGCAAACTTCTTGATCACCCCACGAGGGAGCGGGGTGGGGGTTAGGCGCGGGGGACGCCGCCGGTGGTGAGGAAGCGGGCTATCGGGAGGGTGGCCGCTCCCAGGGCCACCGCGTCCACGCCCAGCCGGCACAGTTCGATCGACGCCTGCTCGTACGGCTGGCGCAGCGCCTGCCGGCCGGCGGCCTCGCGGACGGCCGGCAGCAGATCGCCCAGCGCCATCGCCGCCCACCCGCCGAGCACGACCCGCTCCGGGTTGAACAGGTTGATCAGGTTGGCCACCCCGGCGCCCAGGTAACCGGCGGTGTCGTCCAGCACCCGTCGGGCGGTGGGCGAGGTGTCGGCGGCGGCGACCAGCGCGGCGAGCTGGGACTCCTCGTCCTCGCCGGGAACGGCGTGGCCCCGGCGCGCCTCCCGGTAGCGGTCGATGATCGCCTCCGCGCCCACGTACGCCTCCAGGCAGCCGCGCGCGCCGCACCGGCAGGCCCGACCGCCGTACACCAGGGTGGTGTGCCCCCACTCCCCCGCGCTGCTGGACGCGCCCCGATAGGTGGCGCCGTTGGTCACCACGGCCGCGCCCACACCCGAGCCGACCAGCGCGAAGACGGCGTGCCGAGCCCCGCGACCGGCACCGAACCACATCTCGGCCTGACCGAGGGTCTTCGCGCCGTTGTCGATGTGCAGCGGCAGGTCGGTGCCCGCGCCGATGAGGCGTTCCAGCGGTACCCGGTCCCAGCCGAGGGCCTGGGCGTGCACGACGGCCTCGTCGCCCTGCTGGACCACGCCGGATACGCCGATGCCGACGCCGAGCACGTCGGCGGTGGCCACCCCGGCCCGGCCGGTGACCACCTCGATGCCGGTCAGCACGTGCCCGGCCACGACGTCCGGCTCGGTACGCGCCGGGTCGAGCGGGTACTCGACGCTGGCGAGCAGGGTCATCGCGAAGTCGAACAACTCGACCCGCACCCGGGTCTCGCCGACGTCCACGCCGATCACGAAGGCGTAGCGGGCGGCGACTTGCAGCAGCATGCTGGGACGGCCGCCGTCGGACTCGGCGGCACCGGCCTCGACGACGATGCCCTCGTCGATCAGGTCGGCCACCACGTTGCTCACGGCCGGCTGGCTCAGGCCGGTGCTGCGCACGAGGTCCTGCCGGGTGAGCGGGGCATCGAGGAAGAGCTTCGTCAACAGGGCGGACCGGTTGCGCAGCCGGACGCTCCGGTTGGTGGCACGCGCCAGCTCCACTCGTTACCTCGTTCCCGTCGGCCGTAGGTGGCGACTGTAACCGCACCGTGCTTGACGACCCACCAGCCAACCACTTTAATGACGACATTCATTAAGCCGTGATGTAACTCCCGGGAAACGCCGAAGGACCTCCGACGGCGCGTCCGGAGAAACCCCGTCCGCAGCCGGCCGCCGTCGCCTCACCCCTATCGACGACGACGGCCGGCGGACCCCCACCACGCACCGGAAGGGCTCACCGTGTCGAAACGACACCTCGGGATATTCGCTGCCGCCGTCCTGGCTGCCGCATCGCTGACCGCCTGCGGCGGCTCCGGCGACGACTCCGCCTCATCGCCCAAGACCCTCACCTACTGGGCCAGCAACCAGGGCGCCAGCCTGGAGGCCGACAAGGCCACCCTCCAGCCCGAGCTGGACAAGTTCGAGAAGCAGACCGGCATCAAGGTCAACGTCGAGGTGGTCCCCTGGTCGGACCTGCTCAACCGGCTGCTCGCCGCCGCCACCTCGGGCAAGGGCCCGGACGTGGTGAACATCGGCAACACCTGGTCGGCGTCGCTGCAGGCCACCGGTGCGCTTGTCGAGTTCGACGACGCCGCCCTGCAGGCCGTGGGCGGCAAGGACCGGATCGTGCCCGCCGCGCTCGCCGCCGCCGGGGCCCCGGGCAAGCCGCCGGCCGCCGTGCCGCTCTACAGCATGGCGTACAGCCTGTACTACAACAAGAAGATGTTCGCCGACGCGGGCATCACCGCCCCGCCGACGACCTGGGAGCAGGTCGTCGAGTACGGCAAGAAGCTCAGCACCGGCGGCAAGTGGGGCCTGGCCATCGAGGGCGCCAACCCGTCCGAGAACGCCCACCACGCGTTCACCTTCAGCCAGCAGTACGGCGGCGAGTGGTTCGACTCGGCCGGCAAGCCGACCTTCGACACCCCGCAGAACGTCTCGGCCATCAAGCGCTACATCGACTTCATGGCCGCCGACAAGATCACCAACCCGAGCAACGCCGAGTACGCGCAGAACCAGTCGGTCTCGGACTTCGCCAACGGCAAGGCCGGCATGCTGCTCTGGCAGTCCGCCGGCTCGAACCTGAAGACCCAGAACATGGCCGCCGACGCGTACGGCGTGGCCCCGGTGCCGTTCCTGGCCAGCCCGCCGGCCGGCGGCAAGAAGGTCAACAGCATGGTGGCCGGCATCAACATGGCCGTCTTCAAGCACACGAAGAACAAGGACGGCGCGCTGAGCTTCGTCAAGTTCATGACCAGCGACGAGGAGCAGACGATCCTCAACAAGACGTACGGCTCGCTGCCGGCTGTGAAGACCGCCGGCTCCGACCCGGCGTTCAGCGCTCCGGAGCAGAAGAGCATCCAGGAGACCCTGGTCACCACCGCGGCCCCGCTGCCGCAGGTGCCCGAGGAGAGCACCTTCGAGACCCTGGTCGGCACCGCGATGAAGGAGCTGTTCGCCGACGCCGCGAGCGGCAAGCCGGTCACCGAGGCATCGGTGAAGGCGAAGCTGACCGACGCGCAGCAGAAGATGCGCTGACCCACGCAGCGCCGGTGGCCGTGGTCGGGCTCGTCGCCTGACCACGGCCACCGCCTCCGAGAGGACCCCGATGGCAACCAGCACCACCGCGCCGGACGCCGACCGTCGCGTACCCCGGGCCGGGTCACCCGCCCGGGGGGCCGCCCGCCGGCCGCGCGGCCCCCGCCGTTCCCTCCTGCCGTACCTGCTGCTCGCGCCGGCCATCGTGCTGGAACTCGCCATCCACGTGATCCCGATGGTGGTCGGGGTCTGGATGAGCCTGTTGGAGCTGACCCAGTTCCACATCCGCGACTGGTCCACCGCGCCCTTCGTCGGTCTGGAGAACTACCGCGCCACGCTCGACCTGAACTCCGCCGCCGGCAAGGAGTTGCTGCACTCGTTCTGGGTGACGCTTGCCTACAGCCTGCTCTCGGTCGGGTTCGCCTGGCTGCTCGGCATCGCGGCGGCCGTCGTGCTGCAGAAGCCGTTCCGGGGGCGGGCCATCCTGCGGGCGCTGTTCCTCACCCCGTACGCGCTGCCGGTCTACGCCGCCGTTATCACGTGGAGTTTCCTGCTCCAGCGCGACACCGGTCTGGTCAACCACGTGCTCGTCGACCAGCTCGGCCTGCTGAACGAGCGGCCGTTCTGGCTGATCGGCGACAACAGCTTCTGGTCGCTGCTGGTGGTGTCGGTCTGGCGCAACTGGCCGTTCGCGTTCCTGTGCCTGATGGCCGGCCTGCAGAACGTGCCCGGTGAGCTGTACGAGGCCGCCGCGATCGACGGCGCCGGGTTCTGGCGTCGGCTGCGCTCGGTCACCCTGCCGATGCTGCGGCCGGTGAACCTGGTGCTGCTGCTGGTGCTGTTCCTGTGGACGTTCAACGACTTCAACACCCCGTTCGTGCTCTTCGGCGGCTCGGCGCCCGCGCAGGCGGACCTGATCTCCATCCACATCTACCGCAGCTCCTTCAAGACCTGGGACTTCGGGTCGGGCTCGGCGATGTCGGTGGCGCTGCTGCTGTTCCTGATGGTCGTCTCGGCCGCGTACCTGCTGATCACCAACCGCCGGAGGGACGACCATGCGTGAGACCGCCGGTGAGCGCTGGGGCCGACGCATCGTGCTGACCCTGCTCACCCTCTTCGTCGTCATCCCGCTCTACGTGATGGTCACGTCCGCGGCGAAGCCGCTGCGGGACGTGCAGAACGGGTTCACCTGGTGGCCCAGCCGGCCCACCCTGCAACCGTTCGTCGACATGTGGAGCACCGTGCCGCTGGCCCGCTACCTGGTGAACAGCCTCGTGGTGTCGAGCGTCGCGGCGGTCTGCTCGGTCGCGATCGCCATCTTCGCGGCGTTCGCGGTCAGCCGGTACCGGTTCCACGGCCGCGGTGTCTTCACCGTGACGGTGCTGTCCACGCAGATGTTCCCCGGCATCCTGTTCCTGCTGCCGCTGTTCCTCATCTACGTCAACCTGGGCAACGCCACCGGCATCGAGCTGTACGCCAGCCGTACCGGCCTGATCATCACGTACCTGACCTTCTCGCTGCCGTTCTCGATCTGGATGCTGGTCGGCTACTTCGACTCGATCCCGCGTGGGCTGGACGAGGCGGCGCAGGTCGACGGCGCCGGGCCGCTACGCACCCTGTTCCAGGTCATCCTGCCGGCCGCCGTGCCCGGCGTGGTCGCGGTGACCGTGTACGCGTTCATGACCGCCTGGGGTGAGGTGCTGTTCGCCTCGGTGATGACCGACGAGGGCAGCCGCACCCTGGCTGTCGGCCTCCAGGGCTACTCGACCCAGTTCAACGTCTACTGGAACCAGATCATGGCCGCGTCGCTGGTGGTCAGCATCCCCGTCGTCGCCGGCTTCCTGGCCCTGCAGCGCTACTTCGTCGCCGGTCTCACCGCCGGCGCCGTCAAGTGAGTCACCCCAACCCAGAGGAGAGCCTTCCCGTGCCGGACCTGTCCAAGCTGCCACCCGACTTCCTCTGGGGCGTCGCCACGGCGGCGTACCAGATCGAGGGGGCCGTCGACGTCGACGGCCGGGAGCCGTCCATCTGGGACACCTTCTCGGCGATCCCGGGCAACGTCGACAACGGCGACACCGGGGCGGTGGCCTGCGACCACTACCACCGGTGGCCGGAGGACATGGGGCTGCTGCGGCAGCTCGGCGTGGACGCGTACCGGTTCTCGGTGGCCTGGCCCCGGGTGATGCCCGCGGGCGTCGGCCGGGTCAACCCCGCCGGGCTGGACTTCTACGACCGGCTCGTCGACACGTTGCTCGCCGACGGAATCCGGCCGTTCGTCACGCTCTACCACTGGGATCTGCCGCAGGCCCTACAGGACGTCGGTGGCTGGCCGGAGCGCGCCACGGCCGAGGCGTTCGCCGAGTACGCGGCGGTGGTCGCCGGTCGCCTCGGTGACCGGGTGGCCGACTGGTGCACGGTCAACGAACCGCTCTGCGTGTGCTGGATCGGGCACCTGGACGGGAACATGGCCCCCGGCGAGCGGGACCTGACCCGCGCGGTGCACGCCTCGCACCACGTGCTGCTCGGGCACGGCCTCGCCACCCAGGCGATCCGGGCGAACGCCGCCCGGCCCGCCTCGGTGGGGCTCGTCGTGAACCTCAGCCCGATCGAGCCGGCGACCGACCGGCCCGAGGACGTCGCTGCGGCACGGCGGGCCGACGGGCACGTCAACCGCTGGTGGCTCGACCCGATCCACGGGCGCGGCTACCCCACCGACATGGTCGAGACGTACGAGGTCGAGCCGCCGGTACGCGGTGACGACCTGTCGGTGATCGCCACGCCCACCGACTTCCTCGGAGTGAACTACTACTTCCGGCAGTTGGTGGTCGACGACCCGACCGGTCCGGCGCCGTACGTGAAGCAGGTGCCGGTGCCCGGCTCGGTGGAGACGGCGATGGGCTGGGAGGTGCACCCGGCGGGTCTGGAGCGGCTGCTCGTCGACGTGCACGAGGAGTACCGGCCGGCCCGGATCATCGTCACCGAGAGCGGTTCGGCGTGGCACGACGAGGTCACCGCCGACGGCACGGTGCAGGACAAGGAGCGCACCGACCACCTGGAGCAGCACCTGGCGGCGTGCGCGTCGGCGGTGGCGCGGGGTGTGCCGCTGGACGGCTACTTCGTGTGGTCGCTGCTGGACAACTTCGAGTGGGCGTACGGCTACGACAAGCGCTTCGGCCTGGTGCACGTCGACTACGCCACCCAGCGGCGGACGGTGAAGGCGAGTGGCCTGCGGTACGCGGACCTGATCCGCACCCACCGGCACCTCGCCCGTAGCGCCGACGCCGCCGCGCCGGTGGCCTGAGGCACGAACCCCGGGTGCCGCGACCGGCGGCACCCGGGGGCCGCACCAAGGTGGGCTGTCTGCGTAATTCGCCCGCTTATGTACCGCTGCCGCTAGTCTGGGCCCGTGCGGGGCGAACCAGAGAACGCGACGACGATCGACGAGCGTCACTCGACCCGGGTGGTGTTCGAGGTCAATGGCGACCGGCGGGAACTGACGCTGGACAACCGCACGACCCTGCTCGACGCGCTGCGCGAGCAGCTGGGCCTGATCGGCGCCAAGAAAGGCTGCGACCACGGCCAGTGCGGCTCCTGCACGGTGCTGCTGGACGACCGTCGCGCCAAGAGTTGCCTGGTCCTCACGGTCACCCTGGACGGTCGGTCCGTCCGGACCGTCGAAGGGCTCGCCGAGGCGGACGACCTGTCGCCGTTGCAGGCCGCGTTCGTCGCGCACGACGCGTTCCAGTGCGGCTACTGCACCCCCGGGCAGCTCTGCTCCGCCCGGGGCATGCTCGACGAGGTCGCCAGAGGCTGGCCCAGCGCGGTCACCGACGACCTGGACTCGCCGCCGGAGCTGACCGACGCCGAGATCCGGGAGCGGATGGCCGGTAACCTCTGCCGCTGCGCCGCGTACCCGCACATCGTCTCGGCGATCCGCGAGACGGCGACGACGTCGTGAGGCCGTTCCGCTACCACCGACCGGCCGACGTGGCCGACGCCGTCGCCGTGCTGACCGGCGAGCCGCACGCGGCATACCTGGGCGGCGGCACCAACCTGGTGGACCTCATGAAGCTCGGGGTGCAGCGACCCGACCTGCTGGTGGACGTGACCCGGCTACCCCTGGACGCCGTCGAGGAGCTACCCGACGGTGGGCTGCGGATCGGCGCGACCGTACGAAACAGCGACCTCGCCGCCCACCCGGCGGTCCGCCGCGACTACCCCGTGCTGGCCCGCGCCCTGCTCGCCGCCGCGTCCGGCCAGCTACGCAACATGGCCACCACCGGCGGCAACCTGTTGCAGCGCACCCGCTGCGTGTACTTCCAGGACACCGGCAAGGCGTGCAACAAGCGCGACCCGGGCAGCGGCTGCGCCGCCCTGCACGGACAGAACCGCGACCTGGCCGTCCTGGACTGGTCCGAGCAGTGCGTCGCCACCCACCCGTCGGACCTGGCTGTCGCCCTCGCCGCGCTGGACGCCGTGGTGGAGGTGCACGAGACCGAGGGCCCCCGGGACATCCCCCTCGCCGCGTTCTACCGCTCCCCCGGCACGCAGCCGGAACGGGAGACCACCCTGCCGCGCGGCGCGCTGATCACCGCCGTACGGCTGCCGGCGCTGCCGGCCGCGCGCCGCTCGGCGTACCTCAAGGTGCGTGACCGGGCGTCGTTCGCCTTCGCCGCCGGCTCGGTCGCCGCGGTCCTCGACCTCGACGGCGACGTGGTCCGCGACGTACGCCTGGCGTACGGGGCGGTGGCCCACCGGCCGTGGCGGGCGCACCGGGCCGAGCAGGAGCTGCGGGGTCGCCCGTTCAGTCCGGAGCTGGCGGCGCGGGCCGCCGACGCCGAACTGGCCGAGGCGCGGCCCCTGCGGCACAACGGCTTCAAGCTGCCCCTGACCCGAGCGATCACGGTCCGGGTGCTCACCGAGTTGGCATCCTCGTGAGCGCCGGCGCGGTCGGCCGGGCGTACCCCCGGCTGGAGGGCCGGGAGAAGGTGACCGGCACGGCACGGTACGCCGTCGAGTACCCGACCGACGGCGTCACGTACGGCTGGGTGGTGCCGGCGGACGTCGTCCGGGGCCGGATCACGCGCGTCGACGCGGACGAGGCGCTGGCGTCGCCCGGCGTACTGGCCGTGTTGCACCATGGCAACGCGCCCCGGATGGCGCCGGGCCCGGCGGCGGAGCTGCGGCTGTTGCAGGATCCCATGGTGCACTACCGGGGGCAGTTCGTCGCCGTGGTGGTCGCCACCAGCCTGGAGGCGGCCCGGGAGGGCGCCCAACTGGTGCGGATGAAATACGACGCCGGACCGCACACGACCGTGCTCACCGCCGACCACCCGGGCCTGTACCGGCCGGACCACGTGAATCCCCACTACCCGACGGACACCGCGGAGGGCGACTTCGACGCCGGGTACGCGGCCGCCCCGGTGCGGGTGGACGCCACCTACCGGACGCCGGCCTACCACAACAGTCCGATGGAGCCGCACGCCACGACGGCACGGTGGGACGACGGACGGCTGCTGGTGCACGACTCCAACCAGGGCACCGCGTCCGTGCAGGCCACCCTCGCCGAGCTGTTCGAGCTGCCCCGGGAGTCGGTCCGGGTCGTCGCCGAACACGTCGGCGGCGGCTTCGGCAGCAAGGGGTTCACCAAGGCTGCGGTGGTCCTCACCGCGCTCGCGGCCCGGCACGTGGACCGTCCGGTCAAGCTGGCCCTCACCCGCCAGCAGCTGTTCGGGCCGATCGGCTACCGCACCCCCACCATCCAACGGGTCCGTCTCGCGTGCGACGCCGACGGGCGGCTCACCGCCGTCTGCCACGACGCGATCAGCCAGACCTCGACCATCCGGGAGTTCGCCGAACAGACCGCCGTCTACACCCGCAGCATGTACGCGGCGCCGCACCGACGTACCACCCACCGGCTGGCCCGCCTCGACGTGCCCACACCGTTCTGGATGCGCGCCCCCGGCGAGTGCCCCGGCGCGTACGGCCTGGAGTCGGCGATGGACGAGCTGGCCATCGCCGCCGGCATCGACCCGGTGGAGCTGCGTATCCGCAACGACCCCCGGGTCGACCCCGACCAGGGGGAGGCGTTCACCAGCCGCAACCTGGTGGCCTGCCTGCGCGAGGGGGCGCAGCGGTTCGGCTGGACCGGACGCGATCCCACGCCCCGGGCGCGACGCGACGGGCGGTGGCTGATCGGCACCGGCGTGGCCGCGTCGGCCTACCCGGCCCGGGCCCGGCCCTCCTCGGCGACGGTCACCGCCCGGCCGGACGGCACCTTCCTTCTCCGAATCAACGCCACCGACATCGGCAACGGCGGTCGGACGGCGATGTGGCAGGTGGCCGCCGACGCGCTCGGTGTACCGCCGAAGCGAGTGGAGATCCGCATCGGCGACAGCGACCTGCCGGAAGCGCCGGTGGCCGGCGGGTCGATGGGCACGGCGAGCTGGAGCTGGGCCGTGATCCGCGCCTGCGAGGCGTTGCGCGGAAAGCTGCGCGACGGCGCGCCGACGGACACCGAGGTCACCGCCGGGGCGGACACCTCCGAGGAGGTGGCCGGGCAGCCGGCGCGGCCCCGGTACGCGTACGGGGCGCAGTTCGTCGAGGTGCGGGTGGACGCGGACACCGGCGAGGTACGCCTGAACCGGCTGCTCGGCGTGTTCGCCGCCGGCCGGGTGGTGAACCCGACGACGGCGCGCAGCCAGCTGATCGGCGGCATGACGATGGGGTTGTCGATGGCGCTGCACGAGGAGGGTGTGCTCGACGAGCGCTACGGCGACTGGGTCAACCACGACCTGGCGACGTACCACATCACCGGCTGCGCCGACGTCGAGTCCATCGAGGCGTACTGGCTCGACGAGCGGGACGACGAGCTCAACCCGGCCGGCGTGAAGGGCATCGGTGAGATCGGCATCGTCGGCACCGCGGCGGCGGTCGCCAACGCGGTCCACCACGCCACCGGCGTCCGCATTCGCGAGCTGCCGATCCGGTTGGACAAGCTGGTCGGAGTGTCAGGCCTGGCTTAAATAAGGCGATGCTGATATAACTGTCGCCGTGCACGCCTTCGACGTGCTGGGCGATCCGGTCCGGCGCCGCATCCTGGAGCTGCTCGCCGACGGTGAGCAGACCGCCGGCGCGGTCAGCGCGGTCATCCGCGACGAGTTCGGCATCTCCCAGCCCGCCGTGTCCCAGCACCTGAAGGTGTTGCGGGACAACGGCTTCGCCACCGTGCGTCCGGAAGGCACCCGGCGGCTGTACGCGGTCGACCCGCGCCCGTTACGCGAGGTCGACGGCTGGTTGGAGCACTTCCGCCGCTTCTGGGCGCCGCCCCTGGCCGCGCTCGCCACCGAGCTGGCCCGGGGCCGACGTGAGCGTCGCCTGCGCGGGCCCGCCGACCCACCCGACGAGAGGAACACCTGATGTTCGACGCGACCGAGCAGATCAACGCCGTCCAACGGCAGGTCGGCAGCCGCACCCTGGCCGCCGGCGAGGCCCGGGTGACCACGATCAGCCAGACATACCAGGCGACCGCCGAGGACCTGTGGGACGCCTGCACCACCGCCGAGCGCATCCCCCGCTGGTTCCTGCCGATCAGCGGCGACCTGCGGCTGCACGGCACGTACCAGCTCGAGGGCAACGCCGGCGGCACCATCGAGACCTGCGAACCCCCGCACCGCTTCACCGCCACCTGGGAGATGGGCGGCGAGGTGAGCTGGATCGACGTGCGGGTCACGCCGGTCGGCGACGACCGGGCGCGCCTCGACCTGGACCACATCGCACACGTCGACCAGGACCGATGGGCACAGTTCGGGCCGGGCGCCGTCGGCGTCGGCTGGGACCTGGGCCTGCTCGGCCTCGCCACGCACCTGTCGAGCGACGGCGTCGGCGTCCGACCGGAGGACAGCGCCGAGTGGATCGTCTCCACCGAGGGACGACGGGCCATGGAGCTGAGCAGCCAACTCTGGGGCGAGGCGAGCGTCGCCGCCGGCACCGACCCCGACGAGGCCAAGGCCGCCGCCGAGCGCACCACCGCCTTCTACACGGGCGTGCCCGAAGCCTGAGCGGAAAGCGGCGGACCGACCGGGCACGGGTAACGTGCTGCGGCATGACCGGTACGCCGTACTCGCACTGCTCCTACTGCGGCGCCGCCTATCCGACCACGGCCGGATGGCCGCGGGTCTGCGCGGTCTGCGGCGAGACCGTCTGGCGCAACCCCCTGCCCGTCGCGGTGGCGGTGCTACCGGTCCGCACGGCCGAGGGCCTGGGGGTGGTGGTGGTCCGCCGGGCCATCGAACCGGCCCGCGGGCTACTCGCGCTGCCAGGCGGTTTCATCGAGTACGGCGAGGAGTGGTCCGACGCGCTCGTGCGTGAGCTGTGGGAGGAGACCGGGCTGGTAGCGGACGCCGCCGACGCCCGGCTCCTCGCCGTCCGGGGCGCGCCGCAGGGCGGCACCATGATGATCTTCGGAGTGCTGCCCGAGCGTGCCGCCGAGGACCTGCCCCCGTCCGCGCCCACCGAGGAGGCGACCGAGTGGCTGGTCCTCACCGACCCGGTCCAGTTGGCGTTCTCCACCCACACCCGCGTCCTGGCCGACGTCCTCGCCGCACCCCACCAACCCTGACCCCGCCCCGCCCCGCCCCGCTCCGCCTGCTGACGCTAAGTGATCCACCCCAGTTCAGAAGAGCGCCCTGACGCGCTGATCCACTCGGGTTCGGTGAACTCGGCGTGTCCTCGACGGCAAGACACCCCGGCTTCCCTGAAACCGAGTCGATCACGCCCGAGGCCAAGCCCCCGACCCCAGCCCCAGCCCCCGGCCCGACCCCGGCCCGACCCCCGGCCCGACCCCGGCCCGGCCCCGACCCCGCGATCTTGCACTTACTGTGGCGACATAAAGGGCATTTCACGTGATCCGACAACCGAAAGTGCAAGATCGCGGGGGTGGAGGGCGGGGGTGGGGTGCGGGGTGCGGGGGGGTGGGGGGCGGGGGGCGGGGCGCGCACACGCGGGGCGTTAGTGGGAGCGCGCTTCGTCGGTGTTGGCGCGGTAGCCGCTCGCCTGTAGTTCGAACAGCTCGCGGTAGAGGCCCCCGGCCGCCATCAGCTCGTCGTGGTTGCCCTGCTGGACGAGGCGGCCCCGATCCATCACGAAGATCCGGTCGGCGTGCCGGACGTTCGCCAACCGGTGGGTGATCAGGACGACCGCGCGGTCGGCTCGACGGCGCAGGTGCTGGAACAGGGCGTGTTCGGCGCGGGCGTCCAGGGCCGCCGACGGCTCGTCGCAGATCAGCAGGGCGGCGTCGCGGTAGAGGCCCCGCGCGGCGACCAGCCGTTGCCACTGCCCGCCGGACAGCTCGTGACCGTTCTTGAACTCCCGGTCGAGCAGGGTGTCGTAGCCGTGCGGCAGACCGACGATCATGTCGTGGGCGGCGGCCGCGTCGGCCGCCTCCTGCACGCTGGGGCCGGGGCGGTCGGGCGTACGGTCGTGCCGGCCCACGCGGATGTTCTGACCCGCCGTGAACGGGAACTTCCAGTACTCCTGCGTCATCACGGCGACCTGCGCGCCGAGCGTACGCGGATCAAGCTCGGCGGCGTCGACGTCGTCCCAGCGGATCGTTCCGCCGGTCGGCTGGTAGAGCCCGGCGATCAGCTTGGCGAGGGTGGTCTTACCGGAGCCGTTCTCGCCGACCAGCGCGATCACCTCGCCGCGCCGGATCGCCAGGCTGACCCGGTCGACCGCAGGGGCGTCGGTGTCGGGGTAGCGCAGGCTCACGTCGCGCAGGTCGATCGTGTCGACGCCGTCGACGGTCCGGCTGCCGCCGACGGGCACGCGCTCCTGCGCCCGGGTCAGGAAATCCCGGTAGTCCTGGTAGTAGAGGGCGTCCTCGTACAGCGAGTTGGTGGCGACGACCGCGACGCCCAGGCTGGTCCGGGCGGACTGGAGGGCGAGCAGGGCGGTGGCCGCGGCGGCGAGGGCGACCATGCCGGCGAGCAGCAGGCCGCCGAGCACCGCGTACACGCCGAAGGTGGCCAGGCCCGCCACGGTGGCGCCGGCCACTCGGGTGCCGGTTTGCGAACGCACCAGCCGCAGCTGGGCGCGGGTCTCGACGGCCATCACGCCCCGGTACTCGGCGAGCAGGAAGTCACGCATCTGGTAGGCGCGCACCTCGGCGGCGGTGTGCCGGTTGGCCATCAGGTGGGCGAGCATCCACATCCGCCGCCGTCGGGTGATCCGGGCGAGCATCGCCAGGTACTCCCGGCGGGCCATCCGTACGGCCGTGATCGCCTGGGGCACCGCCGCGAGTAGCAGGCACGGCAGCAGCAGCGGCTGGATGACGGTCACCGCGACGGCGGTGGCGAGCATCCCGACGACGCCGGTGACCAGGTTGACGGTGTGGTCGACGATCCACGCCGCCTCACCCATTCCCCGGTCGCGGACGCGGTCCATCTCCTCGGCGAACCCGGCGTCGTCGAACGCGGCCAGGTCCACCGCCGTGGTGGCCTCGAACAGCCGCAGCTCCACCTGGTAGTTGATCTGCGGGGTGAGCCGGGCCTGTGCCCAACCGGCGGCGATCGTCAGGCCGCCGCGCGCCGACACCGCCGTCGCGGCCACGATCAGCGCCGGCAGGGCGGAGCGCACCCGGTCCGGGGTCGGTCCGGCCGCGAAGAGTTCCCGCAGCACGCTGGTCGTGGCGAGCAGCCCGAAGGTCGTCATCACCCCGGCCGCGACGTTCAGGCCGATGGAGGCGAGAGTGTCCACGCGGTTGGTGGCCCAGGCCAGAGCGACCGCCTCACGCACCAACCTCGGCAGCCGCCGGGCCACTGCCCAGAAACTGGTGTGCGCGAACGTCTTCGCGTGATGCATCCAGACGGCGTCCTCCAGCTCCGGAAGCACGGAACCGTCGTCGAGAGGGTCGACCGGCTGGTCGTCGTGGGGCGCGGTACGCGGGCGGGCCATCGAGTCCACGGACGCTCCTCGGGGGCGGGAAGCACGGACGCCGCCCGAGACTACTGCCCGCAACCGCTCGATGTCTTTAGGTAGTCGGCGTGTCAGGGCAGCGCGGCCACGTCCTCGGTGATCGGCAGCAGGACCCGGAAGGTGGTGTGCCCGGGCTCGGTCTCCACCCGGATGTCGCCGTGGTGCTTGTTGACCACGATCCGGTACGAGATGTCCAGCCCCAGTCCGGTGCCCGCCCCGACGGGCTTGGTGGTGAAGAACGGCTCGAAGATGCGGGGGCGCACCTCCGGCGGGATACCGGGGCCGGTGTCGGTGACCTCCACCGCCAGCAGGTCACCGACCTGCCCGGTGCGGACGGTCAACACGCCCTTCTCCCCCATCGCGCCCAACGCGTTGTCGATGAGGTTGGTCCACACCTGGTTCAGCTCCGCCGCGTACGCCGGGATGGGTGGGAGGCTGCGGTCGTACTCGCGGACGAGCTTGACCTCGGCGGGGATCTTGCCCTTGAACATGACGAGCGTCGCGTCGAGCAGGTCGTGCACGTCCACCACCCGGTGCGGCGCGCGATCGAGCTGGGAGTACTGCTTCGCCGCGCCCACCAGGCCCGAGATCCGGGTCACCGCGTCGCCGATCTCGCGCATCAACAGTTCGGTGTCGACGGTGTACGACAGCCAGCGCACCGCGGCCTCCAGGTCCGCCGGGCCGACGGCCGCCTTCACCTGGCCGAGCCACGCCGCGTCCAGACCGCCGGCGACCAGGATGGGTGCCAGGTCCCACGCGCCACCGACACCGTGCTCCTCCAGCCAGTCGGTGAGCAGGTCCTCGGCGTCGGCGGTGGCGACCGGGCTCAGCTTCGGCGCTGTCGCCACCCGGGCGACCGCCTCCTCCTGCAACGCGACCAGCCCGTGCAACGCCCGGCCGTCGAGCCGCCCGTCGGCGATCATCGCGAGCTTGTGCCGCATACCCGCTACCCGTTCGCGCAGCACCGACGTCGCCCGCACCGCCGCCGCGGCCGGATTGTTCAGCTCGTGGGTCAGCCCCGCCGAGAGCGAACCGAGCGCCAGCAGCCGCTCCCGCTCACCCACGATGGTCTGGCTGTCGCGCATGCCGAAGAACAGCCCCTCCAACAGGTGCATCGGCATCGGGAACCAGGACCGCAGGGCGTGCGCGAAGTCCTCCGCCGGCAGCACGAAGAACTCGGCGTCGACCACCGCGCGCAAGCTGTTGCGGTACGTCTGCTCGACCTGGTCACCGAGGTACGCCTGCGTGGCGCCGCCGTACACGCCACGCTGGTCGGTGCGGCTGACCTCGACGTCGTCCCCACGGACCTGACGGCTCAGCGACACCGCGCCGTGCAGCAGCACGAAGAAGCAGGTGGCAGCCTCGCCCTCGCCGTACACGAGGGTGCCGCCGGCGCGCTGCTCCACACGGCCGTGCTCGGCCAGCCAGTCGAGCTGCGCGTCGTCGAGTGCCTCGAACAGGAACAGGTCACGTAGCTGCGCCGGCGTCAGCCGATCGGATTCGCTGGTCACGGCATCTCCTTCGTTCGCGACTGCGGGGCTCGCAAACCCGGCTCACTCCTCGCGCTCACTGGGCCTCCAGGTAACGGTGCACGAGCGACACGGCCATCGCACCCTCGCCGACCGCCGAGGCGACCCGTTTGACCGACTCGGCGCGGACGTCACCGGCGGCGAACACCCCCGGCACGCTGGTCTCCAGGTGGTAGGGGTCGCGGGACAACGACCAGCCGGCCGGGCGTCGACCACCGGCCAGCAGGTCCGGGCCCGTGACGATGAAGCCACGCCCGTCGCGCACGAGCACCCCGTCCAGCCACTCGGTACGCGGCTCGGCGCCGATGAAGATGAACAACCAGGAGGTGTCGACCGTCCGGCTCTGCCCGGTGCGGGTGTCGCAGAGGGTGAGCCGTTCCAGGTGGTCGTCGCCGGTCGCCCCGACCACCGCGGTGTGCGGGTGCACGATGATCTGGTCGATGCGCTCCAACTGGTCGATCAGGTACCGCGACATCGACGCCGTCAGGTCCGCGCCACGGATCAGCAGGTGGACGCGGGCGGCGTACCGGGAGAAGTGCACTGCCGCCTGGCCGGCCGAGTTGGCCCCGCCCACGATGTAGACGTCCTGGTTGACGCAGCTCGGCGCCTCGGTGGCGGCCGCGCCGTAGAACACCCCCCGACCGGTGAAGTCGGCCAGCCCGGGGGCGTCGAGCACCCGGTACGACACGCCCGTCGCCAGCACCACCGTGTGCGCGGCGATCTCGCTGCCGTCGCCGAAGCGCAGCAGCCGGGCGCCGCCGGCCTCGCTGAGGCCGACCACCTCGCGGGCGCTGAGCAGTTCCGCGCCGAACTTCACCGCCTGGCGGCGGGCCCGGTCGGTCAACTGCGCGCCGGAGACGCCGTCCGGGAAGCCCAGGTAGTTCTCGATCCGGCTGCTCTGCCCCGCCTGCCCACCCGTGGCCCGCCGCTCGACGAGCACGGTCCGCAGCCCCTCGGACGCGCCGTAGACGGCCGAGCCGAGGCCCGCCGGACCGCCGCCGATCACCACGAGGTCGTAGAAGTCGGACGCCGGCACCACTGTCAACCCGGCCAGCGCGGCCAGCTCGGCCTCGCTGGGGGCGACCAGCGCCTTACCCTCGGCGGTCACCACCAGGGGTACGTCCGCCTCGGTGGCCCCGGCCGCGTCGAGCAGCCGGGCGCCCTCGGGGTCGTCGGACAACAACCAGCGGTACGGCACGAGGTTGCGGGCCAGGAAGTCACGGACCTTGAACGACGGCGCCGACCAGCGGTGACCGACCACCCGGATCTCGGTGCTCGTCGCGTCCGGGGTGACCGACCACGCCTCCAGCAGACCGTCGACGACCGGGTACAGCTTCTCCTCTGGCGGGTGCCAGGGCTTGAGCAGGTAGTGGTCCAGGTCGACCACGTTGATCGCTTCGATCGCCGCGTCGGTGTCCGCGTACGCGGTGAGCAGCACCCGGCGGGCGGCCGGGAAGATGTCCATGGCCGCCTCGAGGAACTCGACGCCGGTCATCTCCGGCATCCGGTGGTCGGCCAGCAGCAGCGCCACCTGCTCACCGCGCAGTTTGACCTCCCGCAGCGCGTCCAGCGCCTCCGGGCCGGAGGCGGCGCGCAGTACCCGGTAGCGGTCGCCGTAGCGGCGCCGGATGTCCCGGGCCACCGCGCGGGACACCGCGGGATCGTCGTCGACGGTCAGGATCACCGGGTTTGCCATGGCGCCAATAGAACCACCTCCCGAGGTCGAATCGCACCACCGCGTGGGCAGCGACGCAGGCGTGACACGGTCCGGGACGGGTAAGCCGCGTCGCCGCGGGCGGCCGACGCCGTCGACCGCCGGCTGTCGCACACCTGCGGAGGGCCCATGGCGGACGCGTCGCCGACCGAGCCGACCGGTCGGATCGTGGAGCTGCGGGTGCACGGCGTCTCGGGCGCGGGCGCCGACCAGGTGCTCGACCGGCCGCACGTCCACCAGGTCGCCGGAGACCGCAGCGGCGGGTTCTACCGCCCTCGACCGGGCTACCCGGACTCGACCGGCACGGACGGCGTGACGCTGGAGGCGTACCGCTGGAGTGACCTGCCGTCCGGCACGGCCGTACGGACGCTGTCGCTGGTGTTCCTGCTGCCCTTCATGCTCTGCAACGTGGCGCTCTGGATGCGCCCGGCCAACGATTCGGCGAAGCACGCCGTCGTCGCGTTGGGTCGGGTGCTCGCACTCACCCTCACGATGCTCTACGTGCTGTCCATCGTCGGGGTGGCGGTGGACCTCGTCGCCTGGCGGTGCATGGGTACGCCGAGCTGCCTGGACGGACGCAACTGGCTGTCCTGGCTCGGCGGGCGTTCGCCCGGCGTACGCCTGGGCGTGCTGGCCCTGGTGCCGGTCGCGGCCATCGGGATCGTGTGGTGGCTGGCCGCCCGGCCGAGTCACTCGTTCGACGCCTTCCGCACCGGCGCGGTCCAGGAGACCTCCGTGTCGCAGTTGAGCGCGGTCGGCCAGTGGGACGGCACTCCGGTCGTGGGACGGCTGCGCTCGGTGCACGTCGCGGCGGCGTTCGCCACGCTGGACGGCAGCCTGCTGGCCGCCTGGGACAGCGAGAACTCGTCGTGGGCGCGGGCGGCCCTCGCGGTGGCGACGGGTGGGGTGCTGCTCGCCTGCCTGGTCCTGCTGACCTGGGTACGGGGCATGGACCAGACCAGACCGGTGCCCGGGTTGGAGGGCGTCACGCGCGGGCTCCGCACGATCGCCTGCGGCCTGACGATCCTGGTGATCGCGTACACCCTGGCCAGTGGCGAGCCCTGGCCGCACAGCGAGATGTTGCCCGGGTACAGCGCCATCGTGGCCTGGTTGTTCGTCAGCCAGACCTTCCTGCTGGTCATCCTCGCGGCGACGGTGCTCGGGGCGCGCGGCGGCGGACGGCGTGCCGACGGACAACGGCTCCCGCGGCTGCGCGCGCTGGGCGCGCCGGTCTTCGTCACGGTCGCCGCCGGTCTCGCGGTCGCGTTCTCCGCCGAGTTGGTCTACCGCGTGGCGGACGTGTTGGACCGCGACGGGCGGCAGATAGACCGGTTCGCGTTCGGCCCGCCACTGGCGTACAAATGGGCGATTTTCGGGTTTTTCCTGGCGGTGGCGGCGGCGGTGCTGGTGGGCGCGCTGGTCACGGTCGCGACCCGTGCCAGTCGGTGGCGGGCCGCGCGGGCGATCGTGGCCGCGGACTTCCCGGACGCGCCGCCGGAGGCGGCGACGCGGCTGCGGCGGGTCGAGCAGGCGGTCGCCCGGGCCCGGTTCACCGAACGCGTGGAACCCCTTGCCGTGGTCTACGCCGCATTCGCCGCGATCGGGCTGGCCACCAGCCTGCTCGGCCTGTTGCAGCTCTATCCCGGCGACCTGTTCCAGGCGTACCTCGGTGTGCCCGACAGCTTCGTCAACTTCCTCATCGGGGCGGGCAACTACGCGATCGCCGCGATCCTGATCGGGCTCGTGATCGGCGGCATCTTCGCCTACCGGACGGCCGGGTTCCGCCGGTACGTGGGCGTCCTGTGGGACCTGGGCACCTTCTGGCCCCGAGGCGCGCATCCCTTCGCGCCGCCCTGCTACGCCGAACGGGCGGTGCCGGAGTTGACCAAGCGGATCACCTACCTGGTGGACCAGGGCGAGGCGGTGCTGCTGGCGGGACACAGTCACGGCTCGGTGCTGCTCGCGGCCACACTGCTCCAACTGCCGCGGCGGGTCACCGACCGGGTCGCACTGCTCACCTACGGGTCGCCGCTGAGCCGGCTGTACTCGCGGCTGTTCCCCGCCTACGTCGAGACACGGGTGCTGCGGGACATCGGCGAGCGCATCGGCTGGCGCTGGGTGAACCTGTGGCGCGACACCGACCCGATCGGTGGGTGGATCTTCGCCCCGCACCGGCCCGGGGACACCGCGACGCCGGCCGGGCCGGAGGCCGCGGTGGACCGCCGGTCGACCGACCCGCAGGGCGTCGTCCCGCCGCCCAGCGACAGCGTGCCGCCACCCATCCTCGCTCACCTGCCGTGCGAGTCGCAGGAGGAGTTCACGCAGGCGGTACGGGATTTGACGGCGCGCCTGCGCACCGAGCACCGGACGACGGGTTGAGGCGGCGGCCGGATATCGTCGCCGGGTGAGCCCGTCCCGACAGCCCGAACGCCGACTGATCGCGTCGAACAAGAAGGCGCGGCACGAGTACGCCGTGCTGCGCACGTACGAGGCCGGCATCGTGCTGGTCGGCACCGAGGTGAAGTCGCTGCGCGAGGGACGGGCGTCGCTGGTGGACGCGTTCGCGCACGAGCGCGACGGCGAGATCATGCTGTACGGGCTGCACATCGCCGAATACCGCTACGGCACGTGGACCAACCACGCGCCCCGCCGCAACCGCAAGCTGCTGCTGCACCGCTCCGAGATCGGCAAGATCCTCCAGGAGGTCCGCGAGGGCGGCGTGACGCTGGTGCCGCTGTCGATGTACTTCGACAACGGGTGGGCGAAGGTCGAGCTGGCCCTGGCCAAGGGCAAGCGCACGTACGACAAGCGGCAGACCCTCGCCGAGCGCGACGCGAACCGCGAGATCGCCCGGGAGCTGGGCCGGCACCTCAAGGGTCACCCCCGCCGCCCCTGACCGGCGGCCCGGTCTGAGCCCGGCTCGCAACTGCGGCTGATAGCGCCTCTTCGACGCGCAGAATCAGCCCTCCTCGGCCCTGCGCCCTCGCAGATGCGGACGCTATGGTGGTCCGGTGACGACCTTCCGGATCGGCGCGGCGGCCGACCTGCTCGGCGTCAGTGCCGACACGATCCGCCGCTGGGTGGACGCCGGGCGGCTGACCGCCGGGCGCGACGAGCACGGCCACCGTGTCATCGACGGCGTCGATCTCGCGGCGTTCGCCCGGGCACAGGCCGCCGACCCGGACCCGGGCGTCGGGCTCTCCTCGGCCCGCAACCGCCTGCGCGGCATCGTGGTCGACGTCCGCAAGGACACGGTGATGGCACAGGTCGACATCCAGGCCGGCCCGTTCCGGGTCGTGTCGTTGATGAGCCGGGAGGCCGTGGACGACCTCGACCTGCGGGTCGGTTCGGTCGCCGTCGCCGTGATCAAGTCGACGACGGTGGTGGTGGAGCGTCCCGCGCCCACCGCCCCTTCCGGGGCGAGGGTGCACGGATGAGCCGTCGGGCCCGATGTGTCGCGGCGGCACTGGTGGTGGCCGTGCTGGCGACCGCCGGCTGCGATCGAGCCGGCGCCCCGGCAACCGGGGGTGACACCCCGGACGGTCGCGTCGCCGGCACGGTGACCGTGTTCGCCGCCGCCTCGCTGACCGGGTCGTTCACCCGCATCGCCAGGGACTTCGAAACCGCCAACCCGGGCGTCACCGTCACCCTCAACCTGGCCGGCAGCTCGGCCCTGGCCAACCAGATCACCCAGGGCGCCCCGGCGGACGTCTTCGCCTCGGCCGCGCCGAAGAACATGGCGACCGTGACGGACGCCGCCGAGGCCGACGGCACGCCGTTCGTCTTCGCCCGCAACCAACTGGTGATCGCGGTGCCCAGCGGCAACCCGAAGGGCGTGACCGGCCTCGCCGACCTCGCCCGGTCGGGAGTGAAGGTCGCGCTCTGCGCCGACCAGGTGCCCTGCGGCGCGGCGGCGCGTACCGCCCTGACCGCGGCCGGGGTCACGTTGACGCCGGTCACCCTCGAACAGGACGTCAAGGGTGCGCTGGCCAAGGTCAAGCTCGGCGAGGTCGACGCCGCCCTCGTCTACCGCACGGACGCCCGCGCCGCGAGCACCGACGTGACCGGCGTCGAGTTCCCCGAGTCGACACGGGCGATCAACGACTATCCGATCGTCGCGCTGAAGGGCGCGCCGAACCGGGCCGGCGCGCGGGCCTTCGTCGCGTACGTCCGCTCGGCGTCGGCACAGGCGGTCCTCGCCGAGGCGGGGTTCCAGGCGGCTTCGTGAACCTGGTCCGCGATCACACCACTTCCCGACGACGGGGGCGGGTGCCGGCGGGGCTGCTGATCCCGGCCGGGCTGGGCCTGCTCTTTCTCGTCCTGCCGCTGGCCGGGCTGGTGGTCCGGGCGCCGTGGACGACGCTGCCGCAGCGGCTCACCGCGCCAGGGGCGTTGACGGCGCTGCGCCTGTCGGTGCAGACCGCGACCCTGGCCACGCTGCTCTGCCTGCTGCTCGGGGTACCCCTGGCCTGGCTGCTGGCCCGGGTCGAGTTCCCCGGCCGACGGCTGGTCCGCGCCCTGGTCACCGTGCCGCTGGTGCTGCCGCCGGTGGTCGGCGGCGTGGCGCTGCTGCTCGTCTTCGGCCGGCGCGGGCTGCTCGGCGGCTGGCTCGACGCCACGTTCGGCATCACCCTGCCCTTCACGACCGCGGGCGTCGTCCTGGCGGAGGCGTTCGTCGCCATGCCGTTCCTCGTCATCGCCGTCGAGGGCGCGTTGCGCGCCGCCGACCACCGCTACGAGGAAGCCGCCGCGACGTTGGGTGCCAGCCGGTGGACCACCTTCACCCATGTCACGTTGCCGCTGGTGGCGCCCGGGCTCGCCGCCGGTGCGGTGCTGTGCTGGGCGCGGGCGCTCGGCGAGTTCGGGGCCACCATCACCTTCGCCGGCAACTATCCGGGACGTACGCAGACGATGCCCTTGGCCGTCTACCTGGCGCTGGAGACCGACCTGGAGTCCGCGATCGTGCTCAGCCTGGTGCTGCTGATCGTCTCGGTGGGCATCCTGGCCGCGTTACGGGACCGCTGGATGGCTGCTCCGTGACCACGCCGCCGCCGGACGACCGGCCCGTGACCACGCCGCTGCTGGCGGCCCGGCTGGTCGTCGACCGGGGCGACTTCCGGCTCGACGTGCCGCTGCGGGTCGAGCCCGGCGAGGTCGTCGCGTTGCTCGGACCGAACGGGGCGGGCAAGACCACCGCGCTACGTGCCCTGGCCGGGCTGCACCCGCTCACCGCCGGTCACGTCACCCTCGGCGGTGTCGACCTGGACCGGCCGGCGACACGCGGGTGGGTGCCGACCGAGCGCCGGCCGATCGGCGTGGTCTTCCAGGACTACCTGCTCTTTCCGCACCTCAGCGCGCTGGACAACGTGGCCTTCGGGCCACGCCGGCATGGCGTCGACCGGAGAGCGGCGCGGGCCACGGCCCAGGACTGGCTCGACCGGGTGGGCCTCGCCGACCAGGCGCGCCGTAAGCCCCGCCAGCTGTCCGGCGGGCAGGCGCAGCGCGTGGCGCTGGCCCGCGCGCTCGCCGTCGGACCATCGCTGCTGCTGCTCGACGAGCCGCTGGCCGCCCTGGACGCCCGTACCCGCCTGGAGACCCGCGCGGAGCTGCACCGTCACCTGGCCGCGCACCCGGGCGCCACGGTCCTGGTCACCCACGATCCGTTGGACGCGTTGGCGTTGGCCGACCGCCTGGTCATCGTCGAGGGTGGGCGCGTCGTCCAGGAGGGCGACGGCCCGAGCGTCACGGCACGCCCGCGCACCGACTACGTGGCGCGCCTGGTCGGACTGAACCTCTATCGGGGGCGGGCCGAGGGCCACGGGGTACGGGTCGCGCCGGAGCTGACCCTCAGCGTGGCCGACCGGCTCGACGGCGACGCGTTCGTCGCGTTCCGCCCGGCGGCGGTGGCCCTGCACCCGTCACGGCCCGAGGGCAGCCCTCGCAACACGTGGGCGGGGACGGTGACCGGCGTCCAACGACACGGTGACAACGTGCGGGTGCAGGTGGACGGGCCGGTCGGCGTCGCCGCCGACGTCACGCCGGCTGCGGCGGCCCAGCTTAGGCTGATTGCTGGCCAGCGTGTCTGGGTGGCGGTCAAGGCGACCGAAACACACGCCTACCCGGCCACGACCTGACGCTGCCGCCGCCTCGGAGTCGATGTGTTCGCGGCGGTGTCGGCCTGCGGCGCGCGGGTGGTCAGTCGGCGAGCAGGGCGGCGTGCGCGGCGCGCAGCCGAGCCAGCGCCGGGTCGCTGCCCGGGACGACCCGACGGTCCAGCTCGGCCCACACCTCGGCCAGCGCCGCGCGGACCGCGCCCAGCTCGGCGGCGTGCCGCTGGCTGCTGCGGCGGTGCTGCTCGTCGAGGCGGCGGGCCCAGCCGGCGGTGACCGCGGCGAGCCGGTCGGCGTCGGCGCGGGCCTGGGCGGCGCTGCGGGCCGCGGCGGCGGGAACGATGGCGGCGACCGGGCGGGGATCGCCGTCGCGGGTGACGACGGTGACCGCGTCGGTCAGCTCGGCCAACGCGACGAGCTGGCTGAACCGGGTGCGCGCCTCACGCAGCGGCACGGAGCGCGGCGGGTCGGGATGCGGGGTGAGCGCGGGGATGGCCATGAATGGATGGTGCCGCCCGGGTACGACAGAAATCCGCTGTCGTCAGTGGATGGTGGGCGGCACCGGTGTGGGCTGGGCCAGCCACTCGTCGGCCAGCACCGACCAGATCTCCAGGTCGACGCGCCCGCGCGGGTTCGGGTAGACCTGCCGCAGGGTGCCGTCGTGGCGCAGGCCGAGCCGGCGGGCCAGGGCGATGCTGCGGGTGTTGGCCGCGTTGGTGCGCCACTCGACCCGCTGGATGCCGCGCTCGCGGACCGCCCAGTCGATGATCCGGCGGATCGCGGGGGCCATCAGGCCCCTCCCCTGCGCGTCCGGCTCGAGCCAGCAGCCGACCTCGCAGATGCCCAGCGTGACGTCGAACGACACGAACATGACCCCACCGACCAGGGTCCCGTGCCACCACAGTCCCCAGATGCCGCCGCTGTCGCTGGCCCAGCGATCGGCGTAGCGCTGCAACACCGCGCGGGCCGACGCCAGGTCGGTGGCGACGAAGGTCGGCGACACCCAGGGCCGGATGTGCTCCCGGGACCGGTCGAGGTTGGCGAGGAACTCCTCGGCCCGCCACGGCTCCAGCGGGCGCAGTTCGACCTCGTCGGTCAGCGGCAGGGCGAACACCGGGCCTCCCCCGAAGTTGGCGACGACGGGTAGCAGCCTCGCACAGGCCAGCTGGGTCTTCAGACCGGCAGGTACGTCCGCAGGGCGGCGAACTGGGCCACCGTCAGGTACGAGGGGTTGGCCGCCTGCGGCTGACGGAACACCTCCAGGGCGGCGAGCCGGCCGTCGGCGCGCAACGCCTGCCGGGGCAACCGGTCCGGCTCGAGGAGGATGGGCAGCTCCAGCGGCACCGACCACTGTTGCCCCGGCGGCCCCGCCTCGGCCGGCCCGGTGACCCACCCGAGGCCCCAGACCCCGTACGGCAGGCGGGCACGGCTGCCGCTGGCCCAGAAGACCACCGGCTGCCCGGCGCGCATCAACCGGGCCCGGTAGCCGGGGCGTACGCACCAGCTCGTGACCAGGGGCTCGCGGGCGAAGCGGGCGGCGAGGTCGACTGCGTCCGCGTTGCCCTTGATCAGCCAGGCGCCGAGGTTGTCGAGGCGCACCAGTGGCTCGGTCATCGCCTCATCCTGCCCCGGCCGACACCCGTCCAATCAGATGATCATGTGGGTCCAGTAGGTCAGCCAGAGCACGAACAGCGCACCCTGCACCACAGCGAGGGTCGCCGTCAGCCACACGTCGACGCTCGCGCGACGGGCCCAGCGGGCCAGCACCAGGGCCACCGGGAACACGGCGAGCAGATACCGCAGCAGACTCTTGTAGACCGGCGGGCCCATCGACAGCGGCACCAGCACCATGAGCACGCCGTAGACCAGATACGGCAGCTCCCGGCGACGGAACCCGGCGGCCAGCACAGCCAGCACGACCAGGGCGAAGAGGACCCGTCCGGCGTCGCGCGGCTCTCCGGCCAGGGCGTCCACCACCACCGGCACCGGGTTCTGCACCTCGATCCCCCAGCCGGCCTTCTGGGCGTGCTGGTAGGCGAACCAGTCCCCGCCACGCCACCGGCAGAACGCCATGAAGGTGAACCAGCCCGCGGGCAGCAGCAGCAAGGGCCAGCCGGTCCGCAGGTACGCGAGCAGGGCGCGTGGACCGAGCCGCCAGTCGTGCTGGCGCAGCAGCACCAGCGCCAACGGCAGGGCGACGAGCAGTCCGAGAGATCGGCTCATCGCCAGGAAGTAGCCGACCACCCCGACCAGCAGCCACCGGCGACGTTCGGCGTAGTAGAACGCGGCCAGCGCGAGGCAGACGAACAGCGACTCGGTCAGCGCGGCCTGGAACAGGAAGGCCGTCGGCAGGAGCACCAGGTAGCGGGTGAAGCGGCGGGCCGCGTCCGCGTCGCCCAAGAGCAGCTCGGCCAGCCGGTAGCCGTACACCAGGGCGCCCAGGAACGCGACGTTGCTGATCAACAGCAGGGCCAGCGCGTTGTCGCCGCCGAGCAGCGCGCCGACCGGCCGGGCAAGGAAGGGGTAGAGCAGCGGGAAGCCGAAGTCGCCCCACGGCCGCCCGGTCAGCGGCAGCTCGCTCAACCGTAGGTAGAGCAGCGCGTCCCAGGCGAACCAGAAGGAGATCCACCGATGCCCGGAGACCTCGCGCTGCTGCGCCCACATCAGCGCCTCGTCCGGCGGCGGCGCGCCGGGTATGCCGTCCCAGGCGTGCAGGACCAGCAGGCCGAGCAGGGTCAGCACCAGCTTCGCGCCGAGAAACAGCCCGATGAGGTACGGCCAGGGCGGCGGCACCCGGCGGACCAGCCGCCCGACGGCCCCGGCCAGCGCCTGCGCGCGCTGCCGGCCGCTTCGCCACCGGTGCATCCGCCCCGCTCCCCCGGTCCGCCGAACCGCCCGCCCTTCTCGTTGTACGCCCCGAAGGACCCGGCGGGAGGAGAAACCCGCCAGGACCAGGAGGTGACATCTCGGGCATAACGGGTACGCGTGCCGCCTCGACCAGTGGCAGGGAGTACGGGGGCATGAGCGAGCAGCACGGCACGGTGGTCATCGGCGCGGGCCCGGCGGGGCTCACGGCGGCGTACGAGTTGCTCCGGCACGGGCAGCCGGTCCGGGTCTTCGAGGCCGACGAGGTGGTCGGCGGAATCAGCAGGACCGTGGAACGCGACGGGTGGCGCTTCGACATCGGCGGGCACCGGTTCTTCACCAAGGTCCCCCGGGTGGAGGCATTCTGGCACGAGATCCTGCCGGACGAGGACTTCCTGACCCGACCGCGGATGAGCCGGATCTTCTACCGGGGAGCCCTGTTCAACTATCCGCTCAGCGCGACGAACGCCCTGCGCAACCTGGGGCTGCCGGAGGCGGTGCGCTGCCTCGGCTCGTACGCCCGGGCGCGGCTGCGGCCACCCCGCGACCAGTCGCACTTCGAGGGCTGGGTCTCGGCCCGGTTCGGGTGGCGGCTGTACTCGATCTTCTTCAAGACGTACACCGAGAAGGTCTGGGGTATGCCGGCGGACCGGTTGCAGGCCGACTGGGCCGCGCAGCGGATCAAGAACCTGTCGCTTGCCACGGCGATCCGCAACGCGGTGCTGCCGCGCCGCCGCCGCACCGACGTGACCAGCCTGATCGAGGAGTTCCAGTACCCGAAGTACGGGCCGGGGATGATGTGGGAGCGCTGCGCCGAAGAGGTGCGCCGACGCGGCGGGGAGATGTCGACAGGCACCTGGGTGACCGCCGTGCACCGCGACCCGAAAGGACGTCGGGCGATCAGCGTGACGCTCAACGGCGCTGGCGGGCAGCGTACCGAGCCGGCCGACGACGTGATCTCGTCGATGCCGATCTCGGAGCTGGTCGCCGCGCTCCGCCCGCCCGCGCCCCCGGCGGTGCTGGCCTGCGCCGCCGACCTGCGCTACCGCGACTTCCTGACCGTCGCCCTGGTGGTGCCGGCCGAGTTCTCGTTCCCCGACAACTGGATCTACGTGCACGACCCGGCGGTGAAGGTGGGCCGGATCCAGAACTTCGGCTCCTGGTCGCCGTACCTCGTCAAGGACGGTCGCACCTGCCTGGGCCTGGAGTACTTCGTCTTCGAGGACGACGAGATGTGGCGTACCCCCGATGTCGATCTCGTGGCCCTGGCCACCGCGGAGCTGGAGCGGTTGGGCCTGGTCCGCCCGGGTGTGGTCGAGGCCGGGCACGTCGTGCGCATGCCCAAGGCCTACCCGGTGTACGACGAGCGCTACCAGCACAACGTGGACGTGATCCGGGCCTGGCTGGCCGAGGCCGTGCCGAACGTGCACCCGGTGGGCCGCAACGGCATGCACCGCTACAACAACCAGGACCACTCGATGCTCACCGCGATGCTGACCGTCGAGAACATCGTCACCGGCAGCACGCACGACGTCTGGTCGGTCAACGTGGAGCAGGACTACCACGAACAGTCGACCGACGACGGCGCGCGCCGGGGCACCGGCCGGGACGCGCCGGTGCTGCCGAGCCGGATCATCACCGCACCGATCACCGCTCCCGAGGGCGCCCGCGCAGCCGGCGACGGCGGCCGATCCGCGCAGGCGCCGCTGGTCTGAAAGACCGGGGCTCGTTACGGGAGCGCCGGCGTCAGATCGGCCCGCTGGTGTAGATCGCCGTGCTGCTCTCGTTGCCGATGAACGGATTGTTGACCGCCCACAGCAGACCCTCCTCGTACTCCGGCACGTCGAAGTTGCACATGACCCAGCCGGCGTCCGCTCCGCTGCCGTTGAAGCACTGCCGACTCCAGTCGGGTCCCTGGATCGTGCCGGCGGCGGACGCACCGTTCGCCTTGGTGTCCTTCACCCAGACACGGTCCCCGTATGCCGCGAAGCACGCCTTGGCGCCGGTCGTCGACACGCACCACACGTCGACACCGTTGGCGGCCGGCGGCGCACCGCTCGGCGTTCCCGTGGCCGCCGACGCCGCCGAGGCGGTTCCCACCAGAACGAGAGCCACGGTCGTCGGCACCATGATCAGTGCACCGGCCAGCCGCGTACTCGGCTTTCTACGCATCCACGTCAACTCCCCCGCATCCACCGTGATCGTCATTTCGGTGCTGGACGGTAGCAGCCAAGCTCACGCTCGACGAAGCCGACGTGGACGGTGGTTCACCTGCCACCGACGAGCCCCCGGCGTTGCAGTTCGTCCCGACGACAGGCTTGGAGGCGCCGAGGCGACGTTCCCCGTCAGCGGTTGAATCGTGTTCGGTCAGTCCGTACGCCGAGCTGCGTGAGCCATCGGCGGATGACTGTGAAGTCCGCGTCGGTCAGACTCCAGGGCCAGCAGCCGACGACCGTCATCAAGGAAGATCAAGGGGCAGTCGACGAGATCGGGCGGCACGGTTCGAACCGTATCGCCGGCTGACCGATGATGGGTGTTCCGATCAGCCGTTCCGACAACGCCTTACGGCCTCTGGGGTGCGGTGCTTGACGGCACATTTGCCGTGCCGGTACGCGGGAGCGGGCACAGCCGACCGCTTCGACGATCCGCTGCGGAGGGCAGTGGTGAGGGGCCGCTCAACCGCGTGGTACTTGAACGCGCTGACCGGGTTGGCGATTTGCGAGGCCGCATAGGTGGCCCTGCTCACGCTCTTCGGCACGACGGCCTTGCGAACCGCCCGCTTCGCCGAACGGACCGGATGGACAGCGCGCCGGACCCCGCGCGGAATGAAAAGACGAGACAGGAAACCCATGCGGCGACGCTAGCGCTCGTCGACGCATCAGGGGAGTCGGCCGTGCGGATGGCCCGGCGGTGTCAGAACGGGCAGAAGTCCGTGAAGGTGGCCCTCCCCGACTGCAGGTCCGACCGACGAAAGGACCGTTGGACTCCCGCTACCATGCCCTCGTGATCGAGGAGTTGATCAGACGTGCCGCCGCCGAGGACGACGACGCGATCGAGGAGTTGTGCGCGATCGCGGACAACGACCCGCTAAGGCTGACGCCGCACCAGGGTCTCCTGCTCGACCTCGATGTGCTGTACCCGGCGAAGTTGTACCGCGCGGCGGACGTCGACGTGGTCCGTCGGGTCATCGAGCAGGTCGACAGTGGCCGCACGCCCGACCGGCTCAACCACCTGCTCATGGTCATGGCGCACAGTGCTCACCCGTCGGCCGAGAGCGCCCTGCGTCGCTGGACGACGCAGCCTCCCGCGGGTTCGGGCGAGCTTCACGTCAGTGCGCTCAGCTACGCCCACGAGGGCGGCTGGGCGGTCGGCTCGGACGGCCGGCGACGGGACCTGTGCGGGGACACCGCGTACCGGTGGGTCATGCGCGAAACAGCGCCAGGCCCGGATCGGCCCGGCTGCCCCTGGTGCGCCTCGCCGCTGTGGGTTGCCGCCGACCTCGACACCGCGGATGCCGCCATCGCCGCAGCCCTGGCCCACACGGGGTGGTCCGGGCGGTTGGTGGTCGAGACCTGCCACTTCTGCGCCTGCTACGCGACGTTGTACAGCCACGTCACTCCGACAGGTGGCACCACCTGGTGGGCCGGCAACAGCCGCCCGAGCTACCTGCCGGACGCCGACGAGCCGGAGGATCCCCCGACGCTGGCGCCGGTTCCCGGGCAGGCATTGGCGAGCCCGTATCAGGTCAGCGCCTGGAACCAGGGTGGATCGACACTGGGTGGCCGGCCCGAGTGGATCCAAGACGCCGAGCACGCCGACTGCCCGGGTTGCGGTGAACCGATGGACTACGTGGGTCTCATCGCTGGGGCCGATCTGGACGACTACGGCGAGGGCGCCTACTACCTGCACCTGCACCAGCCGTGCGGGTTCGCGGCGGTGAACTACCAGCAGAGTTGAGGGCCGGGAAGGGCTCCACCACGGAACGCTGGCACGTCCGCGTTCGACTCAGAACCACGTCCATCGACGGATTGCCCTCCACACCCGTCCGCGCATCCGTGCGCGCTCCTTCGCGAGATGCCCTAGGCACGTCGCGGCGAGCGCACCGACCCGGCGATCATCGTGTTCGAGCAACCGAAGGTGCAGTTCCGGCAGCTCCATCCAGCCCCCGTTGCCGTACGGGCCGTGCCGGACCATGGCGTCCAGTCGTGGCTGTCACCTCAGGTAGGCGGCGAGCGGGATGTTCTGCGCCCGGAGGGCGGTGACGATCAGGCCGGCGATCTGTCTGGCGCCGGCAGCCTCGAAGTGGGTGTGGTCGTTGCAGAAGAACGCGCCGACCGCGCCCGTCGAGTAGTCACCGTTGTTCGGGCACAGTCTGAGCGAGTTGTAGAGCGCCACGCTCTTCGCGTGCAGGTCGATGACCGGTACGCCGTTGGCGGCGGCCGCAGCCGTCGTCTCGGCGACGAAACCGCGGTTGCCGACGGCGGTGCCGCCGCTGCAGGTGATCGCCGCGACCGGGGTGACGAAGATCGGCTTCACCCCTCTGGCCTTGGCGGCCGTCGCCATCACGCCGAGCAGTTCCTTGAAGCGATTGGTCCCGACGTGTCGCGGGCAGGCCGAGTCACCGTCGTTGATGCCGAACTGGATGATCAGATAGTCACCGGTCTTGAAGCCGCTGCCGGTGTCCAGCATCGCCGACCACCGCGCACTGTAGGCAGTCGAGCTGAGCGTGCACTCGCCGGCGGAGTTCTTGGTGGAGGTCACGTTGCCCTCGTACAGCCACGTCTGGATGCTGCGACCGCCGACGGCACTGTTCTGCACGGTGACTGCCGACGTGAAGGAGGGCGCGAACTGGCTACCCCAGCCGATCGGGCAGGAACTGGCGTTCATCATGGTGGAGTCGCCGGCCATCCACACCCTGATCGGCGCGGGTGTCGGTGACGGGGAAGGGCTGGCCGACGGTGTGCTCGGGCCGGTGCAGGGTGTCGGCTCCGGCGTCGGCGCAGTGGGCGTCGGTGTGGGAGCGGTGGGTGTCGGCGTCGGCGTGGGGGCAGTCGGCGTCGGCGCGGTGGGCGTTGCTGGCGGCGAGCCGGCACAGGTGGTGCCGTTGAACGAGAACGACGACGGCACCGGGTTGCTGCCGCTCCACGAGCCGGTGAAGCCGAAGTTGACCGATGCGCCAGAGCCGACGGCACCGTTGTAGCTCACATTGGTGGCCGTCACCGCCGAACCGGCGACCGTGACGGTGGCGTTCCACGCCTGCTGCACGCCCTGCCCGGGGGCAAGACTCCACGCGACGCTCCAACCGGTCACCGCGTCGCCGAGGTTGGTGACGACGACATCCGCCCCGAACCCGCCGGCCCACTGGCTGGTGATCCGGTAGTCGACAGCGCAGGCCGGGGTGGCGGCCTGGGCGGTGGCGATGCCGAGCCCGCCGGCCACGACGGTCAGGACCGTTGCCGTCAGGACCACGAGACGCGATCGGCGAACCGTCATCGGGTTACTCCTGCCTCGATCGGAGACGCTCGCCATCACGTGACGGCGGCGCACGGGGAACCGTTGAGGGCGAAGCCGGTCGCTCCGCCGAGCGGGCTGTCGGTGATGATTCCGAAGCTGGCCGAACCGGCGGCCGGGATCACCGCGTTCCAGGCGGCGTTCACCGCGGTGGCCGCAGCGCCCGACTGGGTAACGGTGGCATTCCAGGACTGCGTGATCCGCTGACTGCCCGGCAGGGACCAGGTCAGGGTCCACCCGTTGACCCCGACGGTGGAGGTGTTGCCGAGCGTCACGTCGAACTGCGCACCCGTACCCCAGTCACCGGTCTTGAGGTAGGTGACCGTGCAGGCGCCGGCCCCAGGAGCGGTCGGCGCGGGTGTGGTCGGCGCTGGCGTTGTCGGGGCCGGCGTTGTGGGGGCCGGCGTCGTCGGTTCCGGGGTCGTGGTGAGTCGTGCGCTGAGGATCGGGGCCAACCTGTCGGTGATGGCCTGGTGACCCGCGTCGTTCGGGTGCACCGAGTCGCTCAGGCCCCCGGACGGCAGCCAGCCGGTGGTGTCCACGTAGAACACGTTGGCGTCACCCGCGGCGTTGCGCGCCCGCACCGCCGCCTCCGTCTCGGTCGCATAGCGACCGATGAACGTCCGCAGGGCGAAGAGCTTGGCGTTCGGGAACTTGGCCCGGATCCTCGTCAGGAAGGTGGTGTACGTCGCCTGGAAGGCCGCGGCGCTCACGCCATGGCTCTTGTCGTTGGTCCCCAGGTTGATCACCACACCGTCGGCCGTGTAGCGGGAGAAGTCCCACGGATCGGTGCCGACCTGGCCACCGGACGACATCCAGTAGCGTGTCGCCTGCGCCCAGCACCCATCGGTCGTCTCGGCCAGACACATGCCACCGATCGCGATCTGGGTGTGGTCGTAGCCGAGCCGCTCACCGACCTTGAAGCCGTAGTCCGTCACGGCGAGCTGACTGCTCGTGGCACCGGCGGTGATCGAGTCACCGATGAACTCGACCAGCTTGGGGCGGGCTGGCGGCTTGAACGTGCCCGCGCCCGAGTCCAGGATCAGCCCCTGGAAGACCGCGTCACCGGTGTAGGAGCCGGCCACCTGCCGGTAACTGACGATCAACGTGTGGTTGCCGGCAGCCAGCGCGGTCGGCGTCAGGTTGATCGTGCCGGAGCCGGTGAAGGACGTGAACGCCCTACCGTCGATGCTGGCCCACAGCTGGATGGTGTTGCGCTGCCGGAGCTTCACCGTTCTGCCGGTGAACCCGACCCGCAGGTACGCGCCGGCCCAGTAGGGCACGTAGGCCGAGGCGTTCGTCGTGTTCCACCGGCCGACGAAGCTGATGTTCGAGTCGGTCGGCGTGCCGTCACCGACCGCGGCCTCGGCGCTGAGGACCGGCAGACCCGCGGCGAGCACCCCGGCGGCGACTGCGATGAGGGCCGCGGTACGCAGGGAACGAATCCGCCTCATCGGATGGGGTTCCAGCCGTCGCTGCCCGCCAGGTACGCGGTGGGTGTGTACTGGGTGGCGGTGGAGGCGCTCATCTGGGGCCGGTCGGCGTTGATGACGGCGCCCGGCCCGGTGCTGCTGTACTCGGCGAACCGGGCGGTCCTCCACGAGAAGCCGGACATGTCGGTCCAGGGGTCGGTGCGGATGTGTGCGCCCATCGCGACGCCCCGGTAGAGGACCTGACCGCGGGCGTTGACGTCGCCGCTGGGGTGCCAGGGCCGGCCGAGGTAGACCGTCCTGGCCGGAGCGTTGCTGGTCAGTGTGGTGCCCCAGAACAGGAAGCCGAACTTGTTGTTGATGTCGGTGGCCGCGGCGGTGATGTAGCCGTTGTTCGACGACGAGCCCCGGGTGAGCGAGTGCACGGTGCCGTTCTGGAAGACCATTGTGCCCCGCCCGAAGATGAAGTCGACGTCCCCCTCCACGTAGGAGTTGCGGACGTAGAGACGCCGGACCGAGCTGACACTGGGCGCGTTGACCAGCAGGGTGTCCTGGTTGCCGAGGACGCGGACGTTGTCGAACTGCACCCGGTCGCCGGAGGTGTTGACAGCGACGGCCTGCTCGGCGTCGAGGGTGTTGGCGGCCTCGTTGAAGTCGTTCGACATGGTCAGGTTTCGGATCGTGGTGTCGTTGGCGTTGACGAACACCGAGGCGCTGCCGGACGTGCCGTACGTACCACCACCGGGCTTGGTCTGGCCGGATGCGTGCCCTTCGACGATCACCACCTGGGCGGCGGAGCTGCCGGTGCCGACCAGGGTGAGGTAGGGCTTGTTGGCGGGAATGGTGACCACGCCCCGGTAGGTGCCGGGTTTGATGGTGATGGTGACCGGCACGCTGTTGTTCGCCGCGACGCTGTCGATCGCCGCCTGGACGGTCGTGAAGGTGCCGCTGCCGTCGGCGGCCACTGTGATGGTCGCTGATGCCGACGCCGGGGAGGCCAGCGACACCGTGGCGGCGAGAGCACACACCGTCACCACGGCCAGCGGGCGCACGCGAAGGACCCTGCGGGGTGTGGTCATAAGCGTTCTCCGATCTCACCGGGGCCCCGCCGACGGTCATGCCGACCGGCAGACAGCCGAGTTAAGTTAACGTTAACATCGACGAACTGAAATATGAAGCCAGCGGTCCCTGGATGCGTCATCCGACCCGGACACCCCGCTCGGACGGGCTGGGCTCGGTGGCCACCGACGGTGTCCGCCCGGGCAGCAGGAGCGGGGTGGCGAGCAGGAGAACGCCGGAGATGGTGATCGCGGCAAGCGGACTGGTGAGGGTCGCGAGGATGCCCCAGACCACCACCAGGACCGCCTGGACGAGTCTGCTGACGGCACTCCACGTACTGAGGACGCGTGCGGCGTGGCCGAGCGGGGTGCGGTGCAGTCGCTCGGTCGCGTAGATCGGGTTGAAGACGCCCATGCAGGTGATCAGCAGTCCCTCGACGACGATCACGGTGACGAGTCCGGGGATGCCCGGCTGGACGAACGCGAGACCGAGGGGGAAGACCGAGCGCAACCACCCTGAGACGATCATGACCCGGTGTCGACCGTGGCGGGCCACGAGGCGCCCGGACAGGCGGGCACCCACCAGGCCGCCGAGCGCCGGGATGCCGAAGGCGAGACCGTACTGCCACGCCGGAAGCTGGTACTCGCCCAGCAGGAGCACGGCCAGCAGCGGCGCGGTGGCCATGATGAGGCCGCCGACCAGTATCGAGTTCAGGAACAGCCCCCGCAGGGCCCGGTCGCGCAGGATGAACCGCCAGCCGACCAGGAGATCGGCGCCGCGCGGACGACCGGCACGGGCCCGGGGTGACGCGACGTCGCCACCGCGGATGCGCCGGACCGCGAGCGCTGACAGCAGGTAGCTGAGGGCGTCGGCCGCGACGGTGACGACCGGACCGAGCAGCCCGACGAGCGCGCCACCGAAGGGTGGACCCACCGCGGTCGCCGCCCAGTTCGTGGCCTCGAACCGCCCGTTCGCCACCAGCAGGTGATCGCCCTGGACGAGGTACTTGAGGTACGCGCCGGACGCGGCGGCGAAGGCGATGCTCGCGGTCCCGGAAAGGACCGAGACGACCAGCAACTGGCCGTAGGACAGCAGACCGAAGGCGTACGCGAGCGGGATACTCGCCATGGCCACGAACCGGAGCAGGTCCATGGCGACCAGCACCGGACGCTTCGCCCGGCTCTCGACCCACGGTCCGAGCGAGAACGCCACGACCGCCGCGACGGCCGGTCCGGCCGCCGCCAGGATCGACACGGCGAACGCCGGTGCGTGCAGGACGCGAACCGCGATCAGCGGGAACGCGCCGAAGGCGATCCACGTGCCGTACGTGCTGACGGCGTAGGCCGACCACAGCCAACCGAAACCGGACCCCAATCGCACGCCCATCCGCCCCCCTCGTGACAACCGATGTTCGGGTCCGGGCAGCACACCAACGCGCCCGACGTCAGCGCAAACAACTGACCGTCGGGCGCGTCACAACCGTCGGTTGTGCGGGTGGATGATGAGCCGATGGATACCGAGGCGGTGCGGTCGTTCGTGCGGGCGGCCGAGTTCGGGCAGTTGCAGCACGCGGCCGACGAGCTGGGGGTGACGCAGCAGGCCGTGTCGAAGCGGATCGCGGCCCTCGAACGTGCCCTCGACGTGCGGTTGTTCACGCGTACCCCCCGAGGGGTCGAGCTCACGCTCGACGGCCAGGCGTTCCTCCCGCACGCCCGGGGCATCGTCGCCGGGGTGGACCGCGCGGTCGCCGCGATCAGGCCGGGCTCGCGGGCCCTGCGGATCGACGTGCTCGGCCTGCGCTCCGCGCAGGCGGTCGTCCTGCACGACTACTGGCGGTCACATCCGGAGATCGATCTCGACGTGGTGACCCTGCGGGTCACCGACCCGCGCGAGGCGGTCGCCGCCGTCCAGGCGGGCGACGTCGACGCCTCGTTCCGGTCGGTCACCGACCCGGCGACGCTGCCGCGCGACGTACGGATGGTCCACGCGTTCGACTCGGCGCTGGAACTGCTCGTCGGCCCACGGCACCCGCTCGCCGCCGCGCGCACGCTGACACCGGCCCGACTGCGGGGGCACCGGATCTGGGTGCCGGGCATCGCGCCCGGAAGCGAGTGGGCGGACTTCTACGACCAGCTCACCACCACCTTCGACCTGCGGATCGACGCCGCCGGCCCGAACTTCGGCAATGAGGTGCTGCTCGACATCCTCGCGGCATCCGCCGACGTGGCGACCCTCGTCGGCGCGCGCGACCGGTATCTCTGGCCGCCCGGCCACGACCTGCGCCGCATCCCGATCGCGCGCCCGACGCTCGCGTACCCCCTCTCGCTCATCCTGCGCCGCGCGAACCCGCACCCGGGGCTACGCGCGGTGATCGACCACTGCGCGGGCCTGGCGCCGTCGCCCGAGGCGACGTGGCGCCCGTCCTGGGCGCTGTCGCCCGGGCGCGTCGACCGGCCGGTCGACGCGCCGTCCTGACGGTCAGCTCCGGTGGAAGCTGATTTCTTTTCTGCGATGGTGTCGATGCGCGGGCCGCTCGTTCGACATAGGGGCGCGAGGGACGAGTGGCGGCCCCGCCGAGGAGGAGAAGGCAATGGCGAAGTACATGCTGATCATGCGAGGAACCGACGAGTCGAACGCGGCCCTGATGGCGTCGATCGACGAGGCGATGGCCGCGACCGGCCGGTTCATCGAGGAGATGGTGCAGGCCGGCATCCTCCTCGCGGCCGAAGGGCTGGACGATCCGGGCCAGGGCGTCGTGGTGGACTTCGGCGGCGACGCCCCGGTGGTCACGGACGGCCCGTACGGCGAGACCAGGGAACTGTTCGGGGGCTACTTTCTGCTCGACGTCGCCTCGAAGCAGGAGGCCGTCGAGTGGGCCAGGCGCGTTCCGGCGGTCCGCGGGTCCAAGATCGAGGTCCGGCGGGTGGCCGAGGCCGACGAGGTTCCGCCGAGCAGCGGAAAGGACGGCCGGATCTGATGGGTGCGGTCGACGTCGAGGCCGTCTGGCGGGTCGAGTCGGCGCGGATCGTCGCCGCGCTGACCCGGTTCACCGGCGATCTCGGGCTGGCCGAGGACGCCACTCAGGAGGCGGTCGCGGAGGCGCTGGTGTCGTGGCCCCGTGCCTCCCCGGCCAATCCCGCCGGCTGGCTGATGGCCACGGCACGTCGGCGGGCCATCGACACGATACGCCGACGGACCGCGCTGCGGGATCGGTATGCCCTGCTGGCGGTCGACGCGGCAGGCGATCCGGCGGCCAGTTGGGTCGAGGACGTCGACCCCGACCGGATCGACGACGACGTCCTGGCCCTGATGTTCGTCAGCTGCCACCCGGTGCTCCCGCCTGCGGCCCGGGTGGCGCTGACCCTGCGCGTGGTCGGCGGCCTGTCCAGCGAGCAGATCGCCCGCGCGTTCCTCGTTCCGGTGCCGACCGTGCAGGCCCGCATCACCCGTGCCAAGAAGACCATCGCGGCGGCCAGGGTGCCGTTCGAGCTGCCGCCGGCCGACGAACGTCGCGCACGGCTGGGCGGTGTGCTCCACGTCCTGTACGCGATCTTCACCGAGGGGTCGACGGCCACCTCGGGCGACCACCTGCTGCGCCCGGACGTGGCGTACGAGGCGATCCGACTGATCCGTACGCTGGCCGCTCTGCAACCCGACGAGGCCGAGGTGCACGGTCTGCTCGCGCTCTGCGAGCTGACAGCCGCGCGTTTTCCGGCCCGGACCGACCCGGACGGTACGCCGGTCCTGCTCGAGGACCAGGACCGGCGACTGTGGGACACCTCGGCGATCCGTCGGGGGCTGGCCGCGCTGAACAGGACGTCGCCTCGGAATCCCGGTCCCTACGCTCTACAGGCCGCGATCGCCGCCACGCACGCGGCGGCGCCCTCCGTGGGGGCAACCGACTGGGACCGCGTCGTGCTGCTCTACGACGCGCTCGGCCGGGTCACGCCGTCGCCGGTGGTCGACCTCAACCGGGCCGTCGCCGTGGCCATGGCCTCCGGTCCGGCGCGGGCGCTGGCCATCGTGGAGGAGCTCGTCACCGCCCGCCGGCTCCCCGGATCACACCTGGTCCCGACCGTGCGCGGTGAGTTGCTGGCCCGGCTCGGCCGTTCGGCGGAAGCCCGTGTCGAGCTGGAGCTGGCAGCCCGGCTCTGTGCGAACCAGCGCGAACGCGCCGTGCTGCTGCGCAGGGCGGCCACGCTGGGCTGAGGTCCGTGTGCCATCCGGTGGGGCAGTCTGGTGACGTGAACGGTGACGACGTGCGAGCCCCTCGCGCCCAGGCCGGGTCCAGCCCGCAGCACCTTCTGGCGACAGTGCTCGGCGAGTATCTGGACTCGACGGACGCCGACCTGCCGTCCGTGGCGGTCATCGCGATCCTGCGCGAGTTCGGCGTCAGCGAGTCCAGCGCTCGTGCCGCCCTGTCCCGCCTGGTCAAGCGTGGCCTCATCGCGACGAGGGCGGGCCGGAGACCACCGGTCTACCACCTGACGCCCGAGGCGATCGCCCGGCACCACGCGCGGATGCGGCAGTTCCTGACGTTCGGCGCCCAGCCGCCGCACTGGACCGGCGACTGGGTGCTGGCCTCCTTCTCGATCCCGAGCTCCGGTCAGGCGTCGCGGCACGCCGTGCGCAGGGCGCTGGGCGCGCTGCGCTTCGCGGGCCTGTACGACAGCGTGTGGATCCGGCCGGGGTCCGACGCCGCACCCGCCAGGGGCGTGCTGAGGGAACTGCTGAGCCACGTCGAGGGCGCCCGGTGGTCGGTCATGCACGTCCGGTTCGACGAGGAGTCCGGACCGCACGGACCGGCCGCCGCGTACGACCTGGCCGGGCTCGCGTCCGCGTATGCGACCTTCATCCAGCGGTACGCGCCGCTGCGGATCGCGGTGCGCGACAACACGGTTGGCGCGGCACGGGCGCTGGTCGCCCGGACCTCGGCCATGGACTCCTGGCGGAGGTTCGCCGACATCGACCCGGACCTGCCCGATCATCTGCTGCCGACGCCGTGGCCCCGCCGGGAGGCCAGGGAGACCTTCCTGGAGATCCACACCGCGCTCGGCGCGCTCGCGCAGGCCCGGCTGGTCGAGCTGGCGACGCCGCACTGGCCGGACGCCGCCGCCTGGATCACCCTCTTCGAGGCGTCGGACGACCTCTCGGCACCGGGAACGACCGCCGGTCGGCGCGCGGGCCGACGGCGTCGGTGGGCGGCCGCAGGATAGACGGGACATTGACACATTTCGTTACGGCAGTGATAGTAACTGCACACCGCTCCCAATCGGATCGCCTGTGGGGACCCCGCCGGGTGGTCGACGCGTACACATCGACCTGGCCCGTGGCCTGCGCCGACCACCGGTCGCTGCGCGAACGAACAGCCGCCACCGCCGCCGCAGGGAGCCCCACGTGACATCCGTTGGAGGGGTGCATGAGAAGAAGAGCGAAGATCTACGCGGGCTTGGCCGCCGCCGTCGTCCCGGTCGCCTCGGTGATCATCGCGCTCGGCGCGACACCGGCAGGCGCCGCCGTCGGCGGTTCCGGCCCCTATCCCGCCGACTACGAGACCTCGGCGAGTCTGGCCAACCACACCATCTTCCGGCCCCAGACGCTCCCGTCCGAACGCCTGCCCATCTTTGTCTGGGGCAATGGCGGATGCTCGGCCAACGGCCTCTCCCAGGGCAACTTTCTGCGCGAGATCGCCTCGCACGGCTTCCTCGCCATCGCCAACGGCGCTCCGAACGGGTCCGGCTCCACCAACTCGCAGATGCTCACCCAGTCGATCGACTGGGCCATCGCGGAGAATTCCCGCCAGGGCAGCAAGTACTTCAACAAGATCGACACGACAAAGGTCGCGGTCGCGGGCTTCTCCTGCGGCGGACTGGAGGCGTACGCCGTCTCCAACGACCCACGCGTCACCACGACCGGCATCTTCAGCAGTGGCCTGCTCAACGACGCCGACGACTACCAACTCAGGAGACTGACCAAGCCGATCGCCTACATCATCGGTGGCCCGAGCGACATCGCCTACCCGAACGCCATCGACGACTGGGGCAAGCTGCCGTCCGGGCTGCCCGCCTTCATGGGCAACCTCAACGTGGGGCACGGCGGCACCTACGACCAGGCCAACGGCGGTGAGTTCGGCCGCGTCGCGGTGCTCTACCTCAAGTGGCGCCTCAAGGGCGACACCACCGCCGGCGCCAACTTCGTCGGAACCAACTGCGGTCTCTGCCGTACGCAGTGGACCGTCCAGCAGAAGAACCTGACGCTCGACGGCGGCACGCCGCCGACCACGCCCCCGCCCACCACGCCCCCGCCGACCACGCCTCCGCCCACCACTCCCCCGCCGACCACTCCGCCGCCGACCACCACTCCGCCGCCGACCGGCGACGCCTGCACCGCCACCTACGCCGTGCAGGACCAGTGGAACGGCGGATTCGTCGCCAACGTCACCGTGAGCGCTGGGAGCACCGCACTCAGCGGTTGGCGGGTCACCCTCAACCTGCCGAGTGGCGCCTCGGTCACCTCGCTGTGGAACGGTGTCGCGACCGGCAGCAGCGGGACGATCACCGTCACGAACCAGAGCTACAATGGACGGCTGGCCGCAGGTCAGAGCACCAGTTTCGGATTCCAGGGCACCGGAAACGGCAGCGGAGCCACCGCCACCTGCACCGGCAGCTGAAATCGACTAGTCCTCGGCGGCCGGCGCTGCACGCGCCGGCCGTCGAGCGCGTTCCGCCCCCTCCCGAGGAGACGACGATCGCCGACACCACGTTGGCCGAGATCCTGCAGGCCGCAGCGAACGGGCATTTCCCGCCGGCGGACGGCGGGACCACAGTCGTACCGCAGCCGTGCCACCGCGACGCCGGAGTCATCGCGTTCACCGCGCACTCCGTGGTGTTCACCGACGAAGATCCCCAGTGGGTACGCCGCACCCTGGCGACTCTCGACTGCGACGGCCTGGCGGCCACGATGAACCCGCGCTTCCTCGCCGCGTTGCTCGACCGCACCGGGCGATCCACCGACACCATCGACCTCCTGACGGTCGCGGGCTCTCTTTCCGGCGCGCCCCCGGTGACGCTGCGCGAAGTGACGAACAGCGGGCACGGCCGCGTGGGCCGGTCGCGTCGGCGTCGCGACGACGTCCGGGTCTGGGCCGCCGACGGCGGGGTGGTCGTCCTGGGTCGAGGCGTGGCGGGTCGCTGGGAGACGGCGATCGAGGTCGACGAGAAGTGCCGTCACCGGGGCCTGGGACGGGCGCTGGCGACGGCCGCCCGGCATCTCGTGCCCGACGGGCAACCGGTCTGGGCTCAGCAGGCCGCCGGCAACGCCCGCAGTGTGCGCGCCTTCCAGGCGGCCGGGTTCCGCCCGGTCGGCGCAGAGGCGCTACTCCTGCCACCCGCTCGGCCGTAGGCTCCGCGCCGCACCCGGGCGTTCCGCCGCGTGCTCAGAAACCCCGGAAGACGCCGTCCGGGCCTGTCGAGCGCGCGAAATCGTCGAAGTCCATGTTGGCGAGGGACAGGTTGTCCCCGATCGACTGGACCTGCCGGGGCACGGTCCGGAATGGGGACGCGTCGACCCTCTCGTTCAGGTTGACGACGAGCAGGGGGTGCTCCGGCAGCGCGACGGTGACCGAATCGACGACGAACAGCACCGGATGCCGGTACCGAGCCGGATAGTCGCGCGGGAAGCCAGCCGCGATCGTCACACCGCTCAGACCGCTCAGGGTCCGGTCCTCGACAAAGTCGACGGTGGCACCGAAGCCCACTCCCGTCGGGCTGCGGATCTCGCCCGTGAGTCGCTCCCATACCCCGTGGTCGCTGAAGTCGGCACGGATCACCGGGACGCACCACGTCTCCGGCAGCCGCGCATCCCCGCCGTTCACCGCCGGCGCATTCAGGACCGCCTCCACACCTGGAACGTCTGCTGGAGCCGCCACACGCCATCGGGCTGCCGTGCCTCGTTGCGCCAGCGGAACTCGTCCGAGCCGATATCGGAGGGGTCCACCGCAGGTCGCCGCCGTCCAGCACGATCTCGTCACCGACGCGCGACGCCAGGAAGGTGTGCGTCCGCCGCCGGGTCGGGCCCACCCACGTCGAGCGCCAGATCCCAGCACCGGCCGAGGGGTCGGGAAATCGCACGCTGACACCGTGTTCGACCCCGGGCAGGATCCAGACGTCCGTGGTCGCCCGCCCGCCGAGCGCATAGCCGAAGTGCCACTCGCCTCGGCGAACAGTCGAGGACCCGTCGGGGTCGTACTCGGTGCAGTCCAGCGCCCAGGAGCCCGCGAACTGCCCGAACAGGCTGAGGTCGACACCATCGGCCGGACCCTCCGCAAGGAAGGCCGCGCCGACGGCACCGGACAGGTCAGACGACATCCCAGAACGATAGCCAAGCACCCGAGCTTCGAGCTCGCCTGGAGGCCCGTGGTGGTCACGCACGTGACAGGACGTCGTGTTAGCCTGCTCGTGCGCCCCAGATGGGCCTACCCCCGGAGGTTCTGGCTACTTCAGCCGCCATGCCGAGATCGACGCGTACGCGTCTCCCGCATGGGTCCGGGGCATTGCTGCCTTCGGGGTCTGTCAATCAGTACGGCTGCTGGACGCCGTGTGCTTCCGGTCGGGTCTTCGGATCGACCGAAAGACGGGTACGCGTGACAGTCACGTTCAACCACACCATCATCGCCGCGACGGACAAACACGCGTCGGCGGCCTTCTACCGGGAACTGTTCGGACTCCCGGAGGCGCCCTCGTGGGGGCCGTTCGTCAACGTCCTGCTGGACGAGGGTGTGCTGCTCCAGTTCGCCGAGCCGCCGGTGGACATCCAGATGCAGCATTACGCGTTCCTCGTCGACGACGAGCTGTTCGCGCGTGGCCTGGCGTACATCCAGGAGCGAGGCATCACGTACTGGGCCGACCCGCACATGAAGCGGCCGGGAGAGACCAACACCGAACACGGTGGCCGAGGGTTCTACTTCAAGGACCCGGCGGGACACGCGATCGAACTGATCACGCGCCCGTACCTCTAGCAGCCGCCCCTGGTCGGACGCTGTGGCTCGGCGTCCGACCAGGGCGTGCGGGGCATCCGCGTTACCGCGGCCGTACGGCGAGGCGGATGTGCACGACGTCGTCGAGGGCGATGCCCTCCTTGTCGCGCACCGAGTCCCGCAGCGGAAGGACATAGCCCTCGTCCTTCGGGAACAGCGAGGTGCGCCACCGGCTTCGCCCCAGCCGGACCTCCACCGGGATCATGCCCCAGCCGTAGGTGACCGCCGCTGCCACCTGACGCACCATGTCGACGCACTCCGGTGGGATCGTCACGAAGTGGTACGGCGACGGCCCTCGCCACTCCCACACGGCACCTTCGAAGTCGTACTCCATGACGGCATCAGACCACGCGGAACCGTCTCGGTCGGGACGGCATGCCCCAAGCCCCGGCCGAGACGTCTATGGCGCGAGCCGGCAGCAGGCCACAGTGGCGTCGTCCGGAACCAGAGCGTCAGGGTCGCCGCGCACCTGGTCCTCGAACTCACGGACCCGGCGGATGACACCGGACGGACCGTCGACGGCGAGCACATCCCGCACGCCCGGCCAGTTGGTCAGGCCGTACGGGCTGACGATTCGGCTGGCGCCGTTGCTGAGCATCGCGACGCCGTTCAACTCGTCGAGGGGGTGGCTGCCGGTGGCCGCCTCCCAGGCCGCCTGCGGATCGTCCTTGGCGATCCAGTAACCGTCCGGCTGGTTCCGGCGGGCGCGCAGCGCCGCGACGCAGGTGGCGCGGATGCGGTCGTACTCCGGGGTTGCGGGTGTGACGCCGGCCAGGGGCGCCGCGCACTCCCGCCTGGCGACCAGCTCGCGCTCGTCGGTGACCACTCGCACGCCGCCGCCGACCAGGTCGAGCACGAGGTACGAGTCCGCGAGCAGGAGGTGGTCCAGCCGTCCCCGGTGGGCGCGGGCCATCAGGACGGTGGCCTGAGGGCTGCTCGGGTCGGCGATGTCGCAGGTGGCGCGGTGGGCGGCGGCCGTCTCAGCGATAGCGTCGGCGAGGATGGCCGCGAGGTCCCGCCCGTCGGCCCGGGAGAGGCCGCCGAGCAGTGTGCCGCCGAGACGGTGGGTGTACCAGGCGACCCCGTGCGCGCAGAGCGCCTCGGCTCCCGGAATGCCGGCACCGTCGAGCAGTACGACAGCGCCGGGGACCGCCCCGACGAAGTCCTCGTTCGGCCTGCCGGCCCTACCGGCGCTCGTCGCGAAACTGACGTGCACGGGTCGCTCCTTCGAAAGAGGGGGTCCCCGCTCAGCGTGCCGCGTTCAGATAGCGCAGCACGGCGAGGACGCGCCGGTGGTCGGTCGGCGCCTGGGGTAGGTCGAGTTTGGTGAAGATGGCTGTCACGTGTTTCTCCACGCTGCGCGGGGCGAGGTGGAGTGCCTCGCAGATGGCGAGGTTGGACCGGCCCTCGGCCAGCATCCCCAGGACCTCACGTTCCCGCTCGCTGAGCCGGGCTACGCCCGCGTCCACCGACGGCGCCGCCAACAACTGGCGTACCACCTCCGGATCGAGCGCCGTCCCACCGGCGGCCACCCTCCGCAGCGCGTCGACGAAGTCCTCGGTGCTGACGATGCGGTCCTTCAGCAGGTAGCCGATCCGGCCCGGGTGCTCGGCGATCAGTTGCCGCGCGTACCGGGTCTCCACCCACTGGGAGAAGACCAGCACGCCGGTCTCCGGGTGGGCCGCGCGGATCGCCAGCGCCGCTCGCAGGCCTTCGTCGGTGAAGGTCGGTGGCATCCGTACGTCGACGACCGCCGCGTCCGGTCGGTGTTCGTCGACCGCCGCGCGTAGGTCGTCGCCGTTGTCCGCGGTGGAGACGACGGTGATTCCGTGATCGGTCAGCAGCAGCGTGATCCCGTCGCGCAGCAACGGGTTGTCCTCGGCGATCACTACTCGCACGGCAGCTCCAGGATGATGGTCGTCGGTCCACCGGGCGGGCTGTGCAGCCGCAGCGCGCCGTCGAGCGACTCGGCTCGCCGGATCAGCCCCGCCAGACCCGTACCCCTGCTCCCGGATCGCGCCCCGCCGCGCCCGTCGTCGGTGACGGTCAGGCGCAGAATGCCACCCTGGGCGCGAAGGTCCAGCCGGACCCGGCTGGCTCCGGCGTGCTTCGCGACGTTGGTGAGGAGTTCGGCGGCGCTGAAGTACAGCGCCGACTCCAGGTCGGGTGTCGGCCGCTGGGGCAGGTCCACGCGCACGTCGACGGGCACCGCGCTGCGCGCGGCGAGGGTCTCGATCGCGGTGCTCAGGCCGGCGTCGAGCGCGGGCGGGTGGATGCCCCGCACGATGTCCCGCAGTTCGGCCAGCGCCTCCACCACCGCGCCCCGGGCCTGCGTCACCATCGCCTTCAGCTCCGGCTCGCCGGCCCGCCGCTCGATGCGCGACAGAGCCACGCCGAGCGCGACCAGCCGGGCCTGCGGGCCGTCGTGCAGATCCCGCTCCACCCGCCGCAGCAGCGCGGCCGCGTCCGCCCGCAGCGCGGCGCGGCTGGCCTCCAGAGCCGCTATCCGGACCCGCTCGGGGCCCGGCTCCAGCAGGGCCCGCACCAACCACCGGTCCAGCGACACGATGAGCCGGAAGTACCAGGGGAACACCAGCAGCGCCACCAGACCCTGGGCGACCAGCCCCCAGGTGCCGCCCCACGGCGGATCCTGGGGGAAGCGGTGCATCCACACGGGATAGGTGACGCCGACCAGCCCTCCGACGATGATGGCCCCGCCGAGGTAGGTTGCCGCGGCCATCAGCGGCAGCCGCGCGAAGCAGTACGCGAGGGCCTTCCAACCGCTGGCGTCGGTCAGCACCGCAGCGGTCCACCGCACCGGGCCCGGCCCACGGGGGCGTACGGGCGGCGGGTTCGGCCAGCTCCAGCCGAGGAACAGCCGGGCCGGTCCGCGGAAGTACCGCACGGTCAGCCGCGCGAGCACCAGCACGCCGGTCAGCAGGGGCAGCCCGATCGTCAGCAGCGACAGCGCGGAGAACACCAGTCCCAGCAGTGCTATCGCGAACGTCGGCACGGCCAGCACGGTTCCGGTGAGCGTGTATCCGACCTCGCGCCAGGTACGGGCAGCTGTGGGAGCACGCAGGACCGCGTTGACGACCGGCCTCACGAGTCGACCGCCAGCGATTCCACCGCCGGGCGGCGCATCGCGACCAGCGCCGGCACGACGGTGCCCACCAGCACCAGTCCGATCACCACGGCCAGGCCGCCGGCCAGCTGCCCGGTCGGTAGGTACGGCGTCCACGTGCCCAGCATGCCGTGCAGCATCGGCAGCATGGTGACCATCGCGACAACGGTACTTACCGCCAGAGCGGTCACCGTCACCAGCAGGGCTTCGCACACGACCACGGCCAGCGCCCGCATCCTGCTCGCGCCGACCAGCCGGGTCACCGCAAGCTCCCGGCGTCGGGCCAGCAGGACGGTCACCAACGTGTTCACCGCGGCGACGGCGGCGAAGGCGACGTAGACGGCGGTCCCGGAGTACTCCGTCCACACTCGCGTCGCAGGTTCCGCGACGCCGCGCACGTGCACGGACGTGGTGTGCGTGACCACCTTCACCATGGCGAACGCGATCGCCAGGACCAGTGGTACCAGAGCGCCGGACAGCGCCTTGGCGCGCACCGCGAGGTTGTCCGCGGCCAGCGCCCCGGTGCCCCCGAACAGTCGCGTCAGTGGGGCGGCCAGCCGTAACAGGACCGGACCGAGGAAGCCGGCCCCCACGCACATCGCCAGCATCGTGAAGAAGCTCGACTCGCCGGCCTTCGCGGGGTCGCCACCCGCGATCCGAATCGACAGCGCCACGCCGCCGGCCATGAGCACCAACCCGATCGCGGTACGCACCAGACCGATCCGGCGTCGCGGAACGGGCGTCTCGGTCAGCGCGGCAGCCGGGCGTACCCGGGCCGGGCGCAGCGCGGCGATCAGCGCACCAACCAGCGACGCCCCGACGGTGATGCCCGTCGCGGCGGGAAGCGCCGCGGCCGAGGGGTGGAACGTCACGCCGGGCGGGATCACCTGATGTCCGGTGAGTCCCGCCAACCAGGCGTGGGCGAGCAGGGCACCGAGCGGTACGCCGAGCACGCTCGCCGGCACCGCCACCACGGCGGCCTGGGTCGCCACCGCGCGGCGCACCCGGCCCGGAGTGGCACCGAGTGCCCGCACCAGCGCGATGTCCCGGGCCTGTCGGGCGATCGACGACGTCATGGTCAACCCGACGATCAACGCGGTCAGGTACACCGACACCACCACGAACAGCGTGGCCATCTCGGGGATCGAGCTCTCGGTCAGCACCTGCCGGGCGCTCGGGTCCAACCGCGCGCCGGACATCGAGGAGCTGGCGCCCAACGCTCCGGACACCAGCGCGGCGGCCAGACACTGGGTGACGAACGGACCGGCGAAGGACCACGGCTGCTTGCGCAGCGCCTGCCTGGTCAGCCCCGCGCTCACCGGGCCACCACCGGGTCACCCGTGGTGGCGCGCAACCGTTGGGCGATGCTCGCCGGATCGGGCGTCGGGACGTCCGCCACGACCTCTCCGCCGCGCAGCAGGATGAGCCGGTCGCTCCAGGCCGCGGCCAGCGGATCGTGGGTGACCATCACCACCGTCACCCCGGATCGGTCCACCCCGCCCCGCAACAAACGCAGCACCTGCTCACCGGTCGTCGGATCCAACGCCCCGGTCGGCTCGTCCGCGAACACGACGGCGGGACGGCCGGCCAACGCACGGGCAATGGCGACCCGCTGGCGCTGACCTCCGGACAACTCACCGACGGACCGGCCAGCCAGCCCGGACAGACCCACCTCGGCCAGCACCTCGTCGAGCGGGCGCGGGCGCGGTCCGCCCAGCCGCCGGGGCAGCAGCACGTTCTGCCGCACCGTCAGCTCCGACAGCAGGTTGTACGACTGGAAGACGAAACCCACCCGGTCGCGGCGCAGCCGGGTCAGCGCGCCTTCGCGCAGGCGGGTGACGTCCCGGCCGACCAACCGGACCCGGCCCGACGTCGGCCGATCCAGTCCCGCCGCGCACTGCAGCAGGGTGCTCTTGCCCGACCCGGTGGCACCCATCACCGCCACGAATGTGCCAGCCGGCACCGCGAGCGAGATGCCACCGAGAGCGACGACCGGCCGTCTGCGCGACCCGTAGGTACGGGTCACCACGTCGAGTTCCACCACGTTGTCCATGCGTCCCACCCTCGACGCTGGCGGCGATCCGGACATCCGGGTGGCCCGCACGATGCTGGTGCGGTTACCCGTACCGCGTGTCAGGCCGATCCGGCGGCAGCAGGAAACCGCTTACCTCTGCTCTATTGACGCTCGTAACTGGCTGTCAGTACCGTGATGCGGGCAGCGAGAAAGCGCTTTCCGACCCTCACCGTCCGACAGGGAGCGCCCCCATGCCCAAACACCTGCGCGCGATCTGCCTCGCCCTGCTCACCGTCGCCACCGTCCTGAGCACCACCACCGCCCTGCCCGCCGAGGCTGCCCCACGCTTCCGGGTGCTGGTCTTCTCGAAGATCACCAACTTCTACCACGACTCGATCCCGGCCGGCGTCGCCGCGATCCAGCAGCTCGGGACCGCGCACAACTTCGAGGTCGTCGCCACCACCGACGCGGCCGCCTTCACCGACGCCAACCTCGCCACCTTCGACGCCCTGGTCTTCAACAACACCAACTCCACCCCCGCCTCGGGCGACCTGCTCAACGCCAGCCAGCGCGCGGCGCTGCAGACGTTCATCCGCAACGGCGGCGGCTGGGCCGGGCTGCACGCCGCCTCGGCGAGTGAACGGGACTGGCCCTGGTACGAGGGCCTCGTCGGCACCATCTTCGACTACCACCCCGACTTCTCGGCCACCGGCGGGACGTACCCGGGTCGGGTCAAGGTCCTCGACCGCGCCCACCCCTCCACCCGCAACCTGCCTGAGCTGTGGGAGCAGAGCGAGGAGTGGTACAACTGGCGGACCAACCCCACCGGCAACGTGCACACCCTCGCGCAGATCAAGGTGCGTGACGGGATCAACGGCCTGGACGAGGGCGTCGACCACGCGTACTCCTGGTGTCAGCGCTACGACGGCGGACGGTCCTGGTTCACCGCCGGCGGGCACGCCAGCTCCCGGTTCAGCGAGCCGGCGTTCCTGGAGCATCTGCGCTACGGCATCGAGTGGGCCGCCGGCGCGGTCGCCGGCGACTGCTCGGCGACCGAGACCGGCACCTTCGAGCGGGTGGGTCTGGTCACCGAGAACCTGGCCGACCCCTTCGAGTTGGCCGTCGCCCCCGACCGCAGGGTCTACTACATCCAGCGGACCGGCGCGCTCAAGGTGGTCGACTCGAACACGCTCCAGGTCACCACGTTGCTCGACTTCGCGTACACCTCGGCGATGACCGACCAGTCCGACGGACTGCTCGGGATGACCCTGGATCGCAACTTCGCCAGCAACGGCTGGGTCTACCTGCTCTGGTCCGACAAGACCCTCAAACAGCTCAACCTGTCCCGGTTCACGGTGGCGAACAACAGCGTCGCGCTCTCCTCGGAGAAGCGGCTGCTGACTGTCCCGACGTACCGGGGCGTGGGTCGGGCCAACTCGCACATGGGCGGGTCGCTGGCCATGGACGCGGCCGGTCGCCTCTACGCCGCGATCGGCGACAACACCGACCCGTTCGCCTCCAGCGGCTACACCCCCGTCGACGAGCAGTCCGGCCGGGCCGCCTGGGACGCCCAGGGCACCGCCGGCAACACCAACGACCTGCGCGGCAAGATCCTGCGGATCACCCCGCAGGCCGACGGTACGTACACCGTGCCGAGCGGCAACCTCTTCGCGGCCGGTACGGCGAAGACCCGGCCGGAGATCTACGCGATGGGCATGCGCAACCCGTTCCGGATCACCATCGAACCGGGAACGAACGCGGTGCTCGTCGGTGACTACGGCCCGGACGCCCGCGCCGCGGATGCGAACCGTGGCCCGGAGGGGACTGTCGAGTTCAACCGCATCACCGCCCCCGGCAACTACGGCTGGCCGTACTGCGTCGGCAACAACATCCCGTTCAACGACTACAACTTCGCCACCAGCACCTCCGGGGCGAAGTTCAACTGCGCGGCACCGACGAACAACTCCCCCAACAACACCGGCCTCACCACGCTGCCGGCGGCGAAGCCGGCGCTGGTCTGGTACGCCTACTCCGCCTCGACCCAGTTCCCCGAGGTGGGCACCGGCGGGGGCGGCCCGATGAGCGGCCCGGTCTACGACTACGACCCGGCGAACACCCGTACCACCAAGTTCCCCGAGTACTTCGACGGCAAGTGGATCACGTACGAGTTCACCCGCAAGTGGTTCAAGACGCTCTCGATCCACCGGACGGCCCAGACCTTCACCACCTCGCGCTTCGGTCCCACCGCCGTCGGCGACCTCCAGTCGATCAACGGGATCTTCGAGAACATGAGCTGGATCCAGCCCTTCGAGGCGGAGTTCGGCCCGGACGGCTCGCTCTACGTCATCGACTTCGGCGAGGGCACCGGCAGCGGTCGCGGCGGCAGCAACGCCGGCGCCGGCATCTACCGGATCGACTACGTGGCAAACGGCCGACCACCGACCGCGAAGATCGCCGCCACCCCGGACAGCGGGCGCGCACCGCTCACGGTCACCTTCTCCTCGGCCGGCACGACGGCCGGTGACGGCACGGCGCTCAGCTACGCCTGGGACTTCACCAACGACGGCACCACCGACTCCACCGCCGCCAACCCGAGCTTCACCTACCCGACCGCCGGGACACACACCGCCCGACTGACCGTGCGCAACAGCGGCAACGGGCTGACCGCCACCGCCGTGACCGACGTCGTCGTCGGCAACACCAGGCCGACGGTCACCATCACCGTGCCCAACGGCGGGTTCTTCGACTTCGGCGACAAGATCCCGTACACGGTGACGGTCACCGACCCGGAGGACACCACCATCGACTGCGCCAAGGTGACCGTGCAGACGCAGCTCGGCCACGACACGCACGCCCACCCGCTGGACGTCTACACCGGCTGCTCCGGGTTGCTGGCCACCGAGGCGGACGCCGGCGACGGACACGGGCCGGGGCAGAACCTCTACACCCTGATCACCGCGCAGTACACCGACGGCGGCGCGGCCGGCGGCGTACCGGCGCTGACCGGCTCGACCCGGGTCCAATTGCAGCCCAAGAGCAAGGAGTCGGAGCACTTCAGCGCGCAGTCCGGCCTGATCGTCAACGACCGGACGACCGCCCGCGCCGGCAAGCGGCTCGGCGACGTCGACCACAACGACTGGGCGGCGTACGGGCCGGTGGACCTGCGCAACATCGGCTCGGTGACGCTCGGGGTGACCAACGGTGGTCTCGGCGGCACCATCGAGCTGCGCACCGGCTCGCCCACCGGCACCCTGATCGGCACGGCCACCATCGGTTCGACCGGAGGGTGGGACAACCTGGTGTCACCCACCGTCACCCTGACCAACAAACCGACCGGCACCACCACCCTGTACACGACGTTCGTCAACGCCGCCCAGGTCGGCGGCACACCGGACCTGATGTCGCTGGACTGGATGCGCTTCAACGGCGCCGGCGTCAAGCAGGAGCCGGGCGGCACCCTCACGATCGCGGCCAACCCGACCGGCGGCGCAGCTCCACTGACGACCACGCTGACCGCCACCGCGACAGCCCCGTCGGGGCAGAGCATCACCGACTACGCGTGGGACTTCGGCGACAACAGCGCCGTGACGCACGGTACGACGCTGCGGTCGACGAGTCACAGCTACGCACGTAAGGGCACCTTCACCGCCCGGGTGACGGTCACCTACACCGGCGGGGAGACCCGCTCGCTCAACCTGAGCGTCACGGTCACCTGATCCATGGCCCGGGGGCGGGCGGGACACCCTGCCCGCCCCCGCGGAGCCGCTGACGACCGGCATAGGCATCCTCGTCTCGCAGACCCGCGCCTGAGTGCACAGACGCGCTGACGCCACCGGGACACGCCGGCGCGGTGGTTGATCGTTTCCGCTCGCTCGCGGCAGGGAACTGCTCAAATCGAGGCAGAGGGGGAACCGTGAGCACATACGCACTGTCGTCGACCACCCGAGCGCTTATTCTGCCGTTGCTGGGCATCGTCGCGCTGAGCACGGCCTGCACGACCGGCGACGGCACGTCCGACGCGGCGCCGTCGACCGCGTCGACGACGTCGCCCCCGGCGAGTCCGGCCGACCAGCCATCCGGAAGCGCCAGCGCTCCGACGACCATTCCGACGTCGGCCTTCGTGGAGCTACCGCCCGAGCTGCGGAAGTCTCCCCGCCGGTCGACGCCCGTCGCCGAAGCCCTGCCGAAGCTCTGCGCCAACGAATTCGGCACCGGAGGCCGGCAGGTCACCGCCAGCGCGGCGATGACGGTGACGTACAAGAAGGCCGGCGAGCCCGACAGCAACACACCGCAGGGCATGATCCACCAGACCATCTTCACCTTCGACGGTGACGGCGCGACCGACTACCTGCGGCGCGTGGGCGATGCGGTGCGGGCGTGCCCCTCCTTCGACCAGCAGGGCAGCACGGTCACGGTCGAGAGCAAGGCGGTGACCGGTGTCGGGGACGACGCGTTGCTCGTGACCCGGACGTGGAGCGCGACGAGCATGAACGGTGAGCGCTCGGGCGGTGCCGGCTCCAGCCAGATCGCCGTGGCCCGGGTCGACGGGGTCGTGACGGTGTTCGACGACCAGGGCTGGGAGGGCAGCAGCGGCAACCCGACCATCCTCGACCGGACCATGCGCGACGGCGTGCACGCCGTTGACGCCTGGCAGCGCTAGAAAGAACAGTGGGGCGGCGCACGACGGCGCCGCCCCACTGTTTCGTACGGCTACTCCTCCCAGGCGCTCTGCTGGGTGGACACGAGGTTGCCGGGGACGACCGTGCCGTTGGTGCGGTACTCGGTGTACGCCCAGAAGTCACCCTCGGGCAGCGGCCGGTTGGGCTTCAACGTGAAGTTGAGACTCTGCCCGCGCTCCGTCGTCGACGGCAACGTCAGCGTGGCCGGCGCGTACGTGGCGTTGCGGCCGATGATGGCGTGGCTCAACTGGAAGTCCACGACCGGGCCACCGGGCACCTGCGCGAACACGTACGCGGTGTAGCGCCCCGGCTCGGGCAGGAACTTGTACGCCTGCTCCGCGCTGGTCCAGTACCTGTCACTGCTGTAGACGAGTTTGTCGCCCTTGCACAGGTACAGGTCGAGGTTGGTGTTCGGATCCTCGGTGTTGGCCTCGACGATGATGCCGGCGGTGTTGGCCGGCACCGTGAAGTCGACCTTCTTCACCCCGGACGCGCTCGGGTCGAACACGCCGCCGTACACGCCGGCCGGCATCGAGTACGACTCCCGGCGCATCGGCGTGTAGCCGGTGCTGCGTCCGGTCAGCGGCCCGGTGAAGCCCGGCTGGGCGTAGCCGAACGAGCCGCTGGTCATCCGGCCGAACTCCTCGCCGTCGTCGGCGTACGGCCGGGGGGTGATGCCCCACGGGCGGGCGGCGACGGGCATCCGGGCGCTGTGGGCCTTGCCCTTCCAGGTGATCGACCCGGTGACGTACCGGTCCCAGGGGGCGCTGCCCCGACGCAACGTGATGGTCACCGTCGCGGACTTTCCGGGCGCGAGCGTCACCGACGCGGGCGACACCGTCACCGTCATACCGGGCAGGCCAGACACCGACGACCGGTACGTCTCCCGCGTGTTGCCCACGTTGGTGAGCGTGCGGGTGAGGGTCACCGGGCGGGTGCCGTCGTACTCGCGCAGCGAGATGGCCGGAAGGTTGAGTTCCTTGCCGTCGGGCTGGGCCGTCTCGCTGAACGTGACCAGCTCGGCGGCGGTCGGCTCGATGACCAGACCCGGGTCCTTGGCCCCGGCGAGGTTGATGAAACCGCTACCCTGGTCCAACGGGCTGCTGGTGCCCCGGGTGTCGGTGGCAGTGGTCCGCAGGGCCGAGGCGACGGTTCCCGGCGACCAGGTCGGGTGGGTGGCCCGCAGGATCGCCGCCGCGCCGGCCACATAGGGCGACGCCATCGAGGTGCCGGAGTACGCGTCGTAGTTCCGGCCGAAGTTACCCGCCGGCGAGACCGCGGCGATGATGTCCGTACCCGGCGCGACCAGGTCCGGCTTGAAGACGCCGAGGGTCACCTTGTCCGGGCCGGTGGAGGAGAAGTCCGCCACGCTCGGTACGCCCGGAACGCTGGAGCCGTCGCCGCCGGTGCGCAGCGACACCCTGGCGTCGGCCGGGTGGCGCATCAGGTAGTTGAACAGCGTGCCGGCCTGCTTCTCGGTGTTCAGGTAGACCACCGGGAAGTTGTAGACCGAGTTGACCCGGTAGTTGCCTTCCGGGACGAACACGACCATCGCCGCACCGCCCTTCTCCTTCACCTCCAGCGCGGAGTTGAAGGGGGTCGACAGCGCGCAGGCGACCACCTTGCCCTTGATCTTGGCCGGGTCCAGGCTGCCCGGCTCGCAGTACGCCGAGCCCTGCTCCAGCGAGCCGGCCTGGTCGCCGAAGACCATCGGCCGCGAGGCGTCGCCGGGCAGGGCGTCCAGCGAGCCGCCGACCAGCTTCGTGCCGTCACCGAGCTTGACCGTCGCCTCGTTGGGGTTGGTCACCGCCGCGCCCACGGTGGTGACCCAGGGCGCCGCGTTGCTGATGGCACCGCTCACGATGCCGGTGTTGCCCGCCGACGCCGCCACGAAGACCCCGGACAGCGTGGCGTTGAGGAAGGCGACGCCGATCGGGGTGTTGGCCTCCCAGTCGCCGAGGTCGCTGCCGATGGAGAAGTTCAGGACCTGCACACCGTCCGAGACTGCCGCGTCGATGCCGGCGATGATGTCGGCGTCGAAGCCCATCCCGCCCCAGAGCACCTTGTAGACGGCGATCTGGGCGTCCGGCGCGACACCGGAGACGGAACCGAAGGAGCGGCCGTCGATCGTGACGTCCCGGACCGGCAGACCGGCTGCCGTGGACGCGGTGTGCGTACCGTGTCCCGACATGTCGCGGGGGGACAGCACCTCACCCTCGGGCACCGAGCCGCCGCCGGCGAGCCACGTGTCGGCGAAGTACCGGGCACCGACGATCTTGCCGTTGCAGTGCTCCGCCACGAAGGCCACGCCGGTCTGGCACGTGCCGTGCCACGTCTTGGGCGCGGGCATCGTTTTGGCGAACGAGGCACTCTCCGGCCAGATGCCGGTGTCCAGGACGCCGACCACCATGCCCGCTCCGGTGCCGGGGCCGGGCTTGACCGGCTTGGCGGGGGCGGTGGGCTTGGCGGCGTCGTCCGTGGTGGACGGAGCGACCGCGGTGGAGGTCGGCGTGCCGGCGGTGGTGGCGTTCGGGGAGGCCGCGAGCGGCGTCGCCGAGCGCGTGCCCAGTGCCCGTGCGGCGGTGACGGCGCGGACCCGCTTGTCGGCCCGCAACGCGGTCGCCTGCTTCGCGGTCAGCGTCGCCGAGAACCCGTTGAAGGCTGCGGTGTAGGCCGTCTTGACCTGGACACCGGCCGCGGCGGTGACGGCGGACCGCTGCGCGTCGAGGTGCCGGCGGTACGCCTGCGACGGTGCCGACGTCACGTCCAGCCGGTTGCCCGGCGTCGGGCGGGTCCGCGCCAGCCCCGACGTCCCGCCGACGTACGTGGTCAGCGGCTCCTCGGCCAGCTCGACGACGTAGACCCCGGAGCCGTTGGCGTCCACGGCGCTCTTCGGGCTGGTCCCGTCGGCGTCGGCGCGACGGTCGGCCCCGTCGGTCAGTGTGGTGCGCTTGTCGGATCCGTTGGTGAAGTAGCCGGAGCTACCGCTGGCCGGCCGGTCCGCGGGGGCCGCCGACGCCGATCCCGCGACACCGGTTGTGCCGGTGATCATCGCGATGACCAGCGTCGGTAGCGCCAGTCTTCGCAGGTTGTTCCCGCTCGTGCTTGTCGACACGAGACTCCCTTCCATCGCTCCTCTGTGGAGCTTTCCTGTTGACCGCGACCCGCATGGGAGCGCTCCCCCACCTAAGCCCGCGACGGTTAATCGAGGGTTCGAACGGTGTTACGGATCGCCGGTGCACATAAGATCACGATGTTTCGACCGTGCCTAGATCATGTTTTTTCGCCGCGACTGAGGAAGAATCAGCCGCTCCGGCCAGCGGGCTCCGGCGGGTGCAGCGAACCGGGGACCCGGGGGTCCACGCACACCCGGACCAGCCCGGCCGCGTCAGTGCGGCTCAAATCGGAAAGCGACCCTGACGCCACTGCCAGTGCCGGCCGGACGACAGATGATCGACGATCGCGCGTTGCAGGACGGTGCGGCGCGGCAGCTCGTCAAGCGGCGTGGTCAGCGTACGGAACACGAACCGCAGCACCTCGACGTCGGCGTCCAGCCCCTCCGGCTCCTCGTAGGGTTCCAGCTCGAACCGTCGCTGGAATCGGATGATGTTGGAGTCCTCGGGCAGGTACTCCCGCAACTGGGGGTCGAGAAGCCACGAGCCGCAGGAGAACGCCGTGTAGTGCTCGTCCGGGAAGTGGCGCGCGAAGAAGACGCGGGCCTCGTCGAGCGACGCCGAGACCGCCTCCGGGGTCAGCGGCCCCGCGTCGGGGATGTGCAGCCCGATGACGCCGTCGCCGCGGTGGTGCTGCAACCGGCCCAACTCGTAGACCGCGCCGCGCACGTGCAGCGTCAACCAGCTCTGCATGACCGGCCAACCCTCGCCGCGCATCCGCCGGTCGACCGCCAGGTTGCGGCCCAGGTCCGCGAGGGTCGCCCAGGACACGGCGTCGGGAACGCCGTGGTCGCGGTGGTAGCCCCGCACGACCTCGACCAGGGCGAGGTACGCGTACACGTAGAGATGCCGCCAGGCGGGGCCACGGTCGAGCGGCAGCTCCGGGCCGGGTGGCAGCCAGGCGTAGCCGCCGAGATCCGCGCGGACCAGCGCGATCGAACGGTCGAGCAGCCAGCGCAGCTCGGGCGTCCACAGTGGTGACCCGTCGTCCGGCCAGCCTGCCATGATCTCGGTGATGTCGTCCGGAGGTACCGCGAGCCGCTCGAGGATCGCGGGCACGTCGGCCTTGGCGGGCAGCGGGGCCGAGGGCCGGTCGCCGGCGAGCCGGTGCACACGCTCGACGGCCTCGACAGGTGCCCCGAGCAGGGCCGCGGTCTCGAACAGATCCACGCGGACGACCTTACCGCCGGGTGGCATCGGCCCAGGGCCCGTACCCGTCGCGGTGGTCAGACGACGTGGCGCAGGTAGCCGGCGATCGCGGCGTCCAGCACCTCCGCGCCCGGCCGTGCCCAGACCCCGGCGGAGAAGACCTCCACCTCGATCGGACCCCGGTAGCCGGCGGCGTCCACCGCCTCGCGCAACCGTCGCAGCTCGATGCACCCGTCGCCGGGCAGCGCGCGTCCGAGCAGCACGCCCTCCGGCAGCGGCGTCACCCAGTCGCAGACCTGGAACGCGGCGATCCGCGCGCCGGCGCGGTCGATCTGCGCGTACACCGTGTCGTCCCACCACACGTGGTACGCGTCGACGACCACGCCGACCACCGCCGGGTCGAACCGTTCGGCGATGTCGAGCGCCTGGCCGAGGGTGGCGATCACGCATCGGTCGGCGGCGAACATCGGGTGCAGCGGTTCGATCGCCAGCCGTACGCCGGCCGCCGCCGCGTGCGGCGCCAGCTCACCGATGGCGTCGGCGACCCGACGCCGGGCCCCGTCGACGTCCCGGCTGCCCGCCGGCAGTCCGCCGGAGACGAGTACCAGCTCGGGCGCGCCCAGCGTGGCCGCCTCCTCGATGGCGCGCAGATTGTCCGCCTGCCAGTCCTCGGCGGAGAAGAAGCCGCCCCGACACAGCGAGGTGACGGTCAGCCCCGCGTCGCGGACCAGCTTCGCCGCGCGGGCCAACCCGTACCCGGCCACCGGCTCCCGCCACAGCCCGATGCCCGGTACGCCGGACGCCACACAACCGGCGACGACCTCGGGCAGCGGCCAGTGCTGGGCGGTCGCCTGGTTGAACGACAAACGGGCGAGACTCATTGGACAACCCCCGCCACGGTGAAGAACGCCCGGGCACGAGCGGCGGCCAGCTCGGCGTCGGGCAGCAGCCCGGCCGCGTCGGCGAGGGTGAGCAGGGTCGCCAGGTGCGCCGGGGACCGGCCGGACTGCGCACCGCCGACCATCGTGAAATGGTCCTGGTGCCCGGCCAGCCACGACAGGAACACGATGCCCGTCTTGTAGTGCCAGGTCGGCGCCGCGAAGAGGTGCCGGGCCAGCGGCACGGTGGGGGCGAAAATCTCGTCGTACGCGGGCAGGTCCCCCCGGTCGAGGGCGGACAGCGCGGCTGCGGCGGCCGGCGCGATGGCCGCGAACACGCCGAGCAGCGCGTCGGAATGGCCCACCTCGTCACCCCGGATCAGCTCCGGATAGTGGAAGTCGTCGCCGGTGTAGAGGCGTACGCCCGCCGGCAGCCGGCGGCGCAACGCCACCTCCCGGTCGGCGTCGAGCAGCGACACCTTGATGCCGTCCACGGTCCGCTGGTGCGCCTTGATCAGTTCGAGGACCGTGTCGGCGGCCAGGTCCAGGTCGGCGGACCCCCAGTAACCGGTCAACGCCGGGTCGAACATCGGGCCCAGCCAGTGCAGCACCACCGGCTCACCGGCGGCGGACAGCAGCTCGTCGTATACCCGTAGGTAGTCCTCGGGGCCGTGGGCGGCGGCGGCCAGGTGCCGGCTGCACATCAGCACCGGCCGGGCGCCGGCGGCCCGGACGTCGTCGAGCTGCTCGCGGTACGCGGCGGTGACCTCGGCCAGGGTGGCCGGGCCGGTCGGGAGCTGGTCGGTGCCGACGCCGGCGACGATCCGGCCGCCCACCGCGCGGGCCTCGGCGGCGCTGCGTCGGATCAGCTCCCGGGTCGCCGGATAGTCCAGCCCCATCCCCCGCTGGGCGGTGTCCATCGCCTCGGCGACGCCCAGCCCGTACGACCACAGGTGCCGCCGGAAGGCGAGCGTGGTGTCCCAGTCCACCACCGCCGGGGCGCCCGGCACGTTCTCCGCCCTCGGGTCGGCGACCACGTGCGCGGCGGCGTACGCGATCCGGCCGGTCGCCGGGCCGGCCGGGCGGCCGAAGCCACCCGCCCCGGCCAGCCGGTGTCGCCGACCGCCGGGCAGGACCACCTCGGCGACCCTCATGCGTGCAGTTCCGGGACCTCGACGCGGACACCCTCGCGGGCCGCGCGGAGCCCCAGCTCGGCGAGCTGTACACCGCGCGCGCCGGCCAGGAAGTCCCACTGGAAGGGCTCGCCGGCGACGACGTGCCGCAGGAAGGCCTCCCACTGCACCTTGAAGCCGTTGTCGAACTCCTCGTTGTCGGGGACCTCGGCCCACTGGGCGCGGAAGTCCTCGGTGACCGGCAGGTCCGGGTTCCACACCGGTTTCGGGGTGACCGCCCGGTGCTGCACCCGGCAGTTGCGCAGCCCCGCGACGGCGCTGCCCTCGGTGCCGTCGACCTGGAACTCCACCAGCTCGTCGCGGTACACCCGCACACCCCACGACGAGTTGATCTGCGCGATCACGCCGCCTTCGAGTTCGAAGATGGCGTACGCGGCGTCGTCGGCGGTGGCCGCATAGGTGCGGCCGTCCTCGTCGACCCGCTCGGGCACGTGGGTGCGGGTCACGCAGGAGACCGCGGTGACCCGGCCGAACAGCTCCTGGAGCACGTAGTGCCAGTGCGGGAACATGTCGGAGGTGATGCCGCCGCCGGCCTCGGCGCGGTAGTTCCACGAGGGGCGCTGGGCCGGCTGCCAGTCACCCTCGAAGACCCAGTAGCCGAACTCGCCGCGCACCGAGAGGATCCGGCCGAAGAAGCCGCCGTCGACGAGCCGCTTGAGCTTGCGCAGCCCGGGCAGGAACAGCTTGTCCTGCACGACACCGGTGCGGACACCGGCCGCGTCGGCGGCGCGCGCCAGGTCGAGCGCGGCGGCGGTGTCCTCGGCGAGCGGCTTCTCGGTGTAGATGTGCTTGCCGGCCTCGATCGCCTGGCGGATCGCCTTCTCCCGCTGCTGGGTCACCAGGGCGTCGAAGTAGATCTCGACGTCGTCGCGGGCCAGCGCGGACGTCAGGTCGGTGGTCCAGTCGGTGAGGCCGTGTCGCTCGGCGAGCTCGCGGAGTTTGGTCTCGTTGCGTCCCACCAGGACCGGTTCCGGCCAGATGGTCGTACCGTCGGCCACCGTCACGCCGCCCGACTCGCGGATGGCCAACAGGGACCGGACGAGGTGCTGGCGGTAGCCCATGCGTCCGGTCACGCCGTTGACGATGATGCCGATCGACCTGCGGGTCATGGTGATCCCTTTCGTCGTGCTGGTCGTTCAGTGGTTGGCGGCCGCGCTGCCGAGCAACCCACGCAGTTCGGTGGCGAGCCGGTCGAAGCGGGAGTCCGACATCACCTGCGCGTAGTCGCGGTGCGCCGGCAGCTCGACACCGAAGGTGCGGATGATCCGGCCGGGCCGGGCGCTCATCACCACGACCCGGGTGCCGAGGAAGACCGCCTCGGCGATGGAGTGGGTGACCAGCACGACGGTGGTGCCGGTCTCCCGCCAGATGCGGTGCAGCTCGGCGTTCATCTGCTCGCGGGTCAGCGCGTCCAGGGCGCCGAACGGCTCGTCCATCAGCAGCACCGGCGGGGCGTGCAGCAGCGCGCGGCACAACGCCACCCGCTGCTGCATGCCTCCGGACAGCTCGTGCGGGAGCGCCTTCTCGAAGCCGGTCAGGCCGGTCATCTCGATCAGCTCGTCGGCGCGGCGGGCCGCGCGTGCCCGGTCCATGCCGCGCATCTCGGCCTGGAGCAGGATGTTGGCCCGCGCGCCACGCCACTCGAGCAGCGCGGCCTTCTGGAAGACGAAGCCGATCTCCTTCTGTGGGCCGCGTACCGGCTGTCGCAGCAGCGAGACCTCTCCGCTGGTGGGCTTCACCAGGCCGGCGACGATCTTCAGCAGGGTGGACTTGCCGCAGCCGGACGGGCCGACGATGGTGACGAACTCCCCCGGCTCGATGTGCAGGGACACGTCGTCGAGGGCGGTGGTCTGCGACCGTCGGGTGGTGAAGCGGACGGTCACGCCGGACATCCCGATGGCGGTGCCGGTGGTCGCCGGCGCGGCGCTCACCCCGTCACCCCTTGGCCGCGTAGGAGGAGTCCCAGTACGCGTCCGGCGCGCCCGGTTCCTTCAGCTCCGCGAAGCGGGACATCAGGTCGATGGTCTCGGACCACTGGGCGTCGGTGTTCACCCCGGGCGGGCCGTCGGCACCGAGCAGCGGCAGGTTGAGGGTGAGCTGCTTGGTGAGTACCTCGGGGGCGGGCTCGTTCTCGGCGAGCGCCACCATGGCGCTCACCGCGCCGGCCGGGTCGCGCGCCGCGTCGGCCCAGGACTTCTGGGTGGCGCGCACGAACTTGCGGGCCAGCTCCGGGTCCTTCTGCAGGGTCTGGGTGTTGGCGATCAGGCCGGTGCCGAGCAGGTTCATCCCGTAGTCGGCGAAGAGCAGCACGTCGACCTTCTTGCCGGTCTTGCTCTCGATGGTGGGTGCCTGGTCGTGGAAGAAGCCCATGATGGCGTCGACCTTGCCCTCGGCCAGGGCGGCGATCTTGCCGGCGGCGTCCACGTTGACCACCTTGACGTCGTCCTTCTTGAGGCCGTTCTTCTCCAACCAGGCCGGGAAGGTCGCGTAGAGGGCGTCGCCGGGCGTGCCGCCGACGGTCTTGCCCTTCAGGTCCGCCGGGGTCTTGATGTTCTTCTCGGTGAAGAACTCCACCGAGGAGGGGCCCTTCTCCAGGTACGCGCCGAGACTGCGCACCGGCATCCCACTGGCCACCGACTTGAGCAGGACGGGACTGTCGGCCCATCCGAAGTCGGTCTGCTTCTGGGCGACCTGCTTGACCGTGTTGCCGGACCCGTTGCCGGGCAGGATCTTCAGGTCGATGCCCTCGGCGGAGTAGTAACCCTTCTGCAGGCCGTAGTAGAAGGGGGCGTGCTCGCCGTACGGCACCCAGTTGAGGGTCAGGGTGACCTGCTTCTTCCCGTCGGCGCCGGTCGTGCCGGCGGAGTCGCTGTCGCCGCAGCCGGTGGCAGCGAGCAGCAGGGCGGCGGTGGCCAGGATGGTGGTGGCGGTGCGTTTCATCGGTGCCTCCGTGATGGGGTCGGTCAGGAGGTGGTGAGGGACACGCCGGCGCGGCGGCTGGCGTGCCACGGGATGAGCAGCGCCTCGGCGATCTCGACCAGGACGAACAGGACGATGCCGATGGCGGACATCAGGATCAGGTCGGCGAACAGCAGCGGGGCGTCGAGGTTGCCGTTGGCCAGCAACAGGACGTAGCCGAGCCCTTCGCTGGCGCCGACGAACTCGCCGACCACGGCGCCGACCACCGCGAGGGTGACCGCCACCTTCAGACCGGCCATCAGGTGCGGCAGAGCGTTCGGGAAGCGGATCTTGCGGAAGGTACGCCACGGCCCGGCGCCCATCGTGGCGGAGAGGTCGAGCAGTTCCGGGTCGGTCGAGCGCAGGCCGGCCACCCCGGAGATGACCACCGGGAAGAACGCGATGAGCACCGCCAGGATGATCTTCGGGGTGAGACCCAGGCCGAACCAGACGACCAGCAGCGGCGCGATGGCGATCTTCGGGATGACCTGCGCGAACAGGACGATCGGGTAGAGCGCCTTGTCCAGGGTGCGCGAGTAGGCGATCGCGACCGCGGTGGCCAGTCCCAGCGCGGCGGCCAGGACGAAGCCGAGCACGGTCTCGTAGAGGGTGACCAGGGTGTGTCGCGCCAACTCGGACCACTGGTCGGTCATCGTGGTCCAGACCTGGCCGGGGGTGGGTACGAGGTAGTTCGGCACGTACTCCCGGGCGGCGACGAACCACCAGGCGAGGACGAAGGCCGCCAGCACGAGCGCCGGACGCCACATCGAGTCGGCGACCGACGCCGCGCGGCGGCCGAGCGTGGGTCGGGGCGATCGGCCACCGCCGGCGGGTGGCGCAGCAACCACTGTGGATCGAGCTGCGCCGTCGGTGTGATCCGGAGCTTCGGCCGATCCGGGCGAGGACTGAGCCGTGGCGGCTGAATCGCCTTCGCGCTCACCGCTCGCCTGGTCAGCAGCGGCGCGCCGACCTGCGGTGTCCAAAGAGTTCTCCGTCACGCGAACCTCCTCGGGGCCCGGCGCGGCACCCGGGAGCCGGGCCAGTCGGCGGGTCAGGCAAACGCTTTCCTGGAGCGTAGGCGGCGTCCAGACGGCAGGCAAGGCCTTTCCTCGATCTATTCGACGCCAGCCGGGCCGCCAGGTGAAGGCGTCGCCCGAGGTGCACCCGGCCTCCTGGAAACCGGGCCTTCCCTCGCCCTCGGACACCGCGACTTCCCTGAACTAGGGGCGAACACCACCCGCAAGGTCCGCACTGGACCACGCCGGGCTCGCGGCGTCAGCCGGCAGCCGGGTAGGTGTCGAGCAGGCCGCACATGCCCAGTCGGCCGCGCTCCGCGGGTGCGTCCACCGCGTACACGCCAGCCTCGCCCAGATGTCCGCAGTCGCCCCGCTCCAGGGCGTCCAACTGGGCGCCGGTGCCGGCGGCGGCCCGACCCGCGCCGGCGGCCCACCGCTGCCGCCAGGCCGCCAGCAGCGGTTGGCGCAGCGCCGCCGCCGCCGCGTGGAAGGCCGCCAGCGCCGCCGGACCACCGGACCGCAGCGCCGCGAAGCCGGTCACCGCCAGATCCCTGCGGCGGTACGCGGCCCGCACGTCCGCCCCCGGCGCTCCCCCGTCCGGCAGCGCTGCCGCCGCGACGTACGCCTCGGGGTCGGCGAGCACCTCCGGCGGGAAGGTCAGCACCGCGTCACCGGCCTCGGGCAGGCCACTGTTCTGCATGAGCACCACAATGGTCAGACCGCCGCCGTTGACCAGACGGTGCACGGTGCCCGGCTCGAACCAGACCACCGCGCCCGGGCGCAGCGGGGTCTCGGAGAAGCCGTCGGCGCTGGTCAGGGTCTGCACCGCACCCTCGCCCCCGGTCACCACGTACCCCTCGGTGCAGCAGAGGTGCACGTGCGGCGTACCACCGACCACACCGTCCGGCGCGGCCGTGTCGTAGACGCGCAGCCGGGAGACACCGATCCCGCCGGGCAGTGCCGCGAAGCGATCCGACATGGCCGGCCTCCCTGCGGGAAAGGGCTTTCTCTGCGGTACGGTGACGCTAGCCGGCGCGGCGAAACGCCGTCAACAGACCGAGGGGGCGGGCCATGGCGACCCTGTCCGACGTGGCGCGGCGCGCGGGCGTCTCACCCGCCACGGCCTCACGCGTCATCAACGGCAGCAGCAAACCCGTCACCGACGAGCTGCGCGAGCGCGTCCTCGCGGCCGTGGCCGAGTTGCAGTACGTGCCGAACGCGCACGCCCAGTTGCTGGCCCGCTCGCACCGCAGCGCGGTCGGCGTGATCGTGCACGACGTCTCCGACCCGTACTTCGCCGAGATCACGCGCGGGCTGCAGAGGGTCGCCACCGACCAGGGCCGGCTGCTGATGATCTGCAACAGCTACCGCGACCCGGATCGCGAGCTGGAGTACGTGGAACTGCTGCGCGGCCACCAGGTGGCGGCGCTGATCCTCGCCGGGTCCGGCTACCACGACGATGCTTTCACCCGACAGCTCAACGAGAAGCTGGCGGCGTACGAGGCGACCGGCGGGCGGGTCGCGGTCATCGGCCGCCACGAGCACTCCGGCGACGCCGTCATGCCCGACAACCGGGCCGGCGGCGACCTCGCCGGCCGCGCACTCTGCGAGCTGGGCCACCGGGCGATCGGCGTGGTCGCCGGCCCGCGCATCCTCACCACCACCACCGATCGGCTGGCCGGGCTCCGGCAGGCCCTCACCGCGTACGGCCTCGACCTGCCCGAGCGGCGGGTCCGGTACGCCGAGTTCGACCGCGACGGCGGCGCGGAGGCCACCGCCCGGCTGCTCGACGCCGATCCGGAGCTGACCGCGATCGTGGCGCTCAACGACTCGATGGCCATCGGCGCGCTCGCCACCCTGCGGGCCCGCTCGCTCGCCGTACCGGGGCAGATCTCCGTCGTCGGCTTCGACGACATGCCGATCGCCCGCGACGTCACGCCCGCGTTGACGACGGTGCGGCTCCCCCTCGTCGACATGGGAGTGCGGGCGATGTCGCTGGTGCTCGGGACGGCCGCGCCGACGCCCCGGATCGAGGTGCTCCCCGCCGAGCTGATCCGCCGGGACACCTCCGGGCCGGTGGCGGGCCGACCGCGCGACACGGCGACGTCGACACCCCGCGCCCGGCGAGCCGGCACCGCCTCGTGACGGGGCCGGCCGACCTGGGCCGCGCAAACCCGTTGCTCCGCCAGCCCGTCCTGCGTAGCCTGCGCCAGTGTTGATCCGTACGTTCGCCGACCAGGACTGGTCGCAGGTGTGGCCGATCGTCGAGGACGTCATCCGGGCACAGGAGACCTTCACCTACGACCCCCGGATGACCGCTGACGAGGCGTACGACATCTGGGTGGAGACCCCGCCCGGGCGGACCGTCGTCGCGGTGGACGGCGGGCGGGTGCTCGGAAGCGCGAAGATGGGCGCCAACCGGCCCGGGCCCGGCGCGCACGTCTCCACCGCCAGCTTCCTGGTCGCCGCCGACGCGCGTGGCCGGGGCGTGGGCACCGCGCTGTGCCGCGACGCCCTGACCTGGGCGCGCGACCAGGGGTACGCCGGCATGCAGTTCAACGCCGTGGTGGAGACGAACCGGACGGCGGTCGAGCTGTACCGGCGCGAGGGCTTCGACGTGGTCGGCACCGTGCCGGGCGCGTTCCGCCACCGGACCCTCGGCCGGGTCGGCCTGCACGTCATGTACCTGGAGTTCTGACTCCCCGCCGGCAGCGCGCCTCAGCCGCCGGTCGTGCCCACGGCCGGTGTCGGTCCGAGCCCGCGTGGGTCGGCGGCCGGCTCGGTGCCCGCGCGGCGGATCGGGGTGAACAGCCCGCCGACCGCCACCAGCAGGCAACCCGCTCCGGCGACGAGCGCCACCGCCGGTACGCCGTACCGGCCGGCCGTCCAGGTCATGATCGCCGCGCCGGCCGGCCCGAGAGCGTAGTGCGTGCTCCAGAACGCCGAGGTGACCCGGCCGAGCAGATGGTCGGGAGTGATCTCCTGGCGCAGTGACATCGAGCAGATCCCGCCGATGCTGAGGCAGCACAGGTACACGGCGGTCAGGGCGGTGACCGCCGGCACCGTCGTCGCCGCGCCGACGCCCGCCACCGCGAACCCGCAGACGGCGTGCGCGCCGATCCACGTCGTGCCGAAGCCGCGCCGACGACGCAGCGGGGCCACCAGCAGCGCCCCGGCGACAGTGCCCAGCGCCGCCAGGCCGAGTACGGTGCCGACCGTCCCCTCGCTCCCGCCCAGGTCGTGTGTCACGTGGTAGATCAGCACGTCGGTGAAGCCGTAGACCAGGAAGACGAACACCGACAGCAGGACGGTCAGCGCGCGGAGCACGGGCTGTCGCCACAGGAACCGCGCTCCGGCCAGGAACTCGGCCAGCGGGCTGCCCCGGGGCACCTCCGGGGCGTCTGCTGGCCGGGCGGCGCGCAGCCGGACCAGCCGCAGGCCGGCAGCCGAGAGCGCGAAGCTCGCCGCGTTGACGGCGATGGCGGTGGCCGGGCCGAAGCGGGCCGACACCACTCCGGCGAGCAGCGGCCCGAGGACGGCGGTGGCCGCGAACGTCGCCTGGAGCCGGCCGTTGGCCTCGGTGATCCGGTCGGCGTCAACGAGATTGCGGACGGCGGTCACCGCCGCGACCTGGAACAGCATGCCGGCCGCCTCGCAGATCGGCAGCACGACGAAGAGGAGCCAGACGCGCGGGCCGGCGAGCCAGACGAGGGGCACGAGACCGTAGAGGACCAGCCGGACCAGGTCCGCGACGATCATCAGCGTACGGCGGTCGTACCTGTCGACCAGCACCCCGCCGAAGACGCCGGCCGCCACGGACGCCGCGCCCGCGACGGCGGTGAGCAGGCCCATCTGCGCCACCGATCCGGTCGCCTGCAACACCAGCAGTGGCACCGCCAGGTAGGCGAACGCGTCACCCGCCGCGGAGAGCGACTGTGCGATCCAGTACGTGCCGAAGGAGCGGTCCCGCCACAGCGGGGCCCGGGCCAGCCGGGGCGCGTTGCTCATCCCGCCGAGGCTATCGTGCGCGACGCCGGCGGTGGGTACGCCGACGGCCGCGGGAGCGAGTCCCGCGGCCGTCTCGAGGCGTACCGGGAAGGGTCAGCCCTGGCGCAGCGGCGCGAGAGCGGCGCTCCAGGCCACGACCTGGTCCAGGGTGGTGGTCAGCGCCTGAAGGTGCTGGTCGCCGGGCTTGAAGGTGCTGAAGTTCTCGAAGTCGGTGTAGAGCGAGAGCGCGACCTGCGAACGCACGTCGGCCATCTGCAGCTCACCGGCGATCAGGCGCAGGTGCTCGACGGCGCGGGCGCCACCGAGGGAGCCGTAGCTGACGAACCCGACGGCCTTGTTGTTCCACTCGTTGTAGAGGAAGTCGATGGCGTTCTTCAGGACGCCCGAGGTCGAGTGGTTGTACTCCGGCGTCACCATCACGAAGCCGTCAAACGACGCGATGGTCTCGGCCCAGCGCTGCGTGTGCGGCTGGCTGTACTGACCCATCGCCGGCGGCATCGCCTCGTCGAGGTGCGGCAGCTTGTAGTCGAGCAGGTCGATCAGCTCGAACTGCGCGTCGGTGCGCTGCTGGGCGATTTCGTGGACCCAGCGGGCGACGGCTTCGCCGTTACGCCCCGGGCGGGTGCTTCCGAGGATGATCCCGATCCTGGTCATGGCTGCGCCTTTCGGTTGTTGTCCGAACCTGACGCGGGAACGCTAGCCTCTCCTTGCTTCGTCAAGCAAATGGGCTTCCCATGACCGTGCTCACACGCTGAGTAAGCAATTGCTCAATCAAGCAACTATGCTTGCGGAATGCCCGATCCCCGCCCCGAGGCTCTGCGACCCCTCGAACCCGACGAGGAGGCGCTGGTCCGCGCCCTGGGCCAGGTGATGTACGTGGTGCCACGCACGATCGACGCTGACATGGTCGGTGATCGCCAGCTGCCGCTGACCGAGTACACCGCCCTGATGAACCTCTCCGAGGCCCCGGACCGGCGGATGCGGATGCACGAACTCGCCACGGCCTGCTATCTCTCGCTGAGCGGCATGACCCGGACGATCATCCGGCTGGAGAGCCAGGGGCTGGTCAAGCGGGAACGGTGCGAGGAGGACGCCCGCGGCTGGAACGCGGTGCTCACCGACGCGGGCTTCGCCCGCCTTCAGGAGTCCTGGCCCAGCCACCTGGCGGCCGTACGCCGGCGGTTCCTGCGCCACTTCGAGGGTCTCGACCTGACCGAGCTGGCCCGCGCGTTCCGGCGCGCGGGAGCAGCCGACTGAGCGCGGTCACCGTCGGTCACCTCGTTCGGGGGCGGACGCGGTGGTGAGCGGTATACCTCAGAGGAATAAATATTCCTCTGAGGTATACCGCTCCTCGACATGGTGGCAGGGTGGGCCAGTCCCGCCGTCTAGGCGTTAGCCACCAACCGCCAGCGGTTGTCCGCGCTGCCGTTGTCCGGGTCCTGCACGGCCTGCGCGCCACGAGCGGTCGAGTTGTTCAGGATGCCGAGCAGCTTGCCGCTGTTGACGTTGCGGATCTTGTAGGTGCCGTCGCCGTTGTCGACGAGGGTCCACCGGTGGTCGGCGGTGCCGTTGTCCGACCACTGCAGGACGCGGGCGTTGTCGGCCGTGGACATGTTCTCCACACCGAGGACCTTGCCGCTGTTGACGTTGCGGAACCGGACGGCGCTGCCGTCGGTGATCATGACCCAGTTGTGGTCGGCGGTGCCGCTGTCGTCCCACTGCAGAGCGAGCCCGCCGTCGGCGGTGGACATGTTCTGGATGCCCAGGACCATCCCGCTGCCGACGTTGACCAGCCGGTAGCTGCCTCCACCGCTGCTGCCGCTGGTGTTCCAGTAGACCGTGTAGTTGTAGCCGTGGGCGTCCTGGAACGGCGCGAGGTTGACGGTGGACCCGTTCGCGGTGGCGGTGAACGCGAGCGAGCTGGTGCTCGTCCGCGCGACCGACGAGACCACGAGGGACGGCAACGCGTTGAGCGTGGTGTTGCCGTAGTTGCCGCAGAGCACACTCGGGCCGTACGTGGCGGCGGCGACGCTGGGATTGTCGTTCGCGGCCCGCATGACCACTCGCATCGGCAGTCGAACGGTGACGGTGTCGCCGGCGGCCCAGGTGCGGGTGATGGTGGCGTAGCTGCCCGGCGTCGTGGTGACGGACTCCGCCACACCGTTGACGCTGATGGTCGCGCCGCTCGTCCACGCCGGGATGCGCACCCGGATGCTCCACGAGCCACTCATCGTGCCGGAGAGCGTGAGGGTGGTGGTGTCGCTCACGGGGTACGTGGTGCTCTGGGTGACCGTGATGCCGCGCTGCGACCAGTTCAGCTCCGACGGCACGAAGAGGTTCACCGTCAGGGTCGTGCCGTTGTAGAAGTAGACCGAGTCCATCAACTTCGTGTTGATCTCCAGGCCGGTGCCCTGGCAGCACCAGAACGAGTTGTAGTCGGTGCTCCAGGTGCCGCCGCCCCACGCCGGGCCCACGCCCCGCCGTCCGCCGGGCTTGAGTGGGGTGAAGTAGGTGATGTGACCGCGACTGTCGGCCGGGTTCTGCGCGCCGATCAGGTGGTTGATCATCGCGCGCTCGTAGAAGTCGAAGTAGTCGACCCGGTTCGGGTCGAGCAGCCACAGCTCGCGGGTCAGCTTGAGCATGTTGTAGGTGTTGCACTGCTCGCAGGTGTCGTTGCTCAGGTACCCGGCGATCGCGTTGGGCGCCCGGAAGTGCTCGGCCTGGCTGTTGCCACCGATCACGTAGGAGTGCGCGCCCACGGTGATGTTCCACGCGTTGCTGGCGATGTCCCGGTAGCGGGTGGTCCCCGTGGCCTTGAACTCGCGGGCGGCGCCGATCCACTTGGGCACCTGCGTGTTGGCGTGCAGACCGTTGAGCTGGTCCTGGTTGTTGGCCAGGGGGTTGAACACCGCGGCGTGGTCGAACCGCTGGGCCGTCGTGAGCCACCGGCTGTCACCGGTCATCTGGTAGACGTCCGTCAGCACGTCGTTCATGCCGCCGAACTCGGTGCCCAGCATCGACTGCATCTGGCTGGAGCTGAGCCGGGACGTGCGGGTGTCGACCCAGCCGGCGAGGGCCAGCAGCACCGTACGGGCCTGGGTGTTGCCGGTGTAACGCCACACGTCGAGCAGGCCGGCGAGCGTCTTGTGGATGCAGTAGTAGGGCACGTTGCCGTTGGACAGCGTCCGCGCCTCGAGCGCGGCGAAGTCCGACTCCGGGAAGCCGGACAGATAGCCGGCCGAGAAGCCGGCCGCGCCGTTGTTCGCCTGGCACTTGGCCATCTCGGCGACCATGTAGTTCGCCTTGTCCCGGCAGGTGGTGTCGCCCAGCACCGCATAGGCATGGGACCACGCGGTCAGGAAGTGCCCCTGCATGTGGGTGCGGAACGGGAAGTTCGGCGCGTCCCACCCACCGTTGGTGGCAGCGCCGTTCGTGGACAGCCGGTGGTTGGCGCGGAAGTTGTAGAGCATGCGGTCGACGTCGACGAAGCGCAGGTAGTTCAACGTACGGTTCTGGTTGTCGAACCAACGGCCGCTGGTCAGTCGCACCTGACCGGGGTCGAAGGCGTAGGCGGCGACGCCGATGTCCGCCCGCGCTGGCGGCACCACCGCGGCGGCGGCAGGGCCCGCGCCGAGCGTCGTGGCGCCGGTCGCGGAGAGCACGGCGGTGGCGCCGGCCGCCTGCAATACGCGGCGTCGGCTGAGGGGCAGGGACGACATGGGACCTCCAAATGAGCGCTACCGGCGATGGGACGACAACCGGGCGGGACGGGCTCGGCAGGATGCAGGGGTCCGAACGTTAGCGTTCACATCCGTGTTCGGCATGTTACGGCTCGATGGCGCACGAATTCAAGGTTCTAACTATTACAGCTCGCTGTGCACCTGTTCTGAGCAGGGAGATCAGGTCCGACGAGGAGAGGGTGGGATGGCTGATCGCCTCGTGTTATCGATAACACCAGCCCCCGAAACGGGGTGCGCGCCGACGGGTGTCGCCTATGGAATCCCGGGATGAAGCACGATCTTGTTCGTCCCCCGAAGGCGCGTCCCGGCGACCGCATCGCGGTCCTGTCGCCATCCTTCGCCGCGGGCGTTGCAGTCGTACGGGGAACGCGAGCCGACCGAGCCGTGGAGTTGGCACGGCCCGCGCCGCGCGGTCACCGGCCCCACCTGGGGTGGCTGCCTGGAGGTCCTCCAGTGGACCCTCACGGCGGGACGTTTCCCGTTCTCGCCGGAGATCCTGCACGGCGGTGTGCTGATCATCGAGACATCGGAGGAGCTCCTGCCCGCGCGCGAGGTCGGCTGGATCGTCCGCGCGCTGGGTGAACGCGGTCTCCTGGTCGCCGTCGACGCGGTCCTGGTCGCCCGTCCCCCGGTCTCCGACTTCACCCGCAGACCCACGGCCGAGGAACGGACCGGCCTACGCGAGCAGCAGCGCGACATCGTCGTCGACGTGGTGCGCCGCTACAACCCCGAGGCGGTCGTCTGCGTCGGCGTTCCGTTCGGCCACACCAGACCGCAGTGGATCCTCCCCCACGGCGGCCCGGTGACCGTCGACGGCGTGGAGCGCCGGATCTTCGCCGACTACCGGTAGGCCGGCCAGGCCCGCGCGGCGGCGTCCACCGCGCGGGCACGCGTACATCCGCCGTGTTCAGCGGGCCGGGGCGTGCGGGGCCAGCGGATTCGTGAGGGTGCCGACGAACTGCAGGGCGGCCGACGGGTCGGCCAGGTCGATCATCTGCTGGTTGTCGCGGAGCTGGAGGCGGTTGAGGCAGGACAGCGCGAACTCGGGGGCGAACAGGTCGTAGTGGCGTACGCGCTCGGCGAGGTGCGGCACCCGCTCGAAGTAGTCCGCGGCGCAGGCCGCCACCGTGCCCCAGAAGGCATCCTCGGTGAGCACCCCGGCCTCGACGAGGACGGCGTTGAGGTGGCGCAGGAAGCAGTCGACCACGTCGGTGAAGATCGTCAGCAGCTTGGTGTCGTCGGGCACGTCCACGCGGATGCGCTCCACCTCGGCCGGCAACTCGACGTCGGCGCTCAACACCGCGATCTCCTCGGCGATGTCCTTGAAGATCACCCGCTGGACGGTGTGGTGCTCGTCGAGGACCAGGATGACGTTCTCGCCGTGCGGCATGAAGGCCAGGTCGTGGGCGTAGAAGCTGTGCAGCAGCGGAGTCAGGTAGGCGTCCAGGTAGCGGCGCAGCCACACCTCGGGCGCGAGGCCCGACCGGTCGATCAGCGCCGCCGCCAGCGAGCCGCCGTCGTCGTCGACGTGCAGCAGCGCGGCCATCGTGGACAGTCGCTCCCCCGGGGCCAGATTCGGCACCGGGCTCTCCCGCCACAGCGCGGCGAGCATCTTGCGGTACGGGGAGGTCCGCTCGGTGGCCGCCTCGTACTGCCGGTGCCGGTAACCGACCGCGGCCCGCTCCCGGATGACGGTCAGGCCCGTGCCGGTCAGCACCTCGTCGCCGGCGATCAGGTCGGCCAGCCAGTCGTTGATGGCGGGGGTGGCGGCCATGTACGCCGCCGACAGCCCGCGCATGAAGCCCATGTTCAGCACCGACAGCGCGGTCTTGACGTAGTGCCGGCCGGGCTCGGTGACGTTGAAGAAGGTACGGATGGACTGCTGCGCCAGGTACGAGTCGGGACCGGGGCCGAGGTGCACCAGCCGGCGTTCGGCCAACTCCCCCGCGAACGTGACGGCCAGCTTGTTCCACCACTGCCACGGGTGCGCCGGGATGAGGTGGTAGTCGGCGAGGTCGAGGCCGAGGCCGGTCATCGTGGCCGCGAACCGGGCTCGGGTGTCGGCATCCAGCTCGCCGGCGATGAGCGCGTCGTAGTCGAGGTCGGTGGCGCTGCTGAACGTCGAGTGGTCGCGGTGGGCGGCCAGCCACTCCAGGCGTACCGGCGTGGCGGTCTCCGGGGCGTAGCGGTGGTACTCGTCGACGCCGAAGCCGAGCCGGCCGTTGTTGGCCACGAAGCAGGGGTGGCCCTCGGTCATGGATGTCTCGATGGTCTGGAAGTCGGCCCCGGCCAGGTCGGCGGCGCTCGGCGCACCCTGGGACAGCTTGTACGCCGTACCGGCGAGGGTGGAGGTGATCTCCTCCAGATAGACCGGGAGTACCCGCGCGGAGAGCCCGAGGGTGCCGCGCAGCTCGACGATCAGGTCCACCGCGTCGGGTGGCACCGACGTGCCGTCGCGGTGTCGGGTGATGCTGTCCGCGTCGATCTGCCAGTGGGCCAGGGCGAGCACCCGGGCGGCGAACCGGTAGGTGACGGTGCCGTCGTCGCTGCGGACCTCGTACCACTGGCGGTCGTCGGGGCCCGGCACGGGCGCCGGGGTGAGCAGCCGTTCGTGGGTGAATTCGGCGAGCGCCTTGCGGACCAGCATCCGGTTGGCCCGCGCCCAGCGCTGCGGGGTGAGGTGCGCGACGGGGTCGCCCGGGGTGGCCGGGCCGGCGACGGTCGGCGAGGTGGGGACGGCGGTGGTGGTGGTCACGCCGGGGCTCCTTCTGCTGCGGTGGCGGCGGCCGGCTCGGTGGCGGCCTGGAACTGGGCGCGGGTGCAGACGCTGAGCAGCGCCTCCTTCTCCGGCTTGGTGACCGGGCCGACGACCTCGAAGCCGACGACGGCGTTCAGCGCGTGCACGGCGGTGTTGCGCACGTCCGGCTCGACCATCACGCGCCCGGTGGCCGGGTCGGCGAAGAGCCACGCCATGACGGTACGGATCACCGCGCGGGTGAAGCCGTGCACGGGAGTGCCCGCGGGCGCGCAGAGGAAGTGCATGCCGACGTCACCGGGTTGGTGGTCGTAGAGGCCGACCAGTTCGACGTGCGCCGGGTCGTAGCGCTCGGCCAGGAAGGCCGGGCTGCCCCGCCACAGACCGAGGTACGCGTCGTGGTGCGGGTGCGCGGCGATGCGCCGGTACTCCTCGACGACCTGCGCCTCGTCGGCGTCCTGCATCAGCCAGAACGCCGACCTCGGGTGGGTCACCCAGCGGTGCAGGAGCGCGGCGTCGGCCTCCGGATCGAGGGTACGCAGGGCGAACTCACCGAGCCCGTCGTCGACGCGGGTGAAGACGACGCTCACGAGACCGCTCCGAACTCCTGGAAGGCGATGCTCTTCTCGATCGGGTAGTGCTCCCGGCCGAGCAGTTCGCGGATGATCCAGGAGTTGCGGTACGCGCCCATGCCCAGGTCGGGCGAGGTGATGCTGTGCGTGTGGGTGCCCGCGTTCTGCAGGAAGATGCCCCGCCCGTCGTGGTCGATGCTGTAGTTGCGGGCCACGTCGAAGCGGCCGTGCGCGTCCCAGCGGATGCGGTCGTGGACCGGTTCGAGGAACGTCGGCACCCGGTAGTGGTAGCCGGTGGCCAGGACCAGACCCTCGGTGCGCAGGGTGAAGTCCCGCTCCTGCTCGACGTGTCGCAACCCGAGCGTGTACTCGCCGTCGCGGTGCGCGGCGTCGACCAGTTCGGTGTTGGTGATCAGCCGCGTGTTCACCGGACCGTGGACGCTGTGCGCGTAGAGCAGGTCGAAGATGTCGTTGATCAGGTCGGCGTTGATCCCCTTGAACAGGCCCTTCTGCTCGGATTCCAGCCGGTAGCGGGTCTCCTCCGGTAGCGCGTGGAAGTAGTCCACGTAGTCCGGTGAGGTCATCTCCAGCGTCAGCTTGGTGTATTCCAGCGGGAAGAACCGGGGCGAGCGGGTGACCCAGTTGAGCTGGTAGCCGTACCTGTCGATGTCGCCGAGCAGGTCGTGGTAGATCTCGGCGGCGCTCTGCCCGCTGCCCACGACGGTGATGCTGCGCTTGGCCCGCAGCGCGTCCCGGTGCTCCAGGTAGCGCGAGTTGTGCACGGCGTCCCCGGGCAGCCCGGCGACGGCCGCCGGCAGGTGCGGCGGCGTGCCGGTGCCGAGCACCAGGTGCCGAGCCCGGTACTCGACGGTCTCGGACCCGCCGGTGGTGGCCCGCACCACGTACCGCTCGTCGGCGCTGTCGTACTCGACGGTGGTCACCGTCTGGCCGAAGCGCACGTTCGGCAGCTTCGCCGCCGCCCACCGGCAGTACGCGTCGTACTCACTGCGCAGCGGGTAGAAGCTCTCCCGGATGTAGAACGGGTAGAGCCGGCCGATCTCCTTGAGGTAGTTGAGGAACGAGTACGGCGAGGTGGGGTCGGCGAGGCTGACCAGGTCGGCGATGAACGGGGTCTGCAACCGGGCCGACTCCAGCAGCATGCCGGGGTGCCAGGCGAGGCTGGCCCGAGCCTCCAGGAACACCCCGTCCAGCTCGTCGATCGGCGCGGTGAGACAGGCCAGGCCCAGGTTGTACGGGCCGAGCCCGATGGCGACGAAATCGTGGGTGGACATCTTGTTCTCCAGGCGCGGGTTCGGGGTCAGCCGACGGGGCAGGTCAGGTCGGCCGCGATGGTGTCCCGCACGTACCGCCCGGCGTGGCCGGCGATCAGTTCGAGCACGTGGCCGATGTCGTCGACGGTCGTGGCGGGGTTGAGCAGTGTGAACTTGAGGAAGTGCCGGCCGTCCACGCGAGTGCCGGCGACCACGGCGAGGCCGGACGCGGCCAGCGCCTCCCGGGCGTGCAGGTTCGCGGCGTCGGCCAGCTCGCGGGCCGGGCCGGTGGGCAGGTAGCGGAAGACCACTGTGCTCAACTGCGACTGGGTCACCACCTCGAAGCGTGGGTCCTCGCTGACGAGCTGCCAGGCGTCCGCCGCCCGGTCGACCACCTCGTCGAAGAGCGCGCCGAGCGCGTCCGGGCCCATCACCCGCAGCGTCAGCCAGAGCTTGAGCGCATCGAAACGGCGGGTCGTCTGCAGGCTCTTGTCGACCTGGTTGGGAATCTGCTGCTCCACCATCCGTGCCGGGTTGAGGTAGTCGGCGTGGTAGGTGGCGTGCCGCAGCGTCCGCCGGTCGCGGACCAGCAGCGCGCTGGAGCTGACCGGCTGGAAGAACGACTTGTGGTAGTCGACGGTCACCGAGTCGGCTCGCTCGATGCCGTCGAGCAGGTGCCGGCGCGTCGGCGAGACGAGCAGCCCGCAGCCGTACGCGGCGTCGACGTGCAGCCAGACGCCGGCCGCCGCGCAGACCTCGGCCAGCTCCGCGAGCGGGTCGATGGAGCCGAAGTCGGTGGTGCCGGCGGTGCCGACGACGGCCATCGGGACCAGTCCGGCCGCCCGGCACCGGGCGATCTCCTCGCGGACGGCGGCGGGCTGGATGCGCCGCCGCGCGTCGGTGGGCACCGCGATCACCGCGTCCGGGGCGAGACCGAGGAGCTTGGCGGACTTCTGGACGCTGAAGTGCCCGGCGACGGAGGTGAGCACGCGCAGCCGGGGCAGCAGCTCCAGACGTGCCGCCGGGGTTGCCTCGGCGCACGCTTCCTCCCGCGCCAGCAGCAGCGCCTGGAGGTTGGACTGGCTGCCTCCGCTGGTGAACACGCCGTCGGCGTCCGGGCCGAGGCCGATCCGGGCGGCGGTCCAGTCGATCAGCCGACGTTCGATGAGGGTCGCGCCGACGCTCTGGTCCCAGGTGTCCAGGGAGGAGTTCACGGCGCTGAGCACCGCCTCGCCGACCAGCGCCGGGATGACCACCGGGCAGTTGAGGTGCGCCAGGTAGCGGGGGTGGTGGAACCAGACCGCGTCGCGGAGGTAGACGCTCTCCAGCTCGTCCAGGGCCGCGCCGGCGTCGCCCAGGGGCCGGTCCAGGTCGACGCCGTCGACAAGCGGAGCCAGCTCGGCCGGGGCGACGCCGGTCGCGGGCCGGTCCACCGTGGCCACCCGGCGGGCGACCCGGTCGACGCCGTCGGCGATGGCCCGCCGGTACTGCTCGACGGAACCGTCGTGCAGCAGGTGCGACCGCGCCGCAGCCGACGCTCCGGTCGCTTGTGGAGCGGCCTGCGCTCCGGTCGGCGAGGGCCTGTCGGTCTCACCGGGGTACGTCGGCACGGTCACGGGATGTCCTTCCACGTTCTGACGATGGGCAGCCGGAACCCTCCCCCGGCGCGTCCGCGCGCCGGGGGCCGTGCTGCGTTGGGTGGTGTCGCCGGTCAGGCGGTGGCGCCGGCCAGCGCCTCGGCGCGCAGGTCCTCCTCGGAGAGCCCACGCCGCCAGTAGCCGGCGAAGGTCACCCGTCGACGGTCGAAGCCGCGCTCGCCGACCAGGTGCCTGCGCAGCGACCGCACCACACCGGACTCGCCGGCGATCCAGGCGTACGGCGTGGCGGCGGGAAGCCGGGCGGCGCGCAGCGCACTGACCAGCAGATCGCTGCCGGGGGCGGTGCTGCCGCGCACGATCCAGCGGATCTCCGCGTCGGCCTCGGTGGGCAGCTCGGTGATGTCGGCGGCGTCCGGGACCTCGATCCAGGCGCGGACCCGGGTGCCGGCGGGCAGCCAGGCAAGGATTCCGGCGGTGGCCGGCAGCGCCGTCTCGTCGGCGGCCAGCACCACGAGGTCGGTGTCGTCCGGTGGGCGGAAGCAGACGCTGCGGTTGTCGTAGACCGCCGGGCCGAGCAGCAGCACCTGGTCACCGGACACCGCCAGGCTGGCCCACCGGGAGGCGGGACCGGTGCCGCCGTGGCCGACGAAGTCGATGTCCACCTCGCCGACCGTCGGGCGGTGTTCCCGAATGGTGTACGAGCGCATGACCGCGCGGACATCCGGCGGCAGGGCCCGCCACGCGCCGAACCAGTCCTCGCCGCGCTCGACCGGAACGACCGGGGCGTCCTGGCCCGGGTGCGGCAGGAACAGCGAGACGCTTTGGTCCCGGCCGCCGCCGGCGAAGTCGACCAGCTCCGCGCCGCCGAAGGTGACCCGGATCAGCGAGGCGCCGACCCGACGGGCCCGCACGACGTGCGCGGCGAAGAAGCGGTACTGCAGGGCTACGGGTTCGACGACGCTCGTGCTCATGGTGTCAGCCGACCTTCTTCGCGTTCCGGATGGCGGTGGCGAGGTTCTCCAGCAGTGGCGCGGCACCGGCGTACGAGAAACGGGGCACCGCGTCCCACGGGGTCACCTGGTTGGCCCGGACGGCGGGGAGCTGCGCCCAGGTCGGCTTGGCGGTGAGGTCCTTGGGCTGCAGCGCGGTGCTGCGGTTGTCCAGCAGGATCAGGTCGGCGGGGAACTTGCCGGCGTTCTCCCAGCTCAGCGCCTCGAAGTAGTCGCCGGCCTCCAGCTTGGTCGGCACCACGATGTCGACGCCCAGCTCCGCGAAGTACATGAGGTCGGTGCTGACCTTGGGGTTGGACACGTAGAACAGGTCGGGGCTGCCGGAGCAGGCCATCACCCTGATGCCCGGGTTGGCCTTGACGGCCTGGCGGACGGCGTCGGAGGCGGCGTCGAAGCGGGCCTTCGCGTCGGTGACCTTCTTGGCCGACAGGTCGGCCCCGAGCGACTCCGCCAGCGCGGCGTACCGCTCGATGGGCTTGGTCATCGGCACCCGGGCGGTGGTGATCGCCACGCTGGGCGCGAGCGGCAGGATCTTGTCCTTGCTCTCGTCCGGCACGTACCACAGGGCGTCCGGGTCGTACATGTGCGTGACCAGCAGCTCGGGACGCAGGGCCGCGTACTTCTCCAGGCTGAACTCGCCCCAGGCGTTGCCGAGGATCTCGACGGTCTCGACGTTCAGGTCGCCGGCCTGTGGGTCCTTCGTGCCGTCGGCGCGCTTGGTCTCGCCGAACACGCCGACGAGCTGCTTGTCGAGACCGAAATCGACCAGGGCTGCCGCCACACCAGTGAAGGCCACCACGCGTGCCGGGCGGGCCGGCGCTTCGACCTTCTTGGTGCGGTCGTCGGTGAACGACCAGGGGCCAGCGGCGTTGTCGCTGCCCGCAGGCTTGGCGGCATCGTCCTTGCCGCAGCCGGCGAGCAGCGCGGCCAGCGTGGCGGCACCGCCAGCGGCCAGCAGGCCACGACGGGAGAGGCGACGGGCGGACAGTGCATCGGGCATGGTGTCGTCTTTCGATCAAGGGAAGGCCGGGGTCGACCGGGACAGCGGGGTTAGGTTAGCCTAACCTCGGTCATTGTCAACAGCGGTTCGCCGTGTCGCCACACTCCCGGAGCCCACACTGGACGCCACACCCACCGTCACCGCACCGGCACCCTCGGTGCCCGACGCGCCGGCGGCACCCGTTCCGAAGCGACGCCATGCGGCCCGCGCCGCCGGACTGCTCGCCGCCGTGGCGCTGCTCGGCGTGATCCTGGTGCTCAGCATCGCGGTGGGCGCGAAGTCGTTGCCGCTCGCCGACGTCTGGTCCGGGCTGCTGCACCGCGACGCGACCGAGTACGCCGTGGTGCACCGGATGCGCCTGCCCCGCACCCTCCTCGGGCTGCTCGCCGGCACGGCGCTCGGCGTGGCCGGCGCCGTGATGCAGGCCCTCACCCGCAATCCCCTCGCCGACCCCGGGCTGCTCGGCATCAACGCCGGGGCGTCCGCCGCCGTGGCCACCGCCGCCGCCTTCCTGGGCGTCACGGCCATCGGCGGGTACGTCTGGTTCGCGCTGCTCGGCGCGGCCCTGGTCACCGCGCTGGTCTACGCCGTGGGCGGCGGACGGGGCGCCACCCCGGCCCGCCTCGCGCTGGCCGGCGCGGCGCTCAACGCCACCCTCTACTCGTTCGTCAGCGCGGTCATGCTGCTGGACACCGCCTCGCTGGACCGGTTGCGGTTCTGGACGGTCGGCTCGCTGGCCAGCGCCGACGCCGCGACGGTGGCCCGGGTGACGCCGTTCATCCTGGTCGGCCTGCTGGTCGCCCTCGGCGCGGCCCGTCCGCTGAACGCCCTCGCGCTCGGCGACGACGCGGCCCGGGCCCTGGGCGCCCGCCCGGCCGTGATCCGGGCCGCCGTGATCGTCGCGGTCACCCTGCTCTGCGGCGCGGCGACCGCCGCCTGCGGTCCCATCGTCTTCGTCGGACTTCTCGTGCCGCACCTGGTACGCGCGCTCACCGGGCCCGATCTGCGCTGGCTGCTGCCGTACTGCGCGGTGCTCGCGCCGGTCCTCCTGCTCGGCGCCGACGTGCTGGGCCGGGTGCTCGGCCGCCCGGGTGAACTCCAGGTCGGCATGGTCACCGCCGTGCTGGGCGGTCCGCTGTTCCTCTGGCTGGTCAGCCGTTCACGGGTGGCCCACCCGTGAGCGCGGTCATCCGTACCCCCGGTGGGTTGTCGGTGCGGTTCCGCCCCCGAGCCCTGGCCGTCGGTGTCGGCGCGACGCTGCTCGCCGCCGGGCTCTCCCTGGTCGCGATGGGCAGCGGCGAATACCCGATGGGCCCGACCGACGTGCTGCGCACCCTGACCGGCGGCGGGAGCGTGGCGGAGCAGTTCATCGTGACCGAGCTGCGCCTGCCGCGGTTGGTCACGGCCCTGCTGGTCGGCGCGGCGCTGGCGCTGGGCGGCACGCTGTTCCAGTCGCTGGTCCGCAACCCGCTGGGCAGCCCGGACATCCTCGGCTTCACCCAGGGCGCGTCGACCGGCGCGCTGGTGGTGGTCGTCCTCGGCGGCGGCAGCCTGGCCCTGGCCGGCGCGGCGGTCGTCGGCGGGCTCGGCACCGGCCTGGTGATCTACGCGCTCGCGTGGCGACGCGGCGTGCACGGCTACCGGCTCGTGCTGGTCGGCATCGGCGTCGCCGCGATCCTCACCGGCGTCAACGGCTACCTGCTGACCCGGGCCCCGCTGATGGACGCCGCCCGGGCGGTGCTGTGGCTCACCGGCAGCCTGGACGGGCGGGGCTGGGCCAACGCCGGGCCGCTGCTGGCCGTCACCGCCGTGCTGACGCCGCTGGTGCTCGTCGGCTGCGCCCCGGCGCTGCGGATGATGGAGCTGGGTGACGACACGGCGAGCGCGCTCGGTGTGCCGGTACGCGGGATGCGCCTGGTGCTGCTCGCCGCGGCGGTGCTGCTGGTGTCGTTCGCGGCGGCGGCGGCCGGTCCCGTGTCGTTCGTCGCGCTCGTCGCGCCGCACGTCGCCAAGCGGCTGACCCGTGCGCCCGGGCCGAACCTGCTGCCCTCGATGGCGGTCGGCGCGGCGCTGCTGGTCGGCGCCGACCTGGTGGCCCAGCGCGCGTTCACCGGGCACCAACTCCCGGTCGGCGTGGTGACCGGCGTGCTCGGCGGCGGCTACCTGGTCTGGCTGCTGGCCGTCGAACGCCGGGCGGGCCGGCTGTGAACACCCCTGGACAAGGAGCACCCATGACCTCCCGCCTCGGCGGCACCGCGCTGACCCTCGCCTACGACCGGCGCACCATCTCCGAGGACCTGACCGTGGCGGTGCCCGACCGCTCGTTCACGGTGATCATCGGTCCGAACGCGTGCGGCAAGTCGACGCTCCTGCGCGCGCTGTCGCGGATGCTGCGCCCGAGCGCCGGAGCGGTACTGCTGGACGGCCGGGACATCCACGACCAGCCCGCCCGCAAGGTCGCCCGCACCCTCGGCCTGCTGCCGCAGACGTCGATCGCGCCGGACGGGATCGGCGTCGCCGAGCTGGTCGCCCGGGGTCGCTACCCTCACCAGGGTCTGCTGCGGCAGTGGTCGCGCGAGGACGAGCGGATCGTCGACGAGTCGATGGCCGCCACCGGGGTCGCCGACCTCGCGGACCGGCCGGTGGACGAGCTGTCCGGCGGCCAGCGGCAGCGCGTCTGGATCGCGATGGCGCTGGCCCAGCAGACACCGCTGCTGCTGCTCGACGAGCCGACCACGTACCTCGACATCGCCCACCAGATCGAGATCCTGGACCTGTGTGCCCGGCTGCACGAGGAGCAGGGCCGCACGCTGGTCGCGGTGCTGCACGACCTCAACCACGCCGCCCGGTACGCCACCCACCTCATCGCCATGCGCGACGGTCGGGTGGTGGCCGCCGGCGACCCGCGCGACGTGGTGACCGCCGACCTGGTCGCCGAGGTGTTCGGGCTGCCCTGCCGGGTGATCGACGACCCGGAGACCGGCACCCCGCTGGTCGTCCCGGCCGCTCGCCGGCGAGCGGCCGAGCCCGCATGACGACGCGGCTGTTCCGCGACCCGTGGGGCGTGCCGCACATACGCGCGGACGACCCGCTCGCCCTCGCGACGGCGCAGGGCCGGGTGACCGCGTACGACCGGGCGTGGCAGATCGAGGTGGAGCGGCACCGGTCGCAGGGCACCAGCGCGGCCTTCCTCGGCGTCGACGCGCTCGGTTGGGACCGCTTCGCCCGGCAGGTACGGCTGGACGACACCGCCCGCCGCTGTCACGCCAACCTGGACCCGGCGACCGCCGAGTGGGTGGGCGCGTACGTGGCCGGGGTCAACGCCGGTCTCGCCGCCGGCGCGGCCCGAGCGCCGGAGTTCGCCGCCACCGGGTCGACCCCGGGCCGGTGGGAGCCGTGGACGCCGCTCGCGGTGTGGCTGGGGCACCACATCCTCTTCGCGGGGTTCCCGAGCAAGCTCTGGCGCGAGCACGTCGCGCGGCACCTCGGCCCGGCGGCGGCCGAGGCCTTCGCCGTCGACGGACCGGCCGTCGCCGGCAGCAACGGGTGGCTGCTCGCCGGTTCGCGCACCGCCAGCGGAGCCGCGCTGCTCGCCGGCGACCCGCACCGGATCCTCGAGGACCCGGGCGTCTACCAGCAGATCCGGCTGGCCTGCCCGGAGTACGACGTGCTGGGGCTGGCGGTGCCGGGAGTGCCGGGCATCCCGCACTTCGGCCACACCGGCGCGGTGGCGTGGGCGATCACCAACGCGATGGCCGACTACCAGGACGTCTACGTCGAGCGGCTGCGCCGGCACGACGCCGGGATCCTGGCCCTCGGTCCGGACGGCTGGCAGGAGGCGTCCGTCCACGTCGAGACGATCGAGGTGGCCGGCGCGGACCCGGTCCCGGTCGAGGTGGTGGAGACCGAACGAGGGCCGGTGATCGCCGGCGGGCCAGGGGACGACGCCGCGCTGAGCCTGCGCTACCCGCCCCGGGTCCGCCGCGAGCTGGGCTTCGCGGCGTTACCGGAGCTGCTGCGTGCCCGCACGGTGTCCGATGTGGACGATGCCCTGCGGCACTGGGTCGAGCCCGTGAACGTGGTGCAGGCGGCGGACACCGCCGGGGGCCTGCTGCACCGCGTCGCCGGCGCGGTGCCGCTGCGGCACCCGGACAACGGCCGGCGTCCGGTCCCCGCCTGGGAGGCCGCGTACGCCTGGCGTGGCTGGTACGCGCCGATGCCCCGCGCCGAGGTGACCGACCAGGCGGTGATGGCCAACGCGAGCGCTCTGGCGGCGCCGCTCGGCGTCGAGTTCGCACCACCGCACCGCGCGCGCCGGATCGCCGAACTGCTCGACGCCGGCCGGAACCTCACGGTCGGGGACATGGCCACGATCCACACCGACACGTACCTCGGCTCGGCGGGCGCGCTGCTGGCGGTGCTCGACAGGAGTGCCGGGCTCGGTCCGGCCGCCGCCGCGCTCCGGGACCGGCTGCTGCGCTGGGACCGGCGGATGGACGCGGACAGCACCGACGCCGCCGACTTCGCCCTCCTGCGGGCCGCCGTCGTACGCCGGATCGCCGCACACCCGGCCCTGGCGGCGCTGGCCGAGCCGCCCGCGTACCCCGAGGTGTTCGCGCCCTGGTTGGCGCTGACCCCGCGGGTCGGCTACGCGCTGGAGCACCTGCTCGGCGCGGCCCCGCTGCCCGGCGTCGACACCGCGGCGGTGGTGCGCGCGGCGGCCGAGGAGGTCGCCGGCACGGCGGACCGCACGATGCGCTGGGGTGACCTGCACCGGCTGGTGGCGTGGCGGGCCCTGCCCGACCCGGACGCCACGCCCGGCCCACGGCTCGACGGCGACCACGACTGCGTGCTGGCCACGTCGAGCGTTCCCGGGGTCACCCACGGATGCTTCCGAGGGCCCGCCGCGCGTTTCGTCTGGGACCTGGCCCGGCGGCAGGACAGCCGGTGGGTGGTCCCGTTGGGTGCCAGTGGGGTGCCCGGCGACGAGCACCACGACGACCAGCAGTCCGCGTGGCTGACCGGTGAGCTGCTGCCGGTGACCACCGACTGGGACCGCCTCACCGAGGAGCGGGATGAGCACTGACGGACAGCACCATCGGCGCGACGTCCCCGGGTTCGGGGTGGTCACCATCCGGCCGGTACGCCCCGACGAGGACGCCGACCTGCTGCACGGCTGGGTCACGATGGACCGGGCCCGGTTCTGGGGAATGCGCGACGCCAGCCGCGAGCGGGTGCACGAGATCTACGCGTACCTGGATTCGCTGACCACCCACCACGCGTACCTGGTGCACCGCGACGGTGTGCCGGCGGCGCTGACGCAGACGTACGAGCCCGGGGCCGATCCGGTCGGCGGCTGCTACGAGGTGCGCCCCGGCGACGTCGGCGTCCACCTGCTCGTCGGGCCCACGGTCACCGCCGAGCCGGGCTTCACCGGCGCGTTGTTCGGGGCGGTCCTGGAGTTCGTCTTCGCCGACCCGGGGCGGCGGCGCGTCGTGATGGAGCCGGACGTGCGCAACGACCGGATGCTCCGCCGGCTGCGGCGCAGCGGGTTCCGGGCCGGCCCGGTGATCGAGCTGCCGGACAAGCGGGCGCGGCTGCACTTCCTCGACCGCCCGGAGAGCGTCAACTAGCTTGATCTTTAACCTGGGGTTGGTTTGTATCGACCCCGGCTGATCATGGCCGCAGCCCTTGATTGATCATTCTTCTTGTCTAGGGAAGAAGATCGGGATCAAGGGCTGCGGGATGATCAGTGTGCATGACGCCACGCGTGAGAGCGTGGTTGGGGACCTCGCGACGTTCCGTAGGGAACTGCATCGTTGTCTGAGCGCCCGAGCTGATGCGTTGTTCGAGTTGGCTGACGCGGTGTTGTGCGCGGACGGGCCGGTGCGGTCGCTGCCGGCGTTGTCTCTGGTGGCGGAGCATCGCCGAGGTCACGGCGCGTTGTACGACGCTCTTGGCGCCGGTCGGATCGATGTGCAACGGTTGCGGACGGTGGTGGCCTCGACGTCGATCCCACGGGCGGCCGATGGGCGGATTGTCCTGGCCGTGGATGTCACCTGCTGGCTGCGGCCGGAGGCGCACACCGTGCCGGAGCGGATCCTGTGTCACACCTACGGCCGTGGCAAGGACCAGCACATCGGGGTGCCGGGATGGCCGTACTCGTTCCTGGTCGCCCTGGAAACCGGGCGTAGTTCGTGGACCGCCCCGCTGGACGCCATCCGTCTCGTCCCGGGTGCGGACCTGGCCGCGGCTACCGCTGGGCAGGTGCGTGACGTCGTGGGTCGCCTCATCGCCGCCGGGCACCGGCGGCCCGGTGACCTGGCGATCTGGGTGGTCATGGACGCCGGCTACGACGCGGCCCGTCTCGCCTGGCTGCTACGAGACCTGCCGGTCCGGATCCTGGCCCGGATGCGCTCGGACCGGGTCCTGCGCCGCGCCCCGAAAGCGTGGGTGCCCGGCCCCCAGTGCGGCCGGCCACCACGACACGGCACCGAGTTCATCTTTGGTGACCCGACCAGCTGGGACACCCCGAATGTCACCACCGTGACCGAGACCCGGCTCTACGGCACGGCGACCGCGCGCGCCTGGTACCGGCTGCACCCACGCCTTACCCGCCGCGCTGCCTGGGCCGACTGCCCCGAACTACCCATCCTGGAAGGCACCGTCGTGCGTCTCGACGTGCAACGGCTCCCCTCCGGCGCGACCGCGAAACCTGTCTGGCTGTGGTGCTCCGCCCGCGTCGGGGTCGACCCTGACGACGACCCAGACATCGCGATGGTGAACCTGTTGTGGCAGGCGTTCCTGCGGCGCTTCGACATCGAGCACACGTTCCGGCTGTTCAAGCAGACCCTCGGCTGGACCGTGCCGAAACTGCGCGACCCGCACGCGGCCGACCGATGGACCTGGCTGATCATCGCTGCCCACACCCAACTCCGGCTGGCCCGGCCCCTCGCCGCCGACCTGCGCCACCCGTGGGAACGACCAGCCCGACCCGAACGGCTCACCCCGGCCCGCGTCCGCCGCGGATTTCGTCACCTCCGTCCGACGACTGCCTGTCCCGCCGGTGCACCGAAACCCACCCGACCAGGCCCGGGACGGCCACCCGGACGACCCAACCGCCAACCCACCCGCCGCCACGACGTCCACACCGCCACCAGCAGCGACACCACAAACCCGAAGTCCAGCAAGAAATCAACGAATCCTCGACCACGCCGCACAGGTTAAAGATCAAGCTAGGGCCTGTTTTATAAGGGCGGTCGAGCCGAGGCGGAGTCCGGGCGGCGATCCGGCAAGGCGCGGTCGTGGCCGGATACCGGTGTTGTATCCGGC